>NZ_CP072377.1:931069-1241426 GCF_018128225.1 Leptotrichia sp. oral taxon 218 | reverse complement strand
CATCTGGATTGTGCTCTTCAATAGCTTTTTCAATTTTTTTAATAGATTTTCCTTTTACTGTCGGAATTTCCAATTTGATAATTTGTGCTCCTGCAATATTATCAGGCAATTTTTTAACTGATTCAATGGCAGGATTTATGGGCTCACCTCCAAAAGGGTCAAAGCCAGTAACTAATATTTTCATAGTATTTTTTATATGATTTTATAAAAATAGATTTAATTTATAATTTCATACTCTCCTTTCTAGATTTTTTTTTAATTTACTTGTTTGTAAAAATTTAGAAATCTCAATAAACATAGTATTTTCAGTTTTATTTTACTCCAAATAACAGCAGCATAAGTATAATATGTGTTACAAGCAGTAATAAAGCCATTGGAGCTTGGACTTTTATAATTCCATATTTATCTTTTATTTCCAAAATTGAAGCAGGGACAATATTAAAGTTTGCTGCCATTGGAGTCATAAGAGTTCCGCAATAGCCGGCGGTCATTCCTAAAGCACCAATAATAGCTGGATTTCCACCATTTTTGATAATAAATGGGATTCCAATTCCTGCAGTTATTACTGAAAATGCAGCAAAGGCATTTCCCATAATCATAGTGAATATAACCATTCCAATAGCATAAATAACGATTCCTACAAAGATATTTCCAGTTGGAACAACAGATGAAATGCTGGCGGCTATTACTTTTCCAACTCCAGCTTTAGTGAATACAGCACCTAATGCAGCAAGAAGCTGTGGCAAAATGGCAGTTGCACCAATTTGCATAAGAAGTTTTGAAGTATCTTCATTTGTTTCGCTAAATTTTGGTTTTATGATAATTGCAGCTGCTAGAAGAGCGACAAGCGAACCTCCACCGATACCTAATGCAGGTGGTATAGCAGTTTTTCCAATTTTAAATTGAAGTATCAGAAAAGCGGCAATTCCAATTAATACAGCTGGGATGAAAATTTTATTTTTTAATTTTTCACTTTGTGCGATTTTGAATTGTGAAGAAATATTTTCAAATTTTCCAATATGTAATTGTTTTGTTACAGTAATTATGGCAAGAATTACAAGAAGTCCGCCAGTAACCTTATATGGAATAGCTTCTCCAAAAATAAATATTATCCCAAGAATAGTCCAAAACAAAAATGTTCCTATTTTTGCCTTTTCATTTTTCAATCCTCTAATTCCAGTACTTATACTGACAAGTCCGCAAAGAATATAAATAATTTGTGTCAAAAGTTTTAAAAGAGCTTTTATTTCCATTATTTTTTACCTCCTTTGCTCAAAATTATTTTTTTATCATAAATATATACTTGAATAAAAGTAAAAATTATTGCAATTATCCCAATTGGTATTGAAGATAGCGCCAATTGCTTCAAAGATACAGCATATCCATTTTCCTTCAGTGTAGTCTGAATCAAAAGAAGTCCTGATGCCCCTACAAATATGTTTTGTGAAAAGAAATTTCCATAATTTTCAATTGCGGCACTTAAACTTTTTAACTCTTCAGTTTGCTTTTCTGTTAAATCCTTATTTTTATGAGTTTTTGCAGCAGCTTCAGACATTGGGTAAATAAGAGGACGTATAAACTGAATGTGTCCACCAATTCTAATTGACAATGCACTCGCAATTGAACGGATTACCATATAAAGTCCTAAGATTCTACCAGCAGTTGCATTTTTTAATTTTTCAATTAAAGCTGCACTTCTTTCTCTAAGTCCATATCTTTCAAGGACTGCAATAACTGGCAAGCTAATCAAAAAAATTGACATAAGCCTATTATCCACAAAAGCCTTTCCAATAATTCCAAGAATTTCAAAAAAATTCATTTTTGCAGCAATTCCAGTAGCTATACCAGCAGTAAGTACCACAGCCAGCACATCTAGCTTCAAAGAAAATCCCACTACAATAATAACAATACCAATAAGTATCCATAAATTCATAAGTATTCCTCCTAATAAAGTTTATTATTTTTTTAAAATTATCATATAATCCTAATATGATTTTACCTTGAAATAGTGAAAATGCAATAGTTTTAGAGAAAAAATAGATTTCTAATTTTATACTGCTTTTTAAGTTTTGAAAAATAGACAATAAAATTAGTTTTAAATATTTTAAAGGATTGCATAGTAAAATGGGGAAAAAAATCAATATTTAAAAAAAGTTTTGTACTGAAAATAAATTTTATGTGAAACTATGGTATAATATTAACAAAAAATAAATTATGAATAGATATAAGGAGAAAGAAGTGGCAAATACAAAAGAATCAAATGAAACGGCACAAAGAGCAGAATTGCATCGTAAAATTTGGGCAATTGCAGATAATGTGCGTGGAGCGGTGGATGGTTGGGATTTTAAGCAATATATTTTGGGAATATTATTTTATAGATTTATTTCAGAAAATATGACAGAATTTTTCAATAAAGCAGAACATGAAGCTGGAGATTTGAAATTTAATTATGCGGATATTTCTGATGAAGAAGCCAAAGAAGATTTTAGAGCTGGTACCGTGGAAGATAAAGGATTTTTTATTTTACCAAGTCAACTTTTTGAAAATGTAGTAAAAACAGCGAGAACCAATGAAAATTTGAATACAGATTTAGTAAATATTTTTAAAGCTATTGAAGCAAGTGCTGTTGGATTTGAGTCGGAAGATGATATTAAAGGATTATTTGAAGATGTCGATACTACGAGTAATCGTTTAGGTGGAACGGTTGCTGAAAAAAATACAAGATTAGCAGATATTTTAACAGGAATTTCTGAAATTAATTTTGGGAGTTTTCAGCATAATGATATAGATGCTTTTGGAGATGCGTATGAATATCTGATTTCAAATTATGCCAGCAATGCTGGTAAGTCAGGAGGAGAATTTTTTACTCCACAAACTGTTTCAAAACTTTTAGCACGGCTTGTGATGGAAGGAAAAGAAAACATAAATAAAGTTTATGATCCGACATGTGGAAGTGGTTCGTTGCTACTACAAATGAAAAAGCAGTTTGAGGAACATATTATTGATGAGGGATTTTTTGGGCAGGAAATAAACATGACTAACTTTAACCTGGCTCGTATGAATATGTTTTTACACAATGTAAACTACAATAATTTTTCAATAAAACGTGGAGATACTTTACTTAATCCGTTGCATAATGATGAAAAGCCTTTTGATGCGATTGTTTCAAATCCGCCGTATTCGATTAAATGGATAGGAGACGGAGATCCGACACTTATTAATGATGAACGATTTGCACCAGTAGGAAAACTTGCACCAAAATCTTATGCAGATTATGCGTTTATAATGCATTCATTAAGTTATTTGTCAAGCAAAGGAAGAGCAGCAATAGTATGTTTTCCAGGTATTTTTTATAGAAAAGGTGCAGAAAAAATTATTCGTAAATATTTAATAGACAACAATTTTGTAGATTGTGTAATACAGCTTCCAGAAAACCTGTTTTTTGGAACATCAATAGCGACTTGTATTTTAGTAATGGCAAAGAATAAGACAGAAAATAAAACATTATTTATTGATGCAAGTAAGGAATTTAAAAAAGAAACGAATAATAATATTTTGAAACCTGAAAATATTGAAAAAATAGTAAATGAATTTAGAGAAAAAACTGATGTAGAATATTTTGCAAGATTGGTTGATAATAGTGAAATAGCTGAGAATGACTATAATTTGTCAGTTTCAACTTATGTGGAAAAGGAAGATACTCGTGAAAAAATAGATATTGATGTGTTGAATAAGGAAATTGATGAAACAGTAAAAAGAATAGATGAATTAAGGACTTCTATAAATGAAATAGTGAAGGAGCTTGAAAGTGAATAAGTAAGTAATATTAAATATTATGGGTGGGAATTTGTAAAATGTGGTAAAAGACTTTTCTGTTGACTACCACTCGACAAAGTAAAATTGAGGGAAAAGGACTAAAAGAGGGAGAGAAATAATGAAATTTATGGAAAAACTTTTAGTGGGGGAAAAGGTTGAGTGGAAGAAACTGGGGGAAGTTGCAAATTGTTTTTCAGGAGGTACTCCAAAAACTAGTAATAGTAGTTTTTATGATGGTGAAATTCCTTGGATACGTTCAGGAGAAATTAATTTTAACGTTATAAAGAAATCTGAAAGAAATATAACTAAAGAAGGATTAGAAAAATCATCTGCAAAAATGATAAAAAAGAACAGTGTAGTTTTAGCAATGACAGGTGCAACTGTCGGGAGAACAGCGGTTGTTGAGATTGAAACAAGCTCTAATCAATCTGTAGCAGCAATTGAAACTAACAACAGGATTATTAATTACAAATACCTATTTTATTTTTTAGCTAAAGAATATAATAATTTAAAAAAATTAGGTCAAGGAGCGTTAACAAGTCTAAATTTAAGTATTATAAAAAATATAAAAATTCCAGTTCCTTCAATAGAAACACAAGAAAAAATTGTAAAAATATTTGATAGTTATACAGAATATGTTACAGAATTACAAGAAAAATTGAAAAAAGAATTACAGGCAAGAAATAAGCAGTATAACTATTATAGAGATATGTTGTTAAGTGAAGATTATTTAAATAAAATTTCAAATAAGATTTTTATGCAATTAGATAATATAATTCATAAAACAAAATTAATTGAAATAGCTAAATTAAGTAGAGGAAAAAGATTAGTAAGAAGTGAATTGCATGAAAATGGTCAATATCCTGTATTTCAAAATAGTTTAACTCCTTTAGGATATTATAACAATAAAAATTTTGATGGAGGAAAGACTTGTATTGTCACAGCTGGAGCAGCAGGAGAGATTTTTTATCAAGATAGGGATTTCTGGGCTGCGGATGATGTACTTGTAATAACAACAGATGATATTTTAAATAAGTATTTATATTATTTTTTGTTAAATAAGCAAAACTTAATAAAATCTAAAGTCAGAAAAGCAAGTGTTCCAAGATTATCAAGAGATGATATTGAAAAAATAGAAGTTTCATTACCTCCAATAGAAATCCAAAATAAAATTGTAAAAATTTTAGATAGGTTTCAGGAACTTCTTTCTGATACAAAAGGACTACTTCCTTTAGAAATAGAGCAAAGAAGAAAACAATATGAATATTATCGAGAAAAACTCTTGACATTTGATGAAGGAGAAGGGTATGCTTTAAGCACAGCACAGCACAGCACAGCACAGCACAGCATAGCACAGCACAGCACAGCACAGCACAGCGACAAATAACAAGTAAATTTTTTGAATTGCTAAAAGAAGCAGCAAAGGTTGTGAGCATTGATATAAATGATAAAGTTGAATGGAAAACATTGAGTGAAGTAGCAAAATATTCAAAAGATAGAATATCATTTGAATATTTAAATGAAAAAAACTACGTTGGAGTAGAAAATTTATTAAAAAATAGATTAGGTAAAATAGATTCAAATAATGTTCCAACAGAAGGAAATTCAGTAAAATTTAATATGGGAGATATTTTAATTGGAAATATAAGACCATATTTGCGTAAAATATGGCTTGCTGATATTGAGGGGGGAACGAATGGAGATGTTTTAGTAATTAGCATAGATAAGAAACATAAAAATAAAATATTATCTAGATATCTTTATCAAATTTTATCGGATGAAAAGTTTTTTGATTATAACATCAAGTATTCAAAAGGAGCTAAAATGCCACGTGGAGATAAAGAAAAAATAATGGAATATAAAATCCCGCTACCTCCATTGCCAGTACAAGAATATATCGTATCAATTTTAGATAAGTTTGATGCTTTAGTCAATGATTTATCACAGGGATTACCAAAAGAAATAGAATTAAGACAGAAACAGTATGAATATTACAGGGAAAAATTATTGAACTTTGAAAAATAGACATTTAAAAGGGGGAAGATAAAGGAAGTGAGTTTAAATGTCGGAAAAAAGTGCGATTTATGAAAGATCAACAATTGCTGAGATGACGAATGGAATTATTTTAGCTAATTATGAAGAAATACTTCAAGTTCAAGATACATATCAAAGTGAAAAAGAACTTGAAGATGGGATGATAAGGGATTTAGAAAGTCAAGGTTATGAAAGATTTTATGGGAAGACATCGGAGGAACTTTATAAAAATTTGAAGATTCAAATTGAAAGATTAAATAAAGTTGCTTTTACAGATAAAGAATGGGAAAGATTTTTAGTGGAATATCTTGATTGTCCAAATGACGGAATGATTGAGAAAACTAGAAAGATTCAGGAAAATTATATCTATGATTTTATTTTTGATGACGGACATTTGAAAAATATAAAAATTATTGATAAAAAAAATATACATAATAATATTTTACAGGTTTGTAATCAAATTAAGCAAAAAGGTAAGCATAAAAATCGTTATGATGTAACGATATTAGTTAATGGATTGCCACTTGTTCATATAGAATTGAAAAAACGTGGAGTAAGTCTTCATGAGGCATTTAGTCAGATTGATAGATACGGCAAGGAAAGCTTCAATGCTGAAAATTCACTTTATAAATTTGTTCAGATTTTTGTAATTTCAAATGGAACTTATACTCGTTATTTTGCAAATACTACGGCACAGAATAAAAATCATTATGAATTTACATGTGAGTGGGCAGATGCGAAAAATAAAGTTATTAGAGATCTTAAAGATTTTACAGCAACATTTTTTGAAAAGCGAACTATTTTAGAAGTTTTGACAAAATATTGTGTTTTTGACTCAAATAATACACTACTTATAATGAGACCTTATCAGATTGCAGCGACAGAACGTATTTTGTGGAAGATAGAATCTAGTTATCAAAATAAGAAATCTGGGAAAATTGAAGCTGGAGGATTTATTTGGCATACTACAGGTTCAGGAAAAACTTTGACTTCTTTTAAAACGGCAAAACTTGCTACAGAGCTTGAATATATTGATAAAGTGTTTTTTGTGGTTGATAGAAAAGACTTAGATTATCAGACAATGAAGGAATATCAGAAATTTCAGCCTGATAGTGTAAATGGTAGTAAAGATACAAAAGAACTTAAACAAAGTATTGAAAAACAGGATAACAAAATAGTTGTTACAACAATTCAAAAATTAAATGAATTTGTCAAAAAAAATCCAAGCCATGAAATTTACGATAAACATTGTGTCATAATTTACGATGAATGTCATCGTTCACAATTTGGAGATGCACAAAAAAATATTAGAAAATCTTTTAAAAATTATTATCAGTTTGGATTTACAGGAACACCAATTTTTCCTGAAAATGCTCTTGGAAGTGATACAACAGCTGGAATTTTTGGAGCTCAATTACATAGTTATGTTATAACAGATGCTATTCGTGATAAAAAAGTTTTAAAATTTAAAGTGGATTATAATGATATTAGGGCAAAATTTAAAGCAGCTGAAACAGAAACAGATGATAAAAAGCTCAAGGAACTTGAAAAAAGAATGTTGTTACATCCTGAGAGAATTTCTAAAATAGTAGAATATATTTTAAAAGTATACAATACAAAAACTCATAGAAATGAATATTATAATATAAAACAGAAACGGCTAAACGGATTTAATGCTATATTTGCTGTTCAAAGTGTAGAAGCGGCAAAACTTTATTATGAAGAATTTCAAAAACAGCAAGAAAATTTGCCTGAAGAAAAAAGACTGAAAGTAGCGACAATTTATAGTTTTGCTGCGAATGAAGAGCGGAATGCGATAGGAGATATTCCTGATGAAAATTTTGAGCCAAGTGCAATGGAATCGACAGCGAAAGAATTTTTGGATAAAGTGATATCTGATTACAACGATTATTTTAAAACAAATTTTTCAACAAATGGAAACGAATTTCAGAATTATTATAAAGATTTGTCTAAAAAGGTTAAGGATAAAAAAATTGATATTTTAATTGTTGTGGGAATGTTTTTGACAGGTTTCGATGCACCAACATTAAATACTTTGTTTGTTGATAAGAATTTGAGATACCACGGATTAATTCAAGCGTTTTCAAGAACAAACCGTATTTTGAATAAAGTTAAAACTTTTGGAAATATTGTATGTTTTAGAGATTTGGAAAAGGCTACAAAAAATGCTATTAAAACTTTTGGAGATGAAAATAGTGTAAATGTAATTCTTGAAAAAAGTTATAACGACTATATAAAGGGATTTAAAGATGAGGAAACAGGAAAATCAGTAAAAGGATATATAGATTTGTGTAATGAAATAGTTAAAAAATTTCCAAAGCCTGTTGAAATTGAAAAAAATCAAGATAAAAAGGAATTTGCAGAATTATTTGGAGAATTGCTTAAAACAGAAAATATACTTAAAAATTTCGATGAATTTGAAAATTTTGAGAAAATTATATCTGATAGACAAATGCAGGATATGAAGAGTGTTTATGTAGATATTTGTGAAGAAATAAGAAATGCTGGAAAAGATGATCAAAATAATAGTAACGAACAAGGAATTGATTTTTCTGATATTGAATTTCAAATTGATTTGCTGAAAACGGATGAAATTAATTTAGATTATATTTTAGAGTTAATTTTAGAAAAGACAAAAGAACATGATGATATTGAAATATTGAAATCTGAAATAAGAAGAATTATACGTACAAGTTTAGGAACTAGAGCTAAAGAGAATTTAGTTATAAATTTTATTAACAAAACAGATTTAAAAAAATTGAAAAATAATGGAGAAATTCTTGACGCTTTTTATAAATATGCAAAAGAAGAAAAGAAGGAAAAAATTGATGAATTAGTTAAAGATGAGAATTTAAAAGAAGATTCTAGAAGATTTATTGAAAAATCTATAAATAAAGGTTTTGTTGATTATGCTGGCTCTGAATTAGATAGTATTCTTCCGCCAACTTCACGAAGAAAAGGGGCAAGAGAGGTTAAAAAACAATCTGTATTAGAGAAAATACGGAAAATGGTAGAAATTTTTATAGGGATTTAAAATAACAAATTCATTGATTATATTAGATATTTATTATTTAAGTTATGATAAATTTAGGGAGAAAATTGCATCAATAGATTGGTGCAATTTATGTTATAAAAAAATTTTTAACAAAAGATAGCAAGAAGTCTCCGACTTCTATAAGTGGGAGATAAATTGCTTTTTTTATAAAAAAATTGAAAAAAGAATACACCTATGATACAATTTTTGTATAAAATATCGAATAGAAATAATTAAAAATAATATTCAAAATCAAAAGGAGGTGTAATTTCATGAAATATAATTTAGCATTCAAATACAGAATTTATCCAAATAAAGATCAAGAATTGTTGATAAACAAGACTTTTGGATGTGTTCGTTTTGTTTACAATATGATTTTGTATATTGCTAATAAAATTTATGAAGAAACTGGAAAAAATAAAATAATTACACCTGCCAGTTTGAAAAGTGAAAATCAATTTTTGAAAGAAGTGGACAGTCTGGCACTTTCAAATGCTCAATTAAATGTAAAACGATCATTTACGAATTTCTTTCAAAAGAGAGCAAAGTTTCCAAGATTCAAATCTAAAAAGAATAATGTTAAAAGTTACACGACAAATTGTGTGAACAATTCGATACGAATTGAGGAAAATAAATATTTGATTTTGCCAAAATTGAAAAAAGTTAAATTAAAATATCATAGAGAAATACCGAAGGATTACAAGATAAAGTCAGTAACATTGACAAACAGTAATGGAAATTACTATGTTTTTATTTTGACGGAATTTGGAAAGGAAATTCAAAAGGTAGCTAGTAATGATAGAGTAATTGGACTTGATTTTTCGATGTCTGAACTATTTATCAGTTCTGAAAACCAAAGGGCTGATTATCCAAAATATTTTAGAATGTTGGAAGAAGAATTGAAAAAATTACAGAAATCATTATCAAGAAAAGTGAAGTTTTCTAAAAATTGGTATAAGCAAAAAGCGAAAATATCAAAATTGCATGAGTATATTAAAAATTGTCGAAGAGATTTTCTACATAAATTGTCGAAAAAATTGTCTGAAACATATAATGCTGTGGTTGTTGAGGATTTGAATATGAAAGGGATGAGCCAGGCATTAAATTTTGGGAAAAGTGTAGGAGATAATGGGTGGGGAATGTTTTTGAGAATGCTTGAGTATAAACTGATGTTTTTAGGGAAACAATTTTTGAAGATAGATAAGTGGTTTCCATCGTCGAAAACTTGCAGTAAATGTGGAAATATTAAAGAGGAGCTGAAATTATCAGAAAGAAGTTATAAATGTGAGTGCTGTGGAATTGAGATTGATAGGGATTATAATGCTGCAGTGAATATAAAAAACATTGGAAAATTGATGTTGGAATATTAGGAAAATTAAAAAAACAGGGCAGGGACTGTCCGAAGAGCTTGGTAAATATATTTGGCTAATAAAAGCAGATACTTCCCAAGAAGCTCCCGCTTCTAAAAGCGGGAGTAGTTCACAAAATTGACAAAAATTCCTATTTGCAAATCAGTTATCACAATTTTTGAAAGAAAAGAAACTGGATTAGGTAAAGAAAGTATGCGTTTTAGTTATAGTGAACTTGCAAAATTGATATTAGACTTCAGAGGAAAAAATTGATAAAATAAGTTCAAGAAAATTAAAAGTACAACTGTAATTAAAAAATGACATATAAAAATTAGGAGGAAATATTATGAAATATGTAACTTTAAACAATGGAGTAAAAATGCCAATATTAGGATTTGGAGTATTTCAAATTGATGATATGAAAGAATGTGAGGAAGCAGTCTATAATGCGTTAAAAGCAGGATATAGATTAATTGATACAGCAGCAGCATACGGAAATGAAGAGGCAGTGGGAAGAGCTATAAAAAGAAGCGGTATACCGAGGGAAGAAATTTTTGTTACAACAAAATTATGGGTAAGTGATGTAAATTATGAAAAGGCAAAATTAGCATTTGAAACATCTTTAAAAAAATTGGATTTGGAATATATTGATTTATATTTGATACATCAGCCATTTAATGATGTTTATGGAGCTTGGAGAGCGATGACAGAGCTGTATAAGGAAGGGAAAATAAAAGCAATTGGTGTAAGTAACTTCTATCCTGCCAGACTGGTTGATTTTATTATAAATAATGAAGTAGTGCCAGCTGTAAATCAGGTGGAAACACATCCTTTCAATCAGCAGGTCAAAGCAAATAAAATAATGAAGGAATATGGGGTTCAAATAGAATCATGGGGACCTTTTGCAGAAGGGAAAAATGGCATATTTGCAAACGGAATTTTATCTGAAATTGGTAAAAAATACAACAAATCTGTGGCTCAGGTAATTTTAAGATGGTTAATTCAGAGAAATATAATTGCAATACCTAAATCAACAAGAAAAGACAGAATTGAAGAAAATTTCAATGTATTTGACTTTGAATTGAACAGTGAGGATATGGGAAAAATATCTGAACTTGATAAAAAGGAAAGTTTATTTTTAAACTATGATGATGTAGAAATAGTAAAATGGCTTAATGGAAGGAAATAATAAAAATAAGAGGGAGATTTCTTCCCTCTTATTTTTTAAGAATCTTTACTAAAACTATCAAATATTTTTTTATTTCATTTTTTATATTTTTCTTACAGACACAGTAGAAAGTCATTTTTGCTTCCTTGTCAGCAATTGGAATTGAAATATTATTTTTAAAATTGTCTTCACGTTCAAGTGTGAAATTTGAACGGAAATGTAGTAAATTTTGCATTTCAGCTAATTCCTGATAAATAATCCTGTCACTTTGGATAAGGAAGTTCATATTAGGCATTTTTTCTAAAACTACATCCTTCCATATTCCGATTGGATTGAATAAGAGCATTCTGTCATCTGTAATATCTGAAAAATGTATTTCCTTCTTTTTAGCCAGTGGATGACTTAGAGGAACTGATAAAAATAATCGTTCAGTTTTATATTTTATGCAGAAAAATTCAGAATTATCAATAGGTTCAGAAAGAATAATCATCTGATAAATGTCATTTTTAAGTTTTTCAAATAACTGAAGATTATTTTCTATTTTATGAAGAATATATTTTTCAGGATAAAATCTTCCAAATAATGAAATCATATCCCACAATGGAGCCGGAGCACATGAACCGATTGAAAAATTATTTTGAACCAGATTATTTTTATTAACTTTTTCTTCCATTTCATCTATAAGATTAAGTATTTTTTCTGCGTACTGGATAACAGTTTTTCCATTTTCATTTAATTCCATCTTATTTTTTTTCCTGTCAAACAGTTCAACCCCTAAAGTTTTTTCCAGCTTTTGTATCGAACGGGAAAGGGCAGGCTGTGAAATATACAATTCTTCAGCAGCTTTTGATAATGTTCCATATGTTGCAAATGCAATAAGCTGTTTAAGTTGTTCCAATTCTATCATATTAATCACCTCATATAATTTTTATTTCTAGTATGCATTTTAATTATAGCACATTTTCTAAACGGTATTGTATTTTTATCTTAAATTTTAGTATTATAACTATATATAAAGATAAGGAAATAAAAATAAGAAAATGAAGGAGATTATATATGAAAAACTAAAAATTTAAATTCCTTACTGATTTATGATATAATTGTATTATTATAAAATCATGGAATGGAGTTTAACTATGAATAAAGAAAGATTGGCAGCTTTTATGGATGCCGTACTTGCAATTATTATGACAATTCTTATATTAGAACTGAAAAAACCTGAAACAGCAACTTTAAAAGCACTTTGGAATCTGAGAGTAGATTTTTTTGCATATACGCTTTCATTTTTCTGGCTTGGAACAATGTGGGTAAATTTGCATAATGAATGGCATAAAATAAAATATATTACACCGTCAATTGTCTGGGTAAATGTAGTACTACTTTTCTTTTCCTCATTTTTTCCATATGTAACTTCTTTTGTCACTTTATATTATAACAGTAGTGTAGCGCAAGGATTTTATGGGGTAATAGTTCTGGCTGTTACATTCTGCAATATAATTTCGTTGTATCTGATAGAAAAGGTAAATAAACATGATAAAGAATCGCAGGAATCATTAAAAACAATGATAAGATGGATAAAAGTTAATATAAGTATAAAAATAATTGGGTTAATAATATCGTGTATATTTTATCCGCCTGCAATGATGATAAGTGTTTATATTACTTTACTTGGAATTGTACTTCCCGCACAATATAAGGCGGCAAAAAGAAGAAAAGGAACTTTTAATTGATGAAATAGCCTATCTGGTTGGATATACGGAACTTTCATCGTTTTATCGTGCATTTAAAGGATGGATAGGGAAAACAGTATTGCAGTATAGAAAAGAAAAAGAATAAATATTAAAATACGTCATAAATTTGGCGTATTTTTTTCGTTGCAAAATGGAACGAAAAATGGAACGAAAATCTTTTCGTTGCAAAAGTGATAAAAATGAAGTATAATTAATTTGTAAAAATATTGTTTTAAGTAGATTATATAAATGGAGGGTTTATATGAGAAAAGAAAGCAAAAAAATAGAATTTAAGGAAAAAATAAGTAAAAGTTATTTGAAAACAGTTTCTGCTTATTCTAATTATAAAGATGGAAAAATAATTTTTGGGATAAACGATAATGGAGAAATTATAGGGCTGGAAAAAGTGACAGAAAATAAACTTAATATAGAAAACACCATTAACGACAGTATAAAACCTAAGCCAGAATATACATTGGATGTTGAAAAAATAGAAGGAAAAAATTGTATTGTTTTAAATGTGAAAAAAGGAGATTTTCCGCCATATTATTACAATGGTAAAGCCTATAAAAGAAATGACACATCAACAGTTGAAGTAGACAGAGTTGAATTGAACAGGCTGATACTACAGGGAAGTAATCTAGATTATGAAACAATTGAAATAGAAAATGAAAAATTAGAATTTAAGTTTTTAGAAAAAAAATTAAAAGAAATAGTAGGAATAAAAGAACTGAACTTGGATATACTAAAAACATTGAATTTATATGAAAATAAGAAATTTAATATAGCTGCTGAACTTTTTGCAGACAATAATAATAGAAAATTTTCTGGAATTGATATAGTAGTTTTAGGTGAAAATATAAATAAAATATTATTAAGGGAAAATATTGAAAGAAAATCCATACTTGAACAATATTCTGACGCAATCAGTACATTTGAAAGATATTATGAATATGAAGAAATAGTGGGAGCTGAGCGTGTAACAAAAGAAAAAATTTCAAAAGAAGCTTTCAGGGAATCTGTTGCAAATGCAATAGTTCATAGATTGTGGGATATAAATGCGAATATAAAAATAGTAATGTCAAATGATAAAATTGAGATTATATCGCCAGGAAGTTTACCTCCAGGAATGTCAGAAGATGAATATATGAGAGGCTATGTTTCAGTTTTGAGAAATCCCATAATAGCAAATATTTTTTATAGACTAGGAATAATTGAAAAATTTGGAACAGGAATAAAAAGAATAAAATATGAATACAGGGAAAATTTTGTAAAACCGTCTTTTGAGATATATGAAAATAGCATAAGAATAACTTTACCAATAATTGAAACAGTTCCAAGTAATTTAGTCAATGGGGAAGTAAAAGTTTTTGAAATTCTTAAGAAGCGTGAAAAATTAAGTAGAAAAGAAATCGAAGAATTAAGTGGCTATAATAAATCAAAAGTTATAAGATCGATAAATGGTTTAATTGAAAAAAGTATTGTTGAACAGTTGGGAAAAGGACGTTCTGTAAAATATCAATTAAAGAAATAAGAGAAAATTATTTTTTTCGTTGCAAAAGTATAAATCGTATTGATTTTTTTCAAAAAGACTATATTATAATATAGAGGTGGTTTTAATGATAGTTACAAATTATTCGAGTCTGAGAAAGGATTTGAAAAAATATTGTGACAAAGTTATTGATGATTGAGAAGCAATAATCATAACAAGAAAAAACGATAAAAATGTAGTACTGATGAGTTTAATAGTTTGATAGAAAATCTTTACATCATGTCAAATAAGAAATACTGCAATAAACTGTTAAAAAGAAAAGAGAAAGCGGGGAATATACAAATGCATGGTATAATTGAAGTAGAATAATGAATTCGGATGAGAGGAATAAAAATGGAGCTGTCCTGTTATGAAAAAAATAGTGAGTCATCTCTATTTTGAAACAGGAAATGAATACAGGGAATAATTATATTAAAAATAACAGAGTTTAATTTGTATATCAAAAATTAACAGCTACAGAACATATTATATGGACAGATAACTCTAAAGTTCTTGCAATTTATGAATTAAGATATTATTTCGATTCTAATGGAAAAATTGTAAGATATGTAGATGAAAAAGGAAATATTCACGAAAATGATTCACAGATGAGAGAAGAAGATAAAGAGATTAGGAGATTTAAATTGAATTTTTTAGGAAATAGGTTATAAGTTTAAAATAAAAGTGATATTAGCTTAAAATTTGTAATATCACTTTATAGGGTGTGTACAAAATTTTGGGTGCAGTATACTTATTTTTTCTTATATTTATTTCCATATTCGTTCATTAAATCAAAAATGGGTTTTAGTTCACTACCTTTCTTTGTAAGAGAATATTCTACTTTTGGTGGAACAACTGGATATACTTTTCTTACAACTATTCCATCACTTTCAAGTTGTCTTAAATTTTCAGTTAAAACTTTTGCACTGATTCCGACTATAGATTTTGTTAATTCATTATATCTTTTTGTACCAGTTAATAAATCCCTCAATATTAGTATTTTCCATTTATTAGCTATTAATGAAGCAGTATATTCAACTGGACATTCTGTATATATTTTTCTCATAAAATCACCTCTTGTATTCATTATATCATCATATGATACTTTAAGTAAGTACAAAAAAAGAGCTGTCTCAAAATTTAAAAATTTTAAATAATTCAAAAATACAGCTCCCACATTATTTTTAAATTTTCTTTTTGAGACAAACCCTATTAATATATAATACCATCATTTTCAGTATATGAAGTTAATGAATTTTCCTTTACTTGAACACATACATAGCTGATACCTTCATCATCTGCGGCTGCAAATTGTCTTTTACCATTAGGGGATATTTTAATTACATTTCCTTTTTTTATTTTAACAACTTCACCATCAATTGTCAGAGTACCTTTACCCTCTGTAATTATATATATTTCCTCATTTTCTTTATGTGAATGAACAAATGGTACGCTTACACCTGCAGGTAAACTGTTAAAACTTACTTCCGCTCCTGTTAATCCTAATGTTTGATGAAATTCTGTTCTTGCTCCATCCGCAATTCCTATTGAATAATTTTTCATATATGATTCCTCCTTTTCTTTTATGTGTTTATTTTATAACATAATGAAACAAATAGCAAGAATGCACTTTTTTGTTATATAGTTACCTTTTGGTATAAATTGTGGAAATACGAAGAAAAATTATTGAATAAAGGCTCTATAATATATATGGGGTGGAAAAAGAAATAAAAAAATAGTATAAATACAAATTCCTTTTTTATGTGTTATTATGCTGCACCATCCAACCATATCCTTGTACTGCCATATCCACGAAATGGTTCATGAGCAGAGATACCTTGGAATCAAATGTTGCTTTATCATAGCTTTCAGGCAAATCATCGTTCAGCGATAGTTCTACCTCATGTTTTAACTTAGCACATGGCTGTTCATCCTTGTACCAATCTACTACAAGAAGACTACTACGATTGTCGACTAGCTTCTTATAAAGGTTCTTAGCTGAGAGTTTTACTTTTTGCTCTTCGGCCTGTGTTAATTTCTTTCCAGCAATCAGCAAATCATAGATTTCCAGCTCTTCTTCTGTAAGACCTTCTATATTTGCACGATTATCTTCCTGACGAAGTTCTTCAAGAAGTTTTACAAGTTGCTCGTAATAATCCTCATTTTTAGTACCACCTGCGTTATAGGAATCAATGATGCGTTTGAAACGTTCTGAGAACTTGTTTCTTGTACAGTTTCTATTAAGCATGTGTTCGAGTGCTTGCTCAATGTATTCCTTAAGGTCGTTAATCTCAATAGCTTTATACTTAGCAACCTTGATTTCTTTTCTCAATAGCTCGACATCAATCTTAGAAAGATCAATAGCCTTTGTGCCTTTTATCATGTATTGTGCAGGTTCCTCACGTACATAATTAACAAACTCTTGACTTGCTGTAACACTGCCATCCAGAATCTGATTCATTTTCTGTCTGGCACGAGCGACTTTTTCATCATCAATAGTGTGATAAAAAAGACCATGCAGATACACAAGCGGTGCAAACTTATCGTTGCTCCAATTCTTCTCAAAGATTTCTGGCTTTGATGCTTCATAGAGATTCGTCAAAGTATTGAGGATAACTTTGAACTCCTCTTTATTATCATCTTTGGCAACGATAGTGTCATAGGCACTTCGTAATAACTCTAGCTTATCAAGAGTATTTGAATCATCAATTATCTTTTCCAAATTAATATCTAAAGATAATAAGAAAGAATCTGCTTCATCGATTGTACCGTCGATATAGCCTATTAGCTGGTCAATATCCTTCGTAGGGAATTCTGTTCCGTCATCACCAGTGGCATATTCTGTTAATGCTTTCTTCATGTATTTAAACACGTTGACATAATCCACGATGATTCCGGCAGGTTTTCCTGGATACACTCTGTTTGCACGAGCAATTGCCTGCATCAGTGTGTGTCCTTTCATCGGCTTGTCCAAGTAGAGTGTAGAAAGATTCTTTACATCAAATCCTGTCAGCCACATCGCACAAACGAATACGAGCTGCAACGAATCATTAGGATCTTTGAATCTATCCTCAATATCTCTGCCATCTGGTGTGATTTCTTTCATCTTTGCACGATGCTCAGATATCTTTAAACCTTGCTTTGCAAACTTGGCTTCTTCATCATTTTCCTCTGAAATGATAACAGCCATTTCAACCTTATTCATATAAGCAAGAATACGAGTGAGCTGTTCACATTTTTCTTTGGTAGAAGCTGTGTTTCGCTCTTTCATGATATACTGCTTTTCTATAGCCCAGTAATGCTGAACCTTATCATACATTTTGACAGCAGTATATTTATCGACAGATACAACCATACCTTTTCCCAGAAAGCCTCGTCTTGGGAAGTGATAGGCAATATCCTGTGCAACCTTGTCCAGTCTGTCATCACGCTTGATGACCTCTAAAATACGAGAAGATGCGTTTTCTAACAGACGTGTTTCATCCTCGTTTAAATTTTCTTCTTCGATAATGTCCACAATGTCATCGTCAAGGAAATCATTCTCAAGCCCAACTTCCGGAACTCGTCTGGAATAGAATAAAGGTACTGTAGAGCCGTCTTCAACAGACTGTGCAAAATTATACTCTGATACATAATCTCCGAACCACTGATTTGTCAGACGTTTTGTGCCAAGGAGTGGCGTTCCGGTAAATGCAACAAAATTAGCATTCGGAAGTGCAGTTCTCATGTTCTCTGCCAAATCCTTATACTGCGTTCTATGTGCTTCATCAACAAGGACAATAATATCGTCACGAGTAGAAAGGACGGGATATTTCTTTGTCTTATCGTATCTGAACTTATGAATCAAAGTAAAGATAAAAGCCTTATTGGTAGTTAGAAAATCTCTTAACTGCTTACTATCCTTAGGCTGGCATTCTTCTTTAGAACCAATAACCTCAGTACGTACGAAGTTCTTATGAATCTGAGTATCCAAATCCTCACGGTCTGTAATAACGAGGAACGAGAAATTACCTTGAATCTTACGCTTCATTTTACGTGTAAACATAACCATAGAATAGGATTTGCCTGAACCCTGTGTATGCCAGAAGACACCAAGCTTTCCATTAAGCTCTTTTCTGTTCTTGACTGATTCCATCAGATTATTAACGCCTAAGTACTGGTGATTCTTTGCAATAATCTTTATTCTCTGATTTTCAAAGAGAATGAAGTTTTCAATATAGTCAATCAATCTATCTTTGTTAAGAAGACCATCTACAAAATATCTGACAGAGCTATCCTTAACATTATCCGTAGCAAGAATTGCTTCTCTGTCCAGTTTTTCTTTTTCGCTATCAACCTTGAGCCATTCAAAAAAATAGTCATAGGTTGCATTAAATGCACCAAGCTTCGTCTCCAAACCATTTGAAAGCACACAAATCTGATTAAATGCAAAGAGATTCGGAATATCTCGGATATAATCTTTCAGATTCTTGTTGTAGGCTTCTTCAATCTTAACAATACTATTTTTCAGTTCAATAAACACAAGGGGCATACCATTGACAAAGATAAGAATATCCGGTCTTCTGTAGTAGACCTTCCCCTGAATCCACATCTGAGATACCGCTGTGAAAGTGTTGTTCTCTGGATGCTCAAAGTCTATCAATTTTACAAAATCAAAATCTTCCTTGCCGTTTCTACGAACTGTGATTTTTATATTATTACGGATTTGCCTATATAATTTGTAGTTGGTATCTACAATGTCCGTTCCTGTATAATCTTGCCTTAACGTCTTTACTATCTCTTTAATTTTATCTTCTTCGATAGTTGGATTGATACGCTTTAGGGAAGACAGCATAACATAGGGAAGAACACATTCCTTCTTAGAAGCTCTTCCTGTGCCATCATTCAAATCATCACGCTTGCTTGGATCAGCATCACAAATGAGGATATCATATTTAAATGGTTCAGCTTTTAATTTTGAAAGTATAGCCTGTTCAATATCGTCTTCAGATATAAAATTACGCATATGAACACCTCCTTAAACTTCAAGTTTTCCGCTCATTAGGCGTGGTAAAAGCAAATCTCTTTGCTTTGTAAGTAAATCATTTTGACAATTCAAGTCATCCATAATATCTATCATAGGCTGAACTTTTTCAGCAAACGCTTCAATCAGTTCAGCTATTGGTAATAGAATTTTCTTGTTTAACAGTACATTTGGTTTTAAATGCAATACGTTTGCTCCATTCGCAAACTGAGAAAAATATTTGGAATAAAATCCGTATCGGCACATGCAATAAAAGAATACATTTGGCACTTTCAGGTTTACTTTAACAAGGTCTGCAGAAATAACAGATGTTCCTGAGAGCTGTGGGATTAGTGCAACAGAACCTACAGTTCTTCTATCCTGTGTCATATCTGTTACGCCAAGGATTAAATCCCCAGCTACGACAATTTGCGAGTCTTTGTATTTGCCATTATATTGCTTTGTACCATCACGTCTAAAACCACCATATGACTGAACATTTTTTAAATTAATTAGGTTAATGCCATCATCACAGTTTATCTCATCTGAAGAATATGAAATGCCTCTATCAAACGAAGCAATGTCACCTAACTGAACATAACTCCAAGATGATGGAATATCCTCGATAAAGTGTTCATTTTCATATCCCGGAAAACGGAATCTAACAAACCATTCCTTATATAGATTCTCTGCCATTTGCTCCAACAACTTGATACGCTTGTTGTTGTTTTCGATTAATAGTTCATATTGATCAAGTATTTTAGCAATCTTCTTTTGTGATGTTATATGCGGAAGCCAAATTCTAATTTTTTTGAATGTTGAATGTGGTAAATCTGGCTGAGCTGAACCAGAAGCTATGCTATTCGCAAAATTTCTTATACTATTAAGACTTAGATACCAGTATAAATAACCTTTATCTAGTTTCTCTTCGCTATTAGGAATAACGCGGAAACAGTTATTATGAACAACACCTTGTTGCTTTCGAAAAACTAATCCAACTTGACCAGTTCTTGTATAAATGATATCATCTTCAGACGCAATAAATCTTTTAGGAGTGTTCTCACTCATAAATATAACCTTTGACTTTGTGGGCATATCAGCAATTCTTAACAAAGCAAGAGGCGTCTCTTCTTTAGACACAAGATAATTGCTTTTTGCATTAATCGCCATTCCTTGCTTTAATTCTACTAAATTACCCAATTGAATATACCTCATCTCACTCACCCAACAATTCCTTCAAATTATTTTCAATGAGTTCTTCAAGTTTTCTTGCCTCGACACTTAAAGAAATAAATGCAGAATTAAGGGAGAGCATTTCTTCCTTAAACTCTTCCTGTGTTAAACCATCGTCTTCAATAACCACACCAACATAACGTCCTGCATTAAGGGAGTAGTCCTGATCGATAATTCCATCCTCTCCATCCATCGGTGCAGCTTTGCAAAGACCTATAACATCAGCATATACACCGTCTGGAAATCTTTCTGTTAACCAGTCAATCTGTGACTGCCAATATACTTTTGTGAGAACTTCTTTGTCATCAGAAGTTTCCGGTGCATTAGCAAGCTCAGTTTTATACTCATCAATCAAATCAACAAGAGCCTGTGTATCTCCATGATAAAGCTTTGTAATAACGCCAAGATTCTTAATCTGCTCATCAGAGAACTTTCTGTGTGCTCTGTCTACCTGTGTGAACACATTTCTTGCATCAATAAATAAGATTTCATTTTTCTTATTACTGTTTGGCTTCTGCTTATCAAAGAACCACAGAGTCGCAGGAAGGGTAACTGATGAAAACATATTAGAAGGAAGAGTTACCATCTGAGAGATGATGCTCTCTTCAATCATTTTCTTTCTGATTTCATATTCTGAACCGGATGCATCAGATGCAGAATTAGCCATAACAAGTGCTGCTTTACCATGCTCATTTAAGGCAGTCGCAAAGTAACCTATCCACAAATAGTTTGCGTTTGGTACAGTTTCTTTCTTATCAGATTTTTTCTTTGTTGATTTGCTCTTGTTTCTTGGCACTCCATATGTATTGAAACGAGCATCGTCAGAAACCTTATCAACAACAACTTCATCTACATTAAAGGGCGGATTCGCCATTACATAATCAAATTGCCCGAATGCATTATATGGATCAGAATAAAATGAGTTAGCTTGCGTAATGTCACCACGAACATTATTAAGAAGAAGGTTCATCTTAGCGAGTTTTACAGTGTCCGGTTCTTTCTCAACACCATAGCAACGGAACTTCATTTGCTCGCTTTCACTGGCGTTGTGATTATGCATGTATCGTGCGGCCTGTACGAACATACCTCCGGAACCGCAGGCCGGATCTAAGAACTTCTTTTCACCCGGCTGTGGATTTAAAACTTCTACCATATATCTAACAACAGTTGCAGGGGTATAGAATGTTCCTCCATCCTTACCTTCTGCAAGTGCGAAGTTACCTAAGAAATATTCATAGATTTCACCGAAGATATCGATTGTACTGTTTTCCGGAATATCTTTGAAAATACGTACGATATTAGAGAGAAGCTCCGGCTCTTCTTCCGGTACTAACTGTGCGTAAACTTCTTTTGGAAGTACACCATTCATTTTAGGATTCTCATCTTCAATGGCTTCCATAGCTTTTTTTACAAGAGTAGCCTTGTTTGCATCGTCCGGTGCATTGTTAATGAAGTCGTAGTAAGCACACTCAGGGAGATAGAAGCCACATTTCTCGATAGAGATTTCTTTGATGGACTTTTCCATACGACTGCCTTTGAGACGATTGTATTCTGCTTTAATTTTTTCCTTGTGTTGTTTATATAAGATATCCGCATATCGAAGGAAAATAAGTCCCAAGATAGGCTGACCATATTTATTTGCAGCTAAATGTGCACTCGCACGAAGCACATCGGCTGAGTGCCATAGCGTATCTTTCAGTTTTTTTAACTCTTTATCTGTCATAGCAGTAATGCTCCTTTATTTTTCAATTTTATAATCAATCCATGCTTCCTCGATTGTTTCATAAGGAATATTGTTCTTAAGGCAAAAAGCATTAATGCTCTTCATTGCTCTTAAGTTTGGCTTTGCATATCCTGATTCTCAATGATTCAATGTAGAAAAAGTCACACCGATCTTATCGGCAAAATCCTGTTGTGTCAGAAATGAGCGCTATCTGATTTTTTTATTTCTTCAGGGAAACTCATACGCATCTCCTTTTCGTTTTTCACTTATTAATATAGTTTTATTATACCACATAAATATGAAATTTCCTAGTACCCAGTCCTTCAAGATATTATTCTTGTTTATAAGTAAAGTAAATTTATTTTTAATAATTAAAAAGATATACTTATGAATATATTGAATGACTTTTAGAGGAGGCAACCGTCTCCTCTATTTATAGTTAATAAAAAAAATTGTATTACAAAATATCCAACCATGTTAGATTAAAATAATATTAATGGTACTTTTTAAGTGGCGGATATAGATAATAATAGAATTCCCAGACAATCATCCTGATTTTACATTCAGGACAGAAAAAGGGATTCATTCCAAAAGTTATGTACATCTGTCTCTGATAGAATGAATATTTTAATACGACAATATTTTTCTTAAGAGGCTGCATAGCCTTTTTAAGTTTATCGGAAATATATATTGAATAAAAGCCGTACCTGTTTACCATTTTAAAGTTTTTAGGAGGCAGGTGAATGAGAATCTGTGAGATAAATTTTTCAGCAGACATTGTAATGAAAGTTTTCTTTTTATTGTTAGCTAAATCATTGAAAAAGAAAGTAACTTTATCATCATCAATTTCAGTAATCT
Organism: Leptotrichia sp. oral taxon 218; assembly: GCF_018128225.1. Taxonomy (NCBI): domain Bacteria; kingdom Fusobacteriati; phylum Fusobacteriota; class Fusobacteriia; order Fusobacteriales; family Leptotrichiaceae; genus Leptotrichia; species Leptotrichia sp. oral taxon 218. The sequence continues at coordinate 1,217,927 of NZ_CP072377.1, read as the reverse complement.
TGTATTCGGCAACAGGAGAACGGTCGAGATATCTTCCAAGATATATGATAATATCCTTTGTGCTGTTGATGTCACTGTCACCGACATTAAAGAAGAATCTTTTGTTTTCTTTGTAAAGTTTTGAAACAGTGTCCAAGGCTTTCATTTTAATTTTACTGTCATTATATTCTCCATTCTGAATAATTTTGAGGACATGATACTTCCATTGACCGGCAATAGTATCCACATTAAAATGTCTCATTTTTCTGAAATCAAAATTTTTAGTAAATCCTCCCAGAGAAACAATGGCATGGATATGTGGATTCCATTTAAGATCCCTTCCGAAGGTATGTATAATTGAAATGAGCCCGTAGTGTACGATGTCAGAGTCAGTGAAATATTTTTTGGAAAATTTTGATATTTTATTTTTTCTCAGATTTTTCTTACTGATATTATGGAAGGTGAACTTAAAGATTTCATTAACGGCGGCAGAAAGCTTTGAGAGTAGGTTTCTGTCATAGAAGAAAAATTGTCTGCATTCTTTAGGTATAGTAAAGAGTACATGCCGATGTTCAATATTCAGAATGAGTTTCATAATATTATGAGACCAGATACTGGAATATTTGAAACCACATGAAGAACAAAGTTTAGACTTACAAGTAAGAGGGAACTTGTGGATAATAGGACAGATAGAGCCTATATACCAATTAAAAAATGGAAAAACAAACAAAAAATGTCATGAATTGTCAATTAAATGTCGTTATTTGCTATTCAACAAATTTTATTTTTCTGATAAAATTATTTCATAAATTGGAAATGAAGGGCGTATTGATGTTCTGATAAATAATGCGGGGTACGGTTCTTATGGTGCGATAGAAGATGTTGAAATAAGTGAAGCGAAAATGCAGTTTGAGGTGAATTTATTTGGGTTAGCTAGATTGGTTCAATTAGTGCTTCCACATATGAGAAAACAAAAATCAGGTAGAATTATAAATGTTTCTTCGATGGGAGGAAGATTGACAACTTATTTTGGAGCATGGTACCATGCAACTAAATATGCACTTGAGGTATTCAGTGATGCGTTACGTATGGAAGTGGCTGATTTTGGAATAGATGTTTCACTTATTGAGCCAGGTGGAATAAAAACTGAATGGGGAATTATTGCTGCAGATAAACTGGCAAATTCTGCAAAAAGTGGAGCGTATGAAAAAGAAGCATTGAAGACAGCCGAAGGGATGAAAAAGCAATATTCAGGAAATATGCTTTCTAACCCACTTTTTTTGCGGCACTTTCTTCAAAAAATGGACTTGAAGGCTTAAAAAGATTGGCAAAATATAAAAAATTAATAGGGCCTGTGCTTTTGGAAATTAAAGAGTTTGAAGAAATAGTTCAAGTGCAGTATTTTTTTGAACAAAGGGAAAAGGAATTGCCACGTTTTGCAGTTTTAAATGAACAGCTTATGCTAATAAATTTATTGAATAAAGGAATTGGTAAGAAAATATCTCCAGTAAGTGTTACAAGTCCTTTTGAGTATGGGGAATTATTGATAAAGGAGATAAATGCTACGATAAATAAAGCAAAGCAAAATGAAATAATTTTTAGTATGAAAGATTTGAAAAAGCCATTTTTGATGGCGAATAATATAATGGTGGAATATTTGGAACCGCAATTGAAACAGAAACTGTCAGAAATGGAACGTGAGACATTTGAAACTTTTTCAGCTTATTCCGAGTGGACAGTTTGGATTGGAAAATGTAGCAGAAGAGTTTGGGATAAGTGGAAGGACTCTTCAAAGAAATCTGTCAGCAGAAAATACCAGTTTCAATCAGCTGGTGAAAGATATTCAGAAAATAATGGCTTTCAATTATTTGGAAGCAAAGGAACTTTCAATTGATGAAATAGCTTATTTGGTTGGATATACGGAACTTTCGTCCTTCTATCGGGCATTTAAAAAATGGACTGGGAAAACGGTTTCGCAGTATCAGAAAGAGAAGTAATAGATATTAAAATACGTTATAAAACCGACGTATTTTTTTTGTCGCATTTTTGACGAAATTATGGTATAATTTTTTCAGGAGGATTTAAAGGTATGAAAGAAAATAGAGAATTAGAATTAAAATTAATAATAACAAATACTTTTTTAAAAACAGTGAGTGCTTTTGCTAATTATGGTTCAGGTAGAATAATTTTTGGAATTGATGATAATGGAAAAGTTGTAGGGATAGATGATTTGGATGAGACGTGTTTAAATCTTGAAAATAAAATAAATGATAATATTGTACCAAAACCTAATTTTAGTTTTATAAAAAATAATAGGGATAGAACTATAACACTTGTAGTTAAAGAGGGACTTGATAAACCGTATTTATACAAAGGAAAAGCCTATAAAAGAAATGATACATCAACTATTGAAGTTGATAGGTTAGAATTGAATAGACTTACTTTGGAAGGAATGAACAGATATTTTGAAGAGTTACGATCAAATGATCAAGATTTAAAATTTGAAGTATTGAAAAAAGAATTAAAGGAAAAACTTGCAATTGAAAATTTCTCTATAGATTTACTTAAAACATTGAGTTTGTATAATGATAAAGAAGGTTATAATAATGCTGCGGCACTTGTAGCAGATAGGAATTCATTTTCAGGAATAGATATTGCGAGATTTGGTAAGGATATAAATGAGATTCTTGACCGAAATACATTTATCAATATGTCTATTTTTTCTCAATTTCATAAAACTATAGAAGTATTTGAAAGATACTATAAGTATGAAGAAATACGGGGGTTTGAAAGAATTGAAAAAGAACTAATACCAGAAAAAGCTTTCAGAGAAGTGATTGCAAATGCGATAATTCATAGAACTTGGGATATAAATTCAAATATAAGAATATCAATGTTTGAGAATAGAATTGAAGTTGTTTCTCCAGGAGGATTACCTTCGGGAATAACTGAAAAAGAATATTTAAACGGACAAATTTCACAACTTAGAAATCCTATTTTAGGAAATGTTTTTTTTAGATTGAAGTATATAGAAATGTTTGGAACAGGAATAAGAAGAATAAATGAAATTTACAGAAATTATAGCACAAAACCTATTTATGAAATTAATGAAAACTCAATAAAAATCACACTTTTTACAATTTTTAATAAAATATTTTTGTCTAAAGATGAAAAAATTGTATTTGAAACATTAAAAGATGGAAATATTTTATCGAATAAAGAAATAACAGAAATAACAGGATTTAAAAAGGACAAAAATTTGAAATTATTGAAATCTTTGGTTGAGAAAAAATATATTGTAACTATTGGAAATGGAAGAGGAACTAAGTATCATAAAAACTAAAAAAACTACAAAAAACCGATGTAAATATTTTTGTCGTATATATAAAGTATAAATTTTTATTAATCAGATTATATTCTAATCAAAAAAAAGAATAGTGATGTAAAATAATATAAAATCGAAAAATATATTAAGAAAGGTGCTGATTTTTATGAAAACAATTGTAATTCTTTTGTCATTAGCTTTAGGAAATTTGAGCTTTTCATTTGGACTTGGTTATCCTCAGATTACAGTTGAAAAGGGATATTGTGAAGGAGGAAAGGTTATAAGAAGGTATACGATGGGAGAAGAGGTACACGGAGGAGGAGGTACGAGAACTGTTATGAATTTCAAATTATGTAGAATTAATGGATTAAGATGTAGAAATATAAGAGTAACAATACTTGGATATTATAAAAATTCAACTTTATCTATGAACGAAGGGGGCAATATAGCAATAGATTATGATAAGAGAATTATATTTTATGATCCAGCAGGTCTTTAATTTTTATGTAAAGTTTATATTTAGTAAAAAATAATTGAAAAATGAAAAAGCTATTTCATAAAATAACCCTTATGAGATAGCTTTTAATTCAATGAAATCTATTTTTAAAAATTTCAAATCTTACAATTTTCTAAATTTTTTATACATCTTGATTCACTTTCGGAATACTCTTCATTTCGCCTTTCAAAACAATCACAGATACAACAAAAGCTATGAAATCTGCTATTGGGAATGCGAACATAATTCCATCAATACCCATAAAATGTGGTAAAATTATTAGTAATGGTAAAAGTGATATAATTTGTCTTACAAGTGACAAAAAGGCTCCTTTTGAGGCCCTTCCAATTGATGTTAAAAACATTGTAATAGCACCTTGAATACCATTTAGGAATATGAAGAATAAAAATACTCGCATATATTTTGTTCCGTATTGAAAGTAGAGTTTGCTTCCGTTACCGAAGACAGAAATTATTTGAACAGGGAAAAGTTCGGCGATTGCAAATGCCACTAAAGAAATAATAAAAGCCACTTTTAGAGATAATTTTAAAATTTCTCGAACCCTTGTATATTTTTTTGCTCCATAATTAAATCCAGCAATAGGCTGTGCTCCTTGCGTTAATCCCAATAAAATCGCTATAAATATGACATTTATTTTCATAACAATTCCAGCAACGGCAATAGGAATTTCACTTCCATAAATAGATTTCGCACCATAAATTTTCAATAAATTATTTGTCACAATTTGAACAATTAGTGCAGAACATTGGAAAATCAAAGGCGATGTTCCCAACATAAACAAAATCCAAATTTCTCGAATTTTTATCTTAAAATCCTTCAATTCAAATTTTACGCTTTTAAATCTGAAAAAATATAATCCTAGCATAATTGCCGAGATAAATTGCCCAATTACAGTCGCCCAAGCGGCACCGTCCATTCCCATATTAAATCCAAACATAAACAGCGGATCAAGAATCGTATTTGTAATAGCTCCAATAACTATCGCAAGCATTGAATAAAAGGAATTTCCATCAGCTCTAACCATAGGATTTGCTCCTATCGAGAATAATAAAAACGGTATTCCAAGAGATGTAATTTGAGTATATTCAATCGCATAATCAAAAATTTGATTAGTAGCCCCAAAGGCCGCCAACATTGGTCTTAAAAAAATATTAATTAATATGCACAAAATGACACCACTTAAAAGTAACATTGTAGCCGCAGTTCCAGCCACGCTTTTTGCCCTTTTCGGACGCTTTCTTCCCAATTCCAAATTAAAATTAGTCGCAGCTCCAACTCCAGTCATAAGTCCAATCGCAAGACAAATTGTCGTAAGCGGAAAAGCCACATTCGTAGCTGCATTCCCAAGAAACCCAATTTTTTGCCCAATAAAAATCTGATCCACAACATTGTAAAGAGCATTAACCAAGTTAGCAATAATAGCAGGAACCGCAAGTGAAATCAGCAATTTTCCAACAGGTTCTGTACCAAATTTAGTTTTTCGCTCATTTATTGCTTTCGTTTTTCCCATTTTTCCTTCCTTTCCAAAATTTTTAAATATGATAAAATTATCTCTAATAAAAGAGAAAAATATTTTTTGTAACAAGAAAACTGAGAAAAAATCCCAGTTTTAAGCCATCATATTAGTATGGTAAAAAATAATATCTTAAGAGTATTTTACTACATTTGGTAAAGGTTTTCAAATTTTTTTATTTAATTCTGAATATTATGGTAGATTTTAGAATAAAAGAATTTATTGTAGAATAAACTGACTTTAAAAATAAAAAAAATTGATATAAAATATGTAGATTTTTTGTCAAAAATATTGTACAATAAGTAGAGGTGATTAGTATGATAGCTACAAATTATTCAAATGTGAGAAATAATTTAAAAAAATATTGTGATAAGGCAACTGATGATTATGAAACAGTCATTATAACAAGAAAAAACGACAAAAATGTGGTACTGATGAGTGAAGAGGAATATAACAATTTGATGGAAAATCTTTACATTATGTCAAATAAGAAATATTATAATGAACTGTTAAAAAGTAAAGCGGAAGCGGAAGCGGGGAATGTACAAATACATGATATAATTGAGGTGGAATAATGAATTTAACATGGACAGATATTGCATGGGGGCAATATGAAGAATGGCAGAAACAGGATAAAAAAATAGTCAAAAAAATAAATGAAATAATAAAAGACATCAAAAGGAATGGCAATGAAAGAATAGGAAAGCCTGAGCCTTTAAAGCATGAACTGAGTGGATACTGGAGCAGAAGAATTACAGATAAGCACAGATTTATATATAAACTGACAGAAACAAGTATAGTAGTTATTGCCTGTGCAAATCATTATGAATAATGGGAATTACGAAAAATAAAGGTATGATTAAAAAACAGACTTCTTTAAAATTGAGAGAAAATCTTAATTTAAGTGGTCTTTTTTTTGTCTTTTTGAAATTTATATAACAAAATTTGTAAATATTATTGTGTAGAGTCATTTTTAAGAAAAATTCTATTTAAAGAAAATTTATGAAAAAAATATGGGAAATATTTGGTTTGAAATTGTAAAAAAGACAGCCAAAAATATTTTAATATATTTTTTACTCTGTCATATATAGATTTCTATTTGAATTATACAATTTTATTTGGTATACTATAAATGTAAAAAATTTTAAAAAATAATATAAATTTGATAAGTGAGGGATTCAAATGAAAAATTCATTTAAATCAAATGATGAATTGAAAGAGGAAGAAGTATTAAAAATGATTGATGATACAAGTAAACTTGTAGCTAAAAAAAATGTTAATATTCTTGCTCAGGGGGCAGTTGCTGCTCAAAGTAGTAATGCACTTGCGAATAAAGTAGAATTTTGGAAGTGGATGGATAGAAATTATGCGGGATCAGGAATTTTTTCTAGTAATAATTCGATGCAGGAATATATTTCACAAGGAGCTGGAAAAGAGGAATGGGTTGTGAAACAACTTCAAGGAAAAGGTTATGAATGGGATTGGATGGCACAGCAAAGAAATAATATAAAAAATTTATTTAATAGATATGATGCTGGAGATGTAGCAAATAGAGCTGCGAGCGATGTTACTGAAATGAATATATTTACAGGAAAATCAACTGAATATCAGATGAAAGCCTATACAGGAAAATCGAACCCTCATTTAAAAAATACACCTACAGATATGACAGTTGTAACAAATGCAGAAAAAGTAAGTGTCGTACAAAAAAATGGTTATGAAAGTGTAGAAAGTTATCAAGATAACCAATTAATAAAAAAATCTACTGATAGTCGTTTAGAGGAAATAAAAAATGGAAGTGCAGAACCAGTTTATAATTTTAAAAATGTTGGTGGAACTATGGCAAAGGCTGGATTGGTAGGTTGTGTAATCGGTATGGGTACAGAAGCTGTTTTTTCTTATAAAGCGTGGAAAAAAGGTCAAATAAGTGACGAAGAATATTTGAAAGAAGTTCTTAAAGCTGGAGGAGATGCTGGGGTTACAGCTGGAGTAACTTCGGGAATTATGATTCCTGTAGCGGCGGCTATTACAGCAGCAGGAGTGTCTACAGTAGTAACTATTCCTATTGCCATTGTAGTAGGGGGAATTGTAAATAAAGTAGTTGCACCTTGTTTTGGAAGAGGGGAATATAGAAAAATTTTATCACAAGCTAAATATTATCAAAATTTAGAAAATGTATACGATAATTTGCTGATAAGTATGGAAAATGCTTCAAATCAGTACTATAATTTTGTTTCAGGTATGAAAAATCAACATAAAGTAAACAATTTAATGAAAGAGAAAAGTTTAGAATTAAATATCGAATTAAAAAAATTATATGATAAAATATAAAAGATAGATAGGAGAATTGAAAATGAATGAGTTAATACCAATAGAAGATATGAATTATCTTGCACAACAATCACAAGGGAAAATAAACATGATTTTATCAGGAATGACAGCATTGATGAATGATACAGAAGATAAAACAGAAAAGATGGAGAAACAAAATTGGTTTCAAAGAATGGTAAAAACTGTAACAGGTAAAAATAGAGCAACAAGAGAAGAAATAAAACAGAATCATGATAAATTAAATGCCTATATGTCACAAGCAATAGCTGAATTATATAATAGAAACTGTATTGATAGTCAAGTAATGATAAGTTTAGGAACACAGTTGAATGAACTTTATGCAGAACACTTGCAATTAAAACAAATGTTGGGAGCTTTTGTAGTAAAATTAAATGAAAAAATAGACAGTGTAGATAATTTTCACATGTTAAATACTGAAATTGAACAAGGTATTTATTCTGATAATGAAAAAATAATTGCAATATGTAAAATAATGTCACAATTTGATAACAGAATAATGGAAGAACCTAGAAAACTTGATATTTTAAGAAGAAGTATGGAAAAACAGGAAATTATTACAGAAGATGAAGTTTTATTGACAGATTATTTAATGGATATTATGAATATTTCAGTAGATGAAATAGGAAAAATATATCTTGAATTATCAACAATTAGAAATGATTTCTTTGCTAATTTGATTTTAGGAGTAATTGAAGACTATCATTTTCTTCCAGATATGCAAAGAAAAATGATGAAAAAGGAAAAAATAATAGGAAACCTTATTCAAAGAGAAGGATTGGATGATACTATTACGTTATCTATAAATGAAGTTTATGATAATTTTATAAATAGTAAAATTGAAGTAAAAGAAGGATTAATACCTATTGAATCAATTCAAAATCAAAGAGGAAATCAAATAAGTTATAATAATAACGATAATTTAGAAATGAAAAGGGCAGAACAATTATTTCTTAATTGTAAATTTGAAGAAGCATTTGAATTATTTAAGAGACTTGCTGAGGGTGGTAATGGAAGAGCAATGTACTTTTTAGGTGAATTTTATGTTCAACCATATGGAAAAATAAAGAAAGATAATGAAAAAGGAAAAGAATGGAGAATAAAAGGTAAGGAAGCAGGAGATGTTTTAGCAGCTTTAAATGTAGCTTATTCTTTACCTAAAGATTCAGATGAAAGAAATAGAATTTTTTTTGAATTATTTGAGGATGTTTTAAAATTAGCTAAAGACGGAGATATTTTTGCTCAGAATGAATTGGCAGATATGTATTTGTATGGCCATGGAATAGAACAGGATGAAGAAGAAGGTGTAAAATGGTTGAAAAAATCGGCTGAGGCGGGATATTGGAGATCAATGAATAGCTTAGGAAATGTATGCTATAACCAAGGAAGTTATGAAGAATCAGTAGAATGGTATAAAAAAAGTTTTGGTAAAGGTTATGATTGGGGAGAATATAATTTAGCAAAATGTTATTATAATGGAAACGGAGTACCTCAAAATTATTTGAAAGCTTTAGAATTATACAAAGAAGTTTATGATTTAGAAAATTCTGCTTCTGGTTCAGCTGCAAATGCAATAGGAATTATACATTACAATGAAAAAAATGATTTAGAAGCTATAGAGTGGTTCAAAAAAGGAATAGAAAAAGCTTACAATTGGGCTTATTATAATTTAGCAGAATGTTATTACAATGGATATGGAGTAAAAAAAGATAAAAATAAAGCTTATGAATTATATAGAAAGGCTGCTGAGTTAGGTATTGAAAAAGCTACATTTATTATTAATAATTGGTATTAAAAAAATTAAGTTATTTAAGTTATTGAACAAAAAAATTTGTTATAGAAAGGAATAAAATTATACCTACAAAAAAATTAGAAAAATTATTGAAAAATTAGGGAATTAGGGTATGCAAAAATTTTTATTATGGCTAAAAAGAAAATTGACAACGAAATTTTTAAAACACTGATTGAGGATTACAATATTAAAGATACTAATGATATTAAGGATATGCTTAAGGATTTGCTTTCGGGTACTATTCAAACTATGCTTGAAGCTGAAATTGAGCATGAACTGGGGTATGCTAAACATTCTATGAAAGATAAGACTACTTCTAATGCTAGAAATGGACATTCCAAGAAAACTGTTAGAAGTGAGTATGGCAATATTGACTTAGATATTCCTAGAGATAGAAATGCTGAGTTTGAGCCTCAAATCATCCCTAAATATCAAAGAGAAATTACTGGCATTGAAGGACAGATTCTTTCTCTTTATGCTAAAGGAATGAGCAACAGAGATATCGAGGACCATCTTAATAATCTTTATGGAATTGATGAGTATACCTAAGCTTAAAGGAAGCAACAAAGAAATGGACTGGAAGAATACCGGGCTGGGGAGAAATATATTCTCAGTTAAGTATTTATTTTGAAGGAAGAATTTAAAAACAGGATGATAAAACTACCATCCTGTACCATATATTATATTTTGAGTTTACACAAAATTATGGACACACTCCTTAAACTATTTAATTTGTAATTCATTTAAAATGTCTTTCCATTCTTCATATTTATCTTTATTTTCTTCTTTCAGTTTTTTCTTGAATTTTTCTATGTCAATATTATTATTTTTTAAACTATCAGTTATCTCTTTAATTGTAGGATTTATTTCTTTCCAATCTAATTCCAATATATTTAAATTTACAATATATTGGATGTTTGCTTTTATGATATTATTTTCTCTTAAAGTCTTAATATATTCAATCAATTTTGTATTTTCATCTTCATTTTTATGGAATCGAAATAAATATTCTTTCAATAAACTATCTAAATTTGGATTTCTTTGATTAAAAATTTCTTCTATATCAACTATAAAATCATATTTTTCTATAGTGTGCCATGTATCACCTTTAAATTCTTTTTCTGCCTCTTTGAGTGCATTGAGTAATGATTCTAAATCATTTTTAAATTTAAAGTTTATAATTCCAAGTTTTATATTGTACATCAAAATGTTGTATTTTGAAATTGAAGAAGTTTCATTATAAATTTCCAGAATAAATTCTAGAATTTTATAGATTTCTTGTTTATTTTTATGTTGATTAAATTTTTCAAATATTTTTTCTTTTGATAGATTATTGTCCTCATTTAATTTAGCAATCTCTCCAAGCTCTTTTAGAGAAATTAGATTTAACCTAAGTAAAAATTTACAAATCAATGTAATTAATGAATATTTATCAATAGAAGAATTATCACAATTATTTGATTTATTATTAATTTTTTCAATAAAAGTTGTTATATCGTCTGGATATAATTTATAATTTAATTCAAATTGAATATACAATTGAATGAAATCATATTTACTTATTCTATTATCTCTTATAAAAAAATCTAAAATTTGTTTTTTTTCATCTTCTGAAAATTTAAAAATTTTAGCAGTTTCTAAATATTCTTCAATTAATATATTTTCACTGTTATTAATAGATTTTCCAGTAATAAAATTTTTAATATTTTGATATTTTGAAAAATAATTTTGCGTTTTAGATTTTTTATAATTTAAAACTTCATTAGCGCATGAGTCAATAAATTGATAGTATCTTTCAAAATTAATTTCTGGGTTATCTTTATAGATAAATATATTGTTTAGAAGTGATTTTATTTTAGGATCTATCTCTAAATTTTCCCAAGATTCAGGTAATAATAATTCAAATATTTCAAATAATACAAATATTTTTTTATAAATTTCTTTATTTTCAATAGTCTTATCTATATTTATATTACTTATATTTTTTACAAGTCTTTCAATATTACGGAATGTTTGCTTCAAGAGATAAGTTTCCTTTTGTTTTTTTTGTTCCTTTTGTTCTCCTTTTTCAACTTCTAAATTGAAAACAACTAGATAATGTTTTTGAATAGCTTGTTCACATTGTTTTATAATTTTTTGTAAATCTTTATCTTTACAAAAATATTCAATTAGTTCTTCTCCATTTACTTTTTGAAGATAAAATTTTTTATCAAAATATTTTTCTAAATAATCTTCCCCTTCTTTTTTTTCTGTATGGTTTTGTATCTTTTTGTTTAATTTGTTATAAGATGATAAAGTAATAAGCCCTATTTTTTTACCTAATTCAATATTTATTTCTCCAATGAAATTAAGTATTTCTTGGATATCTTCTCCTTTTTCAATTCTATCTAAATCATCTAAAACTATAACAATTCTTTTATCTAATTTACACATTTTCTTTACGATTTCTTCTATAGTTTCATTATAATTTTTTTCTATTTGATTTAGTGTTATTCCCTTAATTTCGATACCAAAATATTTTGTTAAATTTGAAATAGATGTATTAAATATTCCACTTTTAATAAATACTTTATTTAATTCAGTCAAAAAAACTTTCCTAAATTCTTCCCTAGTTTGAAAATATGGGGCTTTTATATAAATAAATTCATAATTTCTTTCATATATTCTCATAAATTCTTTTATAAAAAATGTTTTTCCATTTCCCCATTCATCATCTATAATAATGGAATCTAATGTATTATCCAAAATATTCTTTAATTTTTCTAAATCTTGATTTCTACTGTCTATCAAACCTGATTTATCTTGATTATCAGTATCAATTTTTTTATATTTCTTTATATAATTTACTATGAAACCACAAAACAGAGTTATAAATAGAATAAGATAAATAACAATTGGTGGTGGTACAACACCTTTTACTTCGTTATGATATATTGTTTTGTATACTAAATATGCCAAATTTTTTATCTGATTAAATATTTTAAATTTATATATAAATATTTGAAAAAATATTATAGAAAAAGAATATGTTAAATAATTATATAAATATTTTTCTATTTTAAGTTTCTTTTTCAATATTATAATAGTAAAAGGAAGAATTAATAAAAATAAAATTATCCAATTACTGAAAACGATAACATTTTTTTTATCTTTTAAAATTTCGTTTACAAAAAAAGCTATTGGAATATTTATTAAGATCCATTCAAATAGTTTTTTTAATGTAATTTTTATTTTCTTCTGCATAGTTGTTTGTACACACTCCTTTATTTATATTTTTTAATATTTAAGTTCTTTATTTTTCAATATATATTTTATTATAGCATATAATAATGGAAAAAAGAAAATAAGATAAAAAGTAAAAAAAATAATAAAATTTGTAAACACAAATACTCTTGTTTTTTTACAAAAAATGTGGTACTCTTATAATATAAAAATTAATTTTATAATAAATACAATTATGTAATTATAGTTGTATGAAATGGAAAGGATGAAAAAGATGAAAAAATATGATGCAATAATAATTGGATTTGGAAAAGGTGGAAAAACTTTGGCAGGATTTTTGGCTGGGAAAGGTCAAAATGTGGCTTTGGTTGAGAAATCGGATAAGATGTATGGAGGAACTTGTATAAATATTGGATGTATTCCTACGAAAAAGCTTGTTGATAGTACAAAAGTTCTTAAAAATAAAGGGTTAAATGGCATTGAAGAAAAAGAAAGATTTTATGAAGAAAGTATAAATAATAAAAATAAATTGATTGGTGCATTGCGTGGAAAAAATTATGAAATGCTGGCTACAAAGGAAAATATTGATATTTATGATGGATTTGGAAGTTTTGCTTCAAAAAATGTGGTTAATATTGAAAGTAATGGGGAAAATGTTCAGATTGAAGGGGAAAAGATATTTATAAATACAGGTTCGACTACAATAATTCCTGGTATAAAAGGACTTAAAGAAAGTAATCACATTTATACAAGCACTTCAATTATGGAATTAAAGGAACTTCCTAAAAAATTGACCATTTTGGGAGCAGGGTACATTGGACTGGAATTTGCTTCGATGTATGCTGATTTTGGGTCAGAAGTTACAGTGATTGATTTGGCACAAAGACTTATGCCTAGAGAAGATGAAGAAATTGCTGATAGAGCAAGGGCTATATTTGAGGCAAAAGGGATTAAATTTTTACTGGAATCAAAAATTGAGGAAATTATTGATAAAAACGGAAAAGGATATGTGCAAATTTCACAGGGAGCAGACAAGAGCGAAATTGAATCAGACGCAATTCTTGTGGCAATTGGAAGAAAGCCTAATACAGAAGGTCTTAATTTAGAAGCGGCAGGAGTAAAAACCGACGAAAAAGGTGCGGTTGTAGTTGATGAAGCATTGAAAACAACAGCTGATAACATTTGGGCAATGGGAGATGTGAAAGGCGGACTTCAATTTACATATATTTCTCTTGATGACTTTAGAATAATAAGAGATAATCTTTATAGTGGAGGAAACAGAACGATAAACGACAGAAATGTAATTCCATACAGCGTATTTGTAAATCCGCCATTATCAAGAGTTGGAATGACTGAAAGCGAAGCGATTGCCAAAGGATATGAAGTAAAAACAGGAAGACTTGAAGCAATGGCAATTCCAAAAGCAAAAATAGAAGGTGTAACAGATGGACTGCTTAAAGCAGTTATAGATGCAAAAACAGATAAAATACTGGGATGTACTTTACTATGTAACACTTCCCACGAAATGATAAACATTGTTGCAGCGGCCATGAAAGCTGAACAAAAATACACATTCCTAAAAGATATGATATTTACTCATCCGACAATGAGCGAGGCTTTGAATGATTTATTTGGAAGTGTGAAATAAATTGAAAGAGTTGATTTTTCTTATGTTTTAAATTTATTGATGTTTTATAGTTTATTTAAATTATTTTTTATTTTCATAAATTACAATATTGAAATTAAGGGGATTTTAGAAAAAATAACATTTGAAATTGTATAAAAATTTTGATACAATAAATTTAGATTATTTTGTGCTAGTTTTTTTTATTTCTTAAATTATAAAAAATAAAAAGAAAAAGAAGAAAAAAGTAGAAAAGGAGGAGATATTAAAAGTATGGAATTTTATAATTTTAATTATTTAGAAAACCAAAAATTTGTAACGGATAAATTTTTTCTTGTTGTAATTATTTTAGTAATAGCGTTTATATTATTTGCATTTTGGAAATGGTTTAAAGGAAGTATTTCGCTTAGAGATAAACAGCTTAGTTTGCTTGGATTGATGTTTATTTTCTTATTTGCATTATATCATTATGATAATTATAGAGCGAAAAATAATGAAGAAAAAGTTTATAAAAATTCAGCGAGTGTAATTAAAAAATTGTCTGAAAAGTTTAAAGTTAATGAAAATGATATTTTTATAAATACGCCTGAAATAACAGAAGATACTGTTTATAAGATAAAAGATAAATTTTACCAAATTCACTGGGTAGGAAACAATATATTAGTTGAACAAATGACAGTTCCTTATGTGGATGAAGTTAAGATGCTTAAAGAATAATGGCATTTGAATAGAAATAAAAAATATAAAAGAAAGGAAGATGATGTAATTTTGGATTTTATAATTCTTGTTGCAATAAAACTTACAATTGGATTTATTGCATTAGTTTTATTCATGAATTTAAATGGACGAAGTCAATTGGCACCAACATCAACAGAAGATCAAATAGGTAATTATGTCCTTGGGGGAATTATCGGTGGTGTAATTTATAGTCCAAATATATCAATAATTCAATTTTTAATAGTTCTTTTAATATGGGGACTTCTAATGACAGTAACTGATTTTTTAAAAAATACAAATAAAAGCGTAAAAAAAATGATAGATGGACAAGTTGTGTACTTAATAAGAGATGGAAAAATGCTGACAGAAAATTTTGCACAAGCGACACTTTCAATTCCTGATTTTTACACAAAGTTGAGAACAAAAGGTGTTACGCAAATATCAGATATAGAAGAAGCTTTTATGGAATCAAATGGACAACTTATTGTTATAAAAAAAGGTGAAGGCGGTTATTCAAATTTATTGGTTTCTGAAGGGAATATACAAGAGGATAACTTGAAACATATTGGAAAAGATGATAATTGGTTGAAGGAAGAATTGGAAAAATATAACATTACTGATTTTAGTGAACTTTTCATTGTTGAATATAGCGGTGATGGAAAACTTTTTATTGTGAAAAAATAGAAAAATTTTAAGAGAGAAAAATACTTAAATGGCGATATGGTTTGCTAGTTGAGTATTTTTTATTTGCTTTGTTAAAAAATTTTAAATTTATTTGACAATGATTAACTTGTTTGGTAAAATTTTTATGGATGTAAAATTTATTTTTTAGTTTAAATTAAAAATCTAAATTTAAATTTTAAATTTATAAAAATTTATAATTTTGGAGGTGGATGTTTTGAACGAGGAAGTCCCGGAAGAGAGATTTGAAAATTTAAATAATTTAAAATTTATGAATTTATGCAAATATGGATAAAGGGAATATCTTCGTATTGTTATTCTCCTGATTTTATTTGCATATAAAGTTAAAAAGTTAAAAAATTGAAAATGCAAAAGAGAAAGGAGATTGGAGATTAATGATGGAAAACAACATTATTCAAAAACTTATAGATGAAAAAAAATATTTTGAAATTAGAAAATATTTAAATGATTTAAACATTGTGGAAGTTTCAGAACTGCTGAATCAGTTTGAGTCTTCTGAACTAATAATGATTTTTCGGCTACTTTCTAAAAATAGGGCAGCTGATGTATTTTCGTATCTGGACAGTGAACATCAGGAAATGATTATTAAAACTATGACAGATGTGGAAACTAAAAATATATTTGATGAGCTGTATTTTGACGATATTGTCGATATTATCGAAGAAATGCCATCGAATGTAGTAAAAAAAATATTAAAGAATACTGATGCAAAAGACAGACACACAATAAATCTTTTGTTAAAATATCCTGAAAATTCAGCTGGAAGCATTATGACAACTGAATATATGGACTTAAAAAAGGATATGACAGCTTCTTCTGCAATTTTTAAAATTAGGGATGTTATGGAAGATATGGCAAATGTCTATACCTGCTATGTGATTGATGAAGGTAGGAGGCTGGAAGGAGTAATTTCCCTAAAAGAGCTTATTACGAGCGAGGATGATGAGCCAATTCAAAATCTTATGAATAAAAATGTAATAAGTGTTCATGTAAATGATGATCAGGAAAAGGTTGCAGAAATAATAAAAAAATATAATCTTATCGTACTTCCTGTGACTGATGATGAAAATAGACTTTTAGGAATCATTACGATTGATGATGTAATGGATGTTGTGGAACAGGAAGCGACAGAGGATTTTCATAGAATGGCTGGGATTTCGCCTGTGGAGGAGTCTTATTTAAAAACAAGCGCCTTTACAATGGCAAGACAAAGAATTAGCTGGCTTATTGTGCTTATGATTTCTGCTACATTTACTGGAAGAATTATAAGCAAATATGAAGATGTGCTGCAGTCTGTAGTTATACTTTCTTCATTTATTCCAATGCTGATGGACACTGGAGGAAATGCAGGCGCACAGTCTTCGACAATTGTAGTCCGTGCTTTGGCATTGGGGGAAGTTGATACAAAAGATACTTTTAAAATATTAAAAAAAGAATTTCTTATTTCATTTATAGTAGCTGTTGTTTTGGCGGCAATAAATTTTTTAAGAATTATAACTTTGACAAAAACACCTTTAAATGTTGCAATGACAGTTTCAGTAACTTTAATTTTTGTAGTTATAATTTCTAAAATAATAGGTGCTTTTTTACCAGTTATCGCTAAAACTTTTAAAATGGATCCGGCAATAATGGCAGGGCCTTTAATAACAACGATTTTAGATGCGCTTACTCTTACTATTTACTTTAGATTTGCAACTATGTTTTTAAGTAATGTTATAAAGTAAATATTTTTATAAAATTTAAGAATATAAAAATTGATTGTCTAATCGAAGTTATATGGCAACTAATATAAGAAAAATGAGGTGAGAAAAAAATGAAAAAAATAAAAAGAATAATTGAAGATCTTTTGAAAGAAAAAAAATATTTTGAAATAAAAAAAGAATTAGATAAATTAAATGCAGTTGAAATTTCTGATGTGATAAATTTATTTAAACTGCCAGAGCTTGTAATAATGATTTTTAGACTTTTAAAAAAAGATAAAGCGGCGGATGTGTTTTCATATTTGGATAGTGAACATCAGGAAATGATTATTCACGCTTCAACTGATGTTGAAACACGAGAAATATTTGATGAACTGTATTTTGACGATATTGTTGACATTATCGAGGAAATGCCGTCGGATATTGTAAAAAAAATCTTGAAAAATACGGATAGAAAAGATAGACATTTGATAAACCAGCTTCTAAAATATCCAGATAATTCAGCTGGAAGCATTATGACGACTGAATATGTGGATTTTCAGAAAAATATGACAGTTCAAGAGGCGATAGGACAGCTTAAAAAAACTGGGAAAGACAAGGAAAATATTTATACTTGCTATGTTACGGACAAAAAAGGGAAATTGGAAGGTGTGCTTTCACTAAAGGAATTGATTTCTAAAAAGGACAATACTGTAATTGAAAATATTATGAATACAAATTTTGTAAGTGTAAATACACATGATGATCAGGAAAAAGTTGCAGATTTATTTAAAAAGTACGATTTTATCGTTATGCCAGTTGTTGACCATGAAAATAGGCTTTTGGGAATAATTACGGTGGATGATGTTCTGGATGTTGTGGATCAGGAAGTTACGGAAGATTTTCACAAAATGGCTGGAATTACTTCACCTACCGATGATTCCTATTTAAAAACAAGCATCTTTACGATGGCAAAGCAAAGAATCGGATGGCTTGCAGTTCTTATGATTTCCGACACAATTTCTGGAAATATAATACAAGGTTATGAAAAAGTTCTGGCAAAGTCAATAATTTTAACAGCATTTATCCCAATGCTTATGTCAAGCGGAGGAAATGTTGGTTCACAATCTTCAACGGTTGTAATCCGTTCACTTGCACTTGGGGAAATTTCTCCAAAAGATGCCTTTAAAGTAATAAAAAAAGAATTTTCAATTGGAATAATGGTTTCAATAGTTTTGGCGCTGTTAAATTTTATAAGACTTATAACACTTGAAAAAACTAATTTTGTAATTGCTTTTGTCGTTTCATTGACACTTGTATTTACAGTAATTGTATCAAAACTGGTTGGAGCACTGCTTCCGCTTGGAGCAAAAATTGTGAAGGCCGATCCAGCAGTTATGGCAACACCTTTGATAACAACAATTTCAGATGCTGTGACACTTGTAATTTATTTTAATTTTGCTGCGATGTTCTTAAAACTTTAAAAAGTTCTGGAAATCGGGAAAATAAATAATTAAAAAATATAATTAAGTTTACAAAGCAAAAAAAATGTAGTATAATAAAAAAGCAAGTTTATTAGTATAATGCAATATAAAAATAAACATATTTTGAATTAATTAAAATAAAAATTAACTATTGATAAAGTGTGATAAATGTGCTATATTTAGATTGTAAGTATATTGTGAACTTATAAATAAAATTAACATTTTGAAAGTTGGTTTTATTACAAATTTATGAGAGGAAATAAATAATGAAAATAGGTAGAGAGTTTTCTGATAAAAAAAGCACCGGGAGGAATATTTTAATACTGATAGTCATAATAATTATACTATTTGCACTAAAAAATAGAATTTCTAGTTCATTTTCTTTTTTGGACGGAATTTCTAAAGAAATAGATTTTAGGCTTGTGAAAGTGAAAAGTATGTTATATACTCAGACTTTAAAATTAAAATCTAGAGTACAAGACATCAGTTACATTGAAGAATATGTAAAAAATAATAAGACAAGAGATTTTGAGCTACAAAAAAATAAAGTTCAAAATACAGAATTGGCATATTTAAAAGTGGAAAATGAAAATTTGAGAAAAATGCTTGAAATGCGTCAAAAAAATCCCGCTGAGTTTATAGCAGCTGATGTTGCATTAGTGGAAAATGTAGATTATTCAGAGAAGTTTTTTATCAATAAGGGACAAAATCAAGGAATAAAATTAAATTTGCCAGTTATGTACAACGGTTATTTGATTGGAAAAATTTCAAAAGTTGATGCAGAATATTCGGAAGTTACTCTTTTGACAAGTAAAAATTCAAAATTAAGTGTAACTTTAAATGGTACAAATTTACAAATTTTGCGTGGAAATGGAAATGGAACTTTTTCAATTCAAAACTTTAATGAAGGATCAGTTAATGAAAATACATTGTTTAATGTAGAAACTTCTGGAGTGAGTGATGTTTTTCCAAAAGGGATAAAAGTTGGAACATTTAAAGTGACTGAAATGAATGCATTTAAAAAGATAAAAGAAATTAGATTTAAACCAGAATATGATATTTTTCAAATTCAAAATGTAATGGTTTATAAATGGAGCAAAAATGATGCAATTGACAGCCAAATTCAAAATCAGGTAAATTTGGAAAAAGAACAGGATTCAGATAAATCTCACGATTCAATGCAATAAAACCTTAGTTTAACTTTTAAAATAATTTTTGGAGGATTAAAAAAGATGTTTAAAAAACTAACAATTAGTAAATTAGTAATATTGATGACAATTTTTATTTCAGCTTTTTCTTTTTCAAAAGATTTTTGGGAAAAGAGAAATTTTACCGTAAATGTAACTGAAGATGCGACAATTAATGGTCAAAGTAGAAGCAAAAGGTACATTATGAGTTACAATTCAGGAACATTAAAGTTGCAAATTACAGCTCCTAATGTGAATCGAGGTGAGATTTACACATTTAGTGGAAGTACAAAAACTGTTTATTACCCATCTTTAAAACAGACAGTTAAACAAAAAGTTGAAAAAGATGAGGCAAATATTTTGGCAGTGTTTAACAAAATATCAAGAATAAGTGGTAAAAAGACACAGACAAAAAATGGAGATACATTCCATTTTTCAGGAAATTGGTTAACTTCAATTAGCAGCAGAGGATATACAGTAAATTTCAGTGACTATAAATTGTCAAACGGATACTATTTTCCAACAAAAATATCTGTAAAAGATGGCAGTTCGCAAGTGATTTATAGATTATCAAATTTTAAATAAAGGTTTTTATGGAGATTTTTAAAATAAATGGAATAATATTGAAAAAGAAAGAATATGGAGAAAATAACTTATTGGTTACTATTTTTTCCAAAGAAATTGGTAAAATTTTGGCAATGTCATTTGGAGTGACAAAGTCTAAAAAAAGAAGTTTAGCTGCGTATAATCCGATGAATATTGTCGAATTTACCATTTCGAAAAGAAATAATTTTTATTCAATAAAAGAGGCAAATATAACAAAAGTTTTTAAAAATATTTTGAGTGACATTGAAAAACTGGAAATATCGTTATATATTTTGGACTGTATAGACAAAATTTATGATGAAAGTGTTGAAAATGAAAGATTTTTTTTAAAATTAACGGATATTTTGAGTTATATAAACGAAACGGATGAATTAAAGCAAGGTTATAAATATTATATTATTGTGGCGTTCTTGCATAGAATTATGGCAGAACACGGAATTTATGAAATTGGCGAAATAAAATCGCTTTTAAAAAAAGAATTATTTTTAGAATATAAAAAAATATTGACTTTAAATAAAGATTTAAATTTTCAGGAAAAAGTCGAAAAGCATAAAAAAAGTTTAAAAAAAATAATTATTATTTTTGAAAAATATATAAATATGCAGTTGCAAGTGGAACTAAATGTACAAAAATTTATTTTGGAGGGAATTTATGGAAAATAAAAAGATAGCTGATTATATTCAGACAGATACGATTTGTTTGAATTTAAAATCAACCAGTAAAAATTCGGTTATAAAAGAACTTTTTGAAAATTTAAAAGAATGTGGTTTGGTAAAAAATGAAGAATTGGCGCTAAATGATATTTTTTTGCGTGAAAAAATGGGAACTACAGGAATTGGAAGAAAAATTGCTTTGCCGCATGCTAAAACTAAAGCGGTTGATGAGTTGATAGTAACTTTTGGAATTTCTAAAAATGGAATTGAATATGAATCGCTTGATGAAGATAAAGTTAATATTTTCTTTATGTTTTTATGTCCTGAGAATCAAACTCAGGAATATTTAAGAATACTTGCGAGAATTTCTAGGTTTATTAGGGAAGAAAGATTTGTTGATTCTTTATTAAAGGCAAAGACAAACGAAGAAATCGTAAAAATTATAAGAGAAGAAGAAAATTAGGTGAAGTTATGAGATGTCCGTTTTGTGGAAATGAAAATACTAAAGTAGTTGATAGTCGTGCATATTTTGAAGGAAATTCAATCAAAAGACGAAGAGAATGTGAAAAGTGTGGCAAAAGATTTACAACGCATGAAAAAGTTGCGGAGTTGTCGCTAAAAGTGATAAAAAAAAGTGGTGAAAGACAATCTTATTCTCGTGAAAAAGTTTATAATGGTATTATTCGTGCATTTGAAAAAAGATATTGTGATACTGAAAAAATTGAAGAAGTTATAGATAGAATCGAGCGAGAAATTTTAACAGAATATTCTGGTGAGATAAAATCAAATATTTTAGGTGATAAAATACTTTCATATTTAATAGATTTAGATGAGATTGCATATGTTAGGTTTGCTTCTGTCTATAAAAAGTTTGATAGTTTGGACAGTTTTATTTTTGAAATTGAAAAAATTAGAAATGACAAAAAAATAAAAAAATAAAATATAAAAAATCAAAAAGATAAAATAAAATAAAATTATATTATTATTAAGGAGTATAAATATAAATGAAAAGATTAGTTTTTTTGTGGAATATTATTTTTGGTTTAATTGTAGCATATCAACTTTATGATAGTGCGATAAGATATTCAGGTAGAAAAGAAATACAAAAAAATATTGCCTCTGTTGATGTGGATATAAAAAAAGCTATTGAGCAAAAAAATAAAATTATCCAAAATACAAATGATCTTACGAATGAAGATAAATTTGAAAGATATGTGAGAGATAATTTGAATTTTAAGAAAAAAGGAGAAGTTGCTTACAAATATTAAGTAATATTATGAAATATGGGAAATTTATTTGATTCAAAAAGTTTGAGTGAAGAAGTGGAAAAATATAAAATAGAAGATGAAAAGAAAAAATATATTTTTAGAGTCAATACAAAATATATATTTTCATCGTCTATTTTTTTTATAGTAATTATATTTATTGCGTCAAGTTCGTTATATAAAGGAATTACAGGAGTTGAAAAATTATCAGGATTAAAAATTATTTTGATTTTAATTTTGTTTTTATATGTTTTTGTTTCAATATTTTTAATATTTAGCTATAAAATCGTATTTGAAAATGATGCTATTTTTGTAAAAAAATTAAAAATAGAAGTTTCAAATATAGAAAGTGCGACTGTAAAAGTGGCAAAAGTGAGTGCTGCAAAAATTGACAAAGTTTTAGAAATAATAACTTTTGATAATAAAAGAGTACAAATTAGATTAAATATAAAAAATGAAATACTGTTATTAAAATTATTAAAAAATCGAATTGGTGATAAATTGATTTTTAAAATATAAAATAAAAATCAAAAAAATTAAAAAAAAGAAAAAAAGAAAAGTATTTAAAAGAAAGGAAAGTGAGAGAGAAAAAATGGTGGAGTTTTTTATTGCGTTTAGGCACATTGTGGAGAGAAAATTTCAAAGTATATTTTCTACGCTTGGAATTGCAATTGCTGTGACAGTTTTTATTGTGTCGTTGACTGTGTCAAATGGACTTGGAAGAAATATGATTAATTCGCTTCTTACAATGAGTCCACATATTTTGATAAAGCACAAGAAAAAGAATTTTTTTGAAAATTATGGCGAAGTGGTGGAAAATCTGAAAAAGGTGGAAGGTGTAAAGGCTGTTATTCCAAAAATAAATAGTCAGTCAATTATAAAGTCACAGGGATTTGCAAGAGGAGTTTTGGCTTATGGAATTATGCCAGATAATGTGAAAAATGACTTGGATTTGAGAATGATTGCTGGAAATAACAATGTTGAAGAACTTAATTCGATTTTAGTTGGAGAAGAATTGGCAAAGGGAATGGGACTTAAGGTCGGTCAAGAGATAAGCCTTGTTTCAGCGGAAAACAACGAAATAAAATTAATTGTGCGTGGGATTTTTAAAACAGGATTTTTGGAATATGACACAAATCTTGCTATAGTTCCTATGAAAACCATGCAAATATCAGCAGACCAAGGAGAAGTGGCGACAGATATTTGGGTGAAAACGATTAACCCGCAGAAAGTTGAAAATGTTGAGAAAAAAATAATTTCAAATAATGTAATTCCTCATTCAGAATATGGAATTTTGGATTGGAAAATGCTTAATCAAAGTCTTTTAAATGCAGTTAGATTTGAAAAATTCGTTTTAATCGCCATTTTAAGTCTTTTATTGTTAATTGCAAGTTTTGCCGTGTCGGTTATTTTAAATATGGTTGTCAGAGAAAAAATTAAAGATATTGGAATTTTAAAATCAATTGGTTATACAAATAAAAATATTCGTAGAATTTTTATGATAGAAGGACTTTTGCTAGGATTTTTTGGGATGATAATGGGAAGCATACTTTCGCCGATTGTTTTATTTGTGCTAAAAATATTGTTTAAAGTATTTATGAAAAATGGAACTTATTATTTGGAAGAGCTGCCACTTTATATTTCGGCAAAAGAATTAGTTATAATATATGTTGTTACGGTTATAGTTATATTTATTTCAACTATTTTTCCAGCGTCAAGAGCGGCAAAATTAAAACCTGTGGAGGCTTTAAAATATGAATAAAATAATAGAATTAAAAAATGTTAATAAAATTTATAAAACGAAAGTTGAAGAAATTCACATATTAAAAGATATTAGTTTGGCATTTAATAAAGGAGATTTTGTTTCCATTCAAGGAAAATCTGGAAGTGGAAAAACTTCGCTTTTAAATATTTTGGGACTTTTGGATGAGCCAACAAATGGTGAAATTATAATTCATGGTGAAAAGGTTGACTATAAAAATGAAAATATGAAAAATATCATAAGAAATGAAAAAATAGGTTT
Source organism: Leptotrichia sp. oral taxon 218 (assembly GCF_018128225.1). NCBI lineage: Bacteria > Fusobacteriati > Fusobacteriota > Fusobacteriia > Fusobacteriales > Leptotrichiaceae > Leptotrichia > Leptotrichia sp. oral taxon 218. The sequence continues at coordinate 1,193,290 of NZ_CP072377.1, read as the reverse complement.
TGTCTTTCAATTTCACTATTTATTAAATGAGTTTACAGCACTGGAAAATGTCATGATGCCGTCTTTAATAAATAAAAATATGACTCACGATAAAGCCAAAAAAAAAGCAAAAGAACTTTTGTCACTTGTAAATTTGGAAAATCGTACAAAACATAAGCCAATGGAATTATCTGGTGGTGAGAAACAAAGAGTTGCTATAGCTAGAGCTATGATGAATGACCCAGATATAATTTTGGCAGATGAGCCGACAGGAAATCTGGACACGGAAACGAGTAATATAATAAATGAATTATTTATCAAAATAAATAAAGAAAGACAGCAGTCAATAATAATTGTAACTCACAGCTTGGAACTTGCAAATTTGGCAAAATATAAATATAAAATTGAAAATGGTAAATTTAATATGATTTTGCCGACGATAAAATTATAATAAAAACGGTAAAAAATTATGGAAAGTGAGAAAATATATCTTCATTATGATATGGACGCATTTTTTGCTTCAATTGAGCAAAGAGATAATCCAAGTTTGCGTGGAAAAGCAATTGCGGTTGGAAGCGGAGTTGTTACAACGGCAAGTTATGAAGCTAGAAAGTTTGGAGTGAAATCAGCTATGGCGATGGCGAATGCAAAAAGACTGTGTCCACATTTAAAAGTGATTTATCCAAGAAAGAATTTTTATTTTTTGGAAGGAGAAAAAATACAGAATTTAATAAAAAAAGTTATTAAAATATATGAATTTACTTCGGTAGATGAAGGATATTTGGATATAACCCAGTTTATTTTGGCAGAAAATCAAACTAGAGCTCGAAAAATTTCTAAAATAAAGAGATTTATAAAAAAATTTAAAGAATATATCTATAAAAATATGAATTTGACTTGTTCGGTTGGAATAGGATTTAGCAAAGTTAGTGCAAAAATTGCAAGTGACGCCAATAAGCCAAATGGATTTTTTATTTTTGAAGATAAAAATCATTTTGTGAATTATATTTTTGAAAAAGATTTTTCAATAATTCCTGGAATTGGGAAAAAGACGAAAGAAATTTTAAATTTTGATTTTGAAGCAACTAAAGTTTCACAGCTTTATGAGATTTCGAGAAATGAATTAATTAGGAAATTTGGAGCAAGTAGAGGCGAATATATTTATGATGTTATTCGAGGAGAGCATTTTTCCAAAATTAATGTTGACAAAAAAAGAAAATCTTATGGCTATGAAATAACTTTTAACCAAAATGTCAATGAAATTTATGAATTGCAAGAAGAGTTAAGAGCACAAGTTGAAAAAATTTGTCAAAAGTTAAAAGAAAAAAAAGAATTTGTAAAAACAATTACAGTAAAAATAAAATATTCTGATTTTACTGGACACACTCGCTCAAAAACACTTGAAAATACAACAAATGATGAAAAATTAATTTATAAAGTTGCACTTGAAAATTTTAGTCATTTCGTAAAAAAAGATGAAGTAAGACTCATTGGAATTTATGTGAGCAACATTTTTAAAAGGAGCTTTATCCAGTTAAAACTGATTGATGAAACTTGACAAAACATAAAAAAACTGGTAGTATTATAAGAGCAGTTAATGACTTTTTGGTCACAAATTTAAATTAAAACATAATTAATTTAGATATAAAAATGTTTTAATTATTTTTAATTATTTTTAAAGAAGGAGGTCACATCTTGGCAAAAGAAATTTTAGAAAAAATAAAAGATGCTGAAAGAGAAGCAGACAGTATTATTCTAAGCTCAAATGATGCCGCAAAGGATATTTTAAAAAATATCGATGAGAAAATAAAATCCGATAGTGAAAAAATACTTTTGGAAGCATCGAAAGAAGCAGAAAGCATAAAAAAATCTTCAGTGGAAAAAGCCGAAGAAAAAGTTAAGTTTCTTTTAGACAGCGAAGCGGAAAACATAAAAAAAATTCTTGAAATTGACGACGGAAGAATAGACAAAGTCGTTGATTTATTGGCAGAGAGGATTGTAAAATAATGGCAATAGTAAAGATGAGTAAATTTGATTTGGTCATTTTTGGTTCTAAGAGAGCAGAAATACTAAAAAAACTTCAGAGATTTAAAGAAGTCAATTTTGTTGATATAAAATTAAACAATAATGAAGGCGAAGATGAAAGTGGAAGCAAAAATAGAAAAAATGATGAAATCAATGGAAATAAAATTGAAGGTGTAACAAAATATGTGAACAATGAAGAATTGACACATATTGAAGAAAGACTTCATCAAGTGAGAAGTGCAATTTCCTTGATAAAAAAGTATGATGAGAGAAAAACTCGTTTGAGAGATGTCATTAAGGGAAATGAAAATTACACATTTGATGAATTGTATAAAAAAGTTTTGTCGTATGACTGGAAAAAAGTATCTTCTGAATTAAATGATATTGGAGCTCAATATGCCAATATTAAGAGCAGAATTTCTAAAAAATACAGCAAATATGATGAAATTGATTTATGGGAAAGACTTGATGTGAATCCGAAAGAATTAAAAAAATTAAAAAAAGTTAATTCTTATTTGGGAACTGTGCCGTTAAAATTAAAAGGTACATTTATTGAGCAAATTTCAAAATTGAGTAATACTTATTACGAAGAATTAAAAATTGTAAAAGATGAAGTTTATTATCTTGTGATTTCACTTATTGAAAAAAATGAGAGTGAAAAATTGTCGGAAGTATTTAGAAATAGCAGTTTTACTGTAGCAAATCTTGATATAGATGCAGTTCCACAAGATTACAAGGATAATTTACAAAAAGAAATTTCTGAATTAAAAAAAGAAAAAAGAAAATTAAAATCAAAAATCAAATCATATGGTGAAGATTTATCAGATTTAGAAGCAATTTATGAATATTTACAAAATAAAAAATTGAGAATTTCTGAATCTGAAAAATTAGCACAGACAAAAAATACAAATATTATAAATGGTTGGATACCAACGGCAAAAAAAGATGAATTTGAAAAATTAATAAACGAAGAAACAAACGGAAATTATTATGTAAGTTTTGAAGAAGCTAGAAAAGATGATGAAACAGTTCCAATTAAACTAAAAAATGGAAAAGTTTCGGCTAACTTTGAAACTTTGACACAGATGTATGCTTATCCAAGATACAATGAAATTGATCCAACACCGTTATTTACACCATTTTATATCTTGTTTTTTGGTATGATGGGAGCTGATGTTGGGTATGGATTAGTTCTTTTACTTGCAACAGCCATCACTTTAAAAATTGTTAATTTAAATGACAGTATGAAAAAATCAGTTAAATTTTTCTTTTACTTGAGTTTTTCAGTTATCTTTTGGGGATTTTTATACGGTTCATATTTTGGTGCAACAATACCGAATATGTGGCGTCTAGTTGATCCTTCAAGTCAGTATAATAAGCTTCTTATAGGTTCTATTGCATTTGGAGTTGTCCATATTTTTGTAGGACTTGGAATAAAAGCGTATATGTTAATTCGTGATGGAAAATCGCTTGACGCAATTTATGATGTATTATTTTGGTATATGTCACTTGCAGGTGGAATTGTATTTTTAATTTTCAAATTAAAGAATTTATCGCCTGTCGTAACTCAAGTTTCAATGTGGGTAATGATTTTAGGAATGGTTGGAATTGTGCTAACAGGTGGAAGAGAAGCTAAAGGTGTCGGTGCAAAACTAGGTGGTGGACTATACAGCCTTTACGGAATTTCAAGTTATATCGGAGATTTTGTATCTTATTCAAGACTTATGGCGTTAGGACTTTCTGGTGGATTTATCGCTTCAACAATTAATATGATCGCAGGAATGATTGCGGGAAATTGGGCTGGAATGATATTTGTGCCTGTGATTTTAGTATTTGGACATCTATTTAATATGTTTTTATCGTTCTTGGGTGCATATGTTCATACATCAAGACTTATGTATGTAGAATATTTTGGAAAATTTTACGAAGGTGGAGGAAAACCTTTTAAAGATTTTAGAACAGAAACTAAAAAAATAAATTTAAAAGACTAAAAACTAAAAAAATAAAAATAAAAAAAATAAAAGATTTAAAGATTAAAAATTAATTTATAAAATAAAAATAATAAATAATTTTAGGAGGAAGTAAAATGAATTTGAATTTATCACAATTTTTAGCGCAAAATGGAGGTGCTGTATTTGCAACATTAGGAGCAGCATTAGCGACATTATTAGCAGGAATAGGGTCTGCTAAAGGAGTAGGATTAGTTGGGGAAGTAGCGACAGGACTTATGAGTGAAGAACCAGAAAAATTTGGTAAATCACTAGTATTACAATTATTGCCAGGTACGCAAGGATTATATGGTTTCGTTATTGGACTTATGGTTTTAGGAAAAATTACTAAAGATCTTTCTGTTGCAAATGGTTTAGGAATTTTAATGGCTTGTCTTCCAATTGCAATCGCAGGATATGGTTCAGCAATTGCACAAGGTAGAGTAGCAGCTTCAGGAATTAGCTTACTTGCAAAAAATGAAGAACAAAATACAAAAGGTATAATTTATGCGGTAATGGTTGAAACTTACGCACTACTTGCATTCGTAGTATCTATTATGTTGTTAGGTAAATTTTAATTAAATAAAAAAATTAATTAAAAAATTTACAAAAAAAGGAGGCAGACGATGTCTAGCATTGACAATTTGACATCAAAGATTTTAAGTGATGCAAAAGCTGCTGGAGAGCAGATTGTGAGTGAAGCGCAAGAAAAAGCTGATAAAAAATATGAAAAAAGTATGAAACAAGTTTCACAAAAAAAAGAAAAAATTCTTGAATCAGCAAAAAAAGAACAAGTGCTTTTAACTGATAGAATAAAATCAAGTGCAAATTTGAAAATAAGAAATGAAAAATTAAAAGCAAAACAAATAGTAATTGATAAAGTTATAGAAAAGTTAAAAGAAAAATTATCAAATATGAAAAAACAAGATTATATGGCGTATTTAAATAAAAATATTGATAAAAATTCGATTTCTTCAAAAGAATTAATTGTAAAAAAAGAATTTTTGCAAGATGTGAAAAAAGAATTTAAAAACGCTAAAATTAAAGAAAATGAATTTGTAAGTTCAGGATTTATTATTGAAGAAAATGGTGTTCAAAAGAACTATACTTTTGAAGTAAAAATAGATTTTATGAGAGATGAATTGGAAGTTGAAATTTCAAAACTTCTTTTCTCATAAAAAGTAAACTTAGCTATGAATTACTTTAAAATTGAAAATTTAAAATATTTTTGCGGTTTTAAGTAAAATTAAGGGAGAAAAAAATATGGATAGAATGGATTACGGTCAAAGTGTCGTAACTATTAGGGTACTAGAAAAAAGACTCTTAACTAAAAATAGGCTTGAGCGAATGATAGAATCTGAAACTTGCGAAGAGGTTTTAAAATTATTGTCAGAAACTGAGTATTCTCAAAATATGACGGACATTCAAAATAGCAGAGATTATGAAAAAATTTTAAAAAGAGAAACAGAAAGAGTTTTTTCACTAGTTCGCAATATGTCTAAAAATAAAGAAGTTGTTGATATTTTGTCGCTAAAATACGACTATCACAATTTGAAAGTATTGATAAAAAGCAAAGTTTTTGAAAAGGATAACACAAATTTATTGATGAATGCTGGAACAATTGATATAACAAAATTTAAGACAAAATCTGAAACTCAAAGTTTAGATTTGCCAGAAGAAATTTTGGAAGCGATTGCAGAAATAAAAAAAGAGGAAAATCTTACTCCGCAAAAAATTGATATTATTGTAGAAAAATATTATTTCAAAAATTTAGTAAATTTATCAAAAAAAATTGATGTGAAAGTTATAACGGATTATGTCAAAGGACTTATTGATTTTCAAAATATAATAACTTTATTTAGAGTTCAAAAACAAAAAAGAGATGCAAAATTTTTGGACAGCGTAATATTTGATGGCGGAACAATTTCAAAAGATAAAATTGTGGGATCATTGAATGACAGTCCAGAGACAATTTTAAATAAATTTAAAAAAGAAAAATTGGGACCGTATTTAGTAAAAGGTGTCGAAGTTTTTAATGAAACAAAAAGATTATCGGAATTTGAAAAAATATCAGATAATTATTTGATGGAATTAAATAAAGAGTCTAAATACATTGTATTTGGACCTGAACCGTTATTTACATATCTTGTTGCAAAAGAGCGTGAAATCAATGCAATTAGACTTATTATGGTCAGCAAAATTAATAACATAAGTTCAGAGAAAATAAGGGAAAGGCTGCGTGATACATATGCATAAAATAGGTGTTGTTGGAGATAAAGATACAATTTTACCATTTAAAGCACTGGGACTTTGCGTGTATCCTGTAATAACTAAAGAAGAGGCGAGACATTCCATAGATGAGATGGCGAAAAATAACTTTGGTATTATTTTTGTAACTGAGCAGACAGCCGTTTTGGTAAAAGATACGATTGAAAGATATACAGATAAAATAGTGCCGGCCGTTATTGTCATTCCTAATAATCAAGGAACACTTGGATTAGGATTAAGTAAAATAGACGAATATGTAGAAAAAGCAATAGGCTCTAACATATTTTAATTTTTTGAATAGTTAAATTAAAATAGTTTTCAAAATTTGAAGAAAGAAGGTAGATTAGTTGAAAACAGGAAGAATTATTAGAGTATCAGGACCTCTTGTAGTTGCAGAAGGTATGGAAAATGCCAATGTTTATGATGTGGTAAGAGTTTCTGATAGTAAACTTATAGGTGAAATTATTGAAATGAGAGGGGACAAGGCCTCTATTCAAGTATATGAAGAAACAGTAGGAATTGGACCGGGAGAACCTGTTTACACAACAGGAGAACCTTTGAGTGTGGAGTTGGGACCTGGATTATTGGAAGCAATGTTTGATGGGATTCAAAGACCGTTAAAAGAATATCAAAATATTGCTGGAGATTTTTTGACTAAAGGAGTAGAAGTTGCTCCATTAAATAGAACTAAAAAATGGGAATTTGAGCCAGTTTTAAAAGCTGGAGAAAAAGTTCAAGCAGGAGATATTTTAGGAGCTGTTCAAGAGACATCGGTTGTAAGTCATAAAATAATGGTGCCATTTGGAATAAAAGGGACACTAAAATCAATAAAAGCAGGAAATTTCACAGTAACTGAAACAGTTGCAGTAATTGAAACTGAAAAAGGTGATGTAGAAGTTCAAATGATGCAAAAATGGCCAGTTAGAAGAGGTAGAAAATACTCAAAAAAATTAAATCCAGAAGCTCCATTGATAACAGGACAAAGAGTAATTGATACATTTTTTCCTGTAACAAAAGGTGGAACTGCTTGTGTACCAGGACCATTCGGTTCAGGAAAAACAGTTGTGCAGCACCAAATGGCAAAATGGGCGGATGCTCAAATTATCGTCTATGTAGGTTGTGGAGAGCGTGGAAATGAAATGACAGATGTTCTTATGGAATTTCCAGAAATTGTCGACCCTAAAACAGGGGAATCACTTATGAAAAGAACAGTACTTATTGCAAATACTTCAAATATGCCAGTTGCAGCAAGGGAAGCTAGTATTTATACTGGAATTACAATTGCTGAGTACTTTAGGGATATGGGATATTCAGTTGCAATAATGGCGGATTCTACATCAAGATGGGCAGAAGCGCTAAGAGAAATGTCAGGACGTCTTGAAGAAATGCCGGGAGATGAAGGTTATCCAGCGTATCTTGGTTCGAGAGCTGCTGAGTTTTATGAAAGAGCTGGACATGTTGTCTGTTTAGGAAAAGATGGAAGAGAAGGAGCACTAACTGTAATTGGTGCGGTATCGCCTCCAGGTGGAGATATTTCTGAACCAGTATCACAGGCAACTTTGAGAATCGTTAAAGTGTTCTGGGGGCTTGACGCAAACCTAGCTTACAGAAGACATTTCCCAGCAATTAACTGGTTAAATTCTTATACTTTGTATCAAACAAAAGTCGATGGATGGATGGACAAAAATGTAGGACCTGAATTTTCTAAAAATAGATCAAAAGCTATGTCGTTACTTCAAGAAGAATCTAGTTTGCAAGAAATTGTAAGACTTGTAGGAAAAGATACTTTGTCTGAAAAAGATCAATTGAAACTGGAAGTTGCAAAATCAATAAGAGAAGATTATTTGCAGCAAAATGCATTTATGGAATCTGACACTTATACTTCTCTTGAAAAACAAGATAAAATGCTGGAATTAGTTTTGAAATTTTATGATGAAGGAATAAGAGGTCTAGATAATGGAGCTTACTTAAATGAAATTACAGATTTAGCAGTGAGAGAAAGAATTGCCAGAGCAAAATACTTGCCAGAATCTGAATTAAGTAAAATTGACGAAATTTCAAAAGAGTTGACTGAACAAATTGATAATTTAATTAATAAAGGAGGTGCATTAAATGCTTAAAGAATACAAAACTATAAAAGAAATAGTAGGACCACTTATGGTAGTTGAAGGAGTGGAAGGAATTACTTATGAAGAATTGGTAGAAATTCAGACTCAAACTGGAGAACTTCGTCGTGGTAGGGTTTTGGAAGTTAGTGGAGATAAAGCGGTTGTGCAATTATTTGAAAATTCAGCTGGAATTAACTTAAAAGACTCAAAAGTTAGATTTTTGGGAAGACCATTATCCCTTGGAGTTTCTGAAGATATGATAGGGCGTGTATTTGATGGGCTTGGTAGACCAAAAGATAACGGTCCTAAAATTATACCAGAACAGACACTAGATATTAATGGAGTTGCGATAAATCCAGTTGCTCGTGATTATCCGTCAGAATTTATTCAAACTGGAGTTTCAGCTATTGATGGACTAAATACGCTTGTAAGAGGGCAAAAATTACCGATATTCTCTGGTTCAGGACTGCCACATGCTGATTTGGCACTGCAAATTGCAAGACAGGCAAAAGTTTTAGGAAAAGATGAAAAATTTGCGGTTGTATTTGGTGCAATTGGGATTACATTTGAAGAAGCGCAGTTCTTTATTGATGACTTTACAAAAACGGGTGCGATTGACAGAGCAGTGTTATTTATGAACTTGGCAAATGATCCAGCGATTGAAAGACTTGCAACGCCAAAAATGGCATTAACTTGTGCTGAATATTTAGCATTTGAAAAAGGAATGCATGTATTGGTAATACTTACTGACTTAACTAACTATTGTGAAGCGTTAAGAGAAGTTTCGGCTGCGAGAAAAGAAGTTCCAGGTCGTCGTGGTTATCCAGGATACCTTTATACCGATTTATCGACAATTTATGAAAGAGCTGGAAGAATTAAAGGAAGAAAAGGGTCAATTACACAAATTCCTATTTTGACAATGCCTGAAGATGATAAAACTCACCCAATTCCAGATTTGACTGGGTATATTACAGAAGGACAAATTATTTTATCAAGAGATTTGTATAAGCAAAATTTGATGCCACCAATTGATGTTTTACCGTCACTTTCGAGATTGAAAGATAAAGGGATTGGAAAAGGTAAAACTAGAGAAGATCACGCTGATACAATGAATCAGTTATTTGCGGCTTATGCGACTGGAAAAGAAGCTAAAGAACTTGCAGTAATTTTGGGAGAATCAGCACTATCTGAAACAGATAAAGCATTTGTTAGATTTACAAATGCGTTTGAACAGCAATATGTTGCACAAGGATTCGAAAATAATAGATCAATTGAAGACACACTAAATTTAGGATGGGATTTGTTAAAAATATTACCAAGAACAGAGCTTAAGAGAATTAGAGACGAATATTTGGAAAAATATTTACCAAAAGGTGATGAATAATTATGGCAAAATTGAATGTAAATCCTACTAGAATGGAATTGTCAAGACTAAAAGTTCGTCTGAAAACTGCGACAAGTGGACACAAACTTTTAAAAGACAAGCAAGATGAACTTATGCGACAATTCATAGGTTTGGTGAAAGAAAATAGAAAATTGAGATTAAAAGTTGAAGGGAAATTACAGGATTCATTCAAAGATTTTTTGTTAGCTCGTGGAGTTATGTCTGACGAAATGTTAGAAGATGCGATTACTTTTTCACAGCAAGAATTGGGAGTCGATATTGAAACAAAAAATGTGATGAGTGTAAATGTACCTAAAATGACTTTTAATCAGACTGAAAGTGACAAAGTCGCTTATCCTTACGGGTATGCACAAACTTCAGCAGATTTAGATGACGCAATCGAAGGTTTAAGTAAAGTTATGAGAAATTTACTGGAGTTAGCAGAAGTAGAAAAAGCGTGTCAATTGATGGCGGATGAAGTTGAAAAGACAAGACGGCGTGTTAATGCGCTAGAATATATGACAATTCCACAATTAAAAGAAACTATCAGGTTTATCCAAATGAAACTGGATGAGAATGAAAGAGGAAGCATAACAAGACTTATGAAAGTCAAAGATATGATGGCAAAAGATAAAGAAGCATAATTTTATTAAATGCGCTAAAATATTAAAATTATAAAAATAATATTTTAGCGTAATTTTTAAATATAAAAAATAAATATTATCGGACTTATTTTGTAATTTTACAAAAAAATTTTTTAAAATAATTAATTTTAACTTCTTTAATTTAAGAAATTATTTAAATTAATAAATTAATTGACTAAAAAAGAAGAAATAAAAAAATATAAAATACAAAAAATAATAGAATAGAATAAAAAAGAAAAGAAAAAAAGAAAGGAACTAAAAAATAAAATGGTAAAGTTAATAGCGATAGATATGGATGGAACTTTATTAAGTGAAAAAAAACACATTGAAGAACCGCAAAAAAAAGCGATTCACAAAGCGATAGAAGCTGGGGTGAAGGTCGTTCTTTGCACAGGAAGACCGCTTTTTGGAATATTGCCACCTTATAAGGAATTGGAGCTGGAAAAATATAATTTGGATGAATATGTGCTTTTAAACAATGGATGTTCGGTTCATAAGACGACAGATTGGGAATTACTTGCTTTTGAAGAAATAAAGAAAGAAGATGTCGTTTATTTGAATGAGTTAAGAAAAGGATATGATTTGGATTTTACAGTTTCAAATGATAAGGATTATTTTGTGATTGGCGAGAGAGCGAATGAATATACAAAAGAAGATGGTGGTTTAGTTTATGTTGAAGTTCAGCCAATTTCAATTGAAGAAGCGATAAGTGGAAAACATACATTTTTTAAATCAATGTTTTTGGGTAATGAAAATGAGATTGCGAGATTTGTAAAAGATAAAGGGGAATTGATAAATAGCAGATATAATGGCGTATTAAGCCAAAAATATATTTACGAAACATTGCCAAAAGGTGCAAATAAAGGTGTGGCGTTAAAAAAATTAGCAGAAAAGTTAAATATTCCAAGAGAAGAAGTTATGGCAATTGGAGATGGAAATAATGACATTGAAATGTTAAAATTTGCTGGAGTTGGAGTTGCTATGGGAAATGGAACTAAAATGGCTAAAGATGCGGCAAATTATATAACTGACACAAATGAAAATAATGGAGTAGCAAAAGCTATAGAAAAATTTTTGGGGGAATAGTCCCCCAATTTTATTTAGATTTATTAAAGTTTAAAAATTCATTTATAAATAGGTCAATATCTCCGTCCATAACTTTTTCAACATTTCCTTCTTCAGCTTTAGTTCTGTGGTCTTTAACCATTTTATAAGGCTGAAAAACATATGAACGAATTTGACTTCCCCATTCGATTTTAGACTCAGCACCTTTTATATCAGAAATTTCTTTTTCTCGTTTTTCCATCTCTAGTTCAAACAATTTTGCTTTTAATATTTTCATTGCAGTTTCTTTATTTTTTAATTGAGAACGCTCATTTTGGCAAGTTACGACTGTATTTGTGGGAAGATGTGTAATTCTAACTGCTGAATCAGTTGTATTTACATGTTGACCTCCAGCGCCACTTGCACGATAAGTATCAATTTTCAAATCTTCACTGCGAATATCAATTTCCACTTCGTCATCAATTTCAGGAATAACATTTACAGCGGCAAATGAAGTGTGTCTTCGAGCATTTGAATCAAATGGCGAGATTCTGACAAGTCTATGAACTCCTTTTTCTCCTTTTAAATAACCATAAGCATAATTTCCTTTAATATTTAGTGTAATACTTTTAATACCAGCTTCTTCCCCAGCAAGTGAGTCCAAGATTTCAACTTTAAATTTGTGATGATTTGCCCATCTATCGTACATTCTGTAGAGCATTTGTGCCCAATCACATGCCTCAGTTCCACCAGCACCAGCATTTATTGTAAGAATCGCACTGTTCATATCATATTCTTCGTTTAAAAGCAATTTTGTCTTGAAGTTTTTTATTTCTTTATCTAAATCTGATATTTTTGGTTCTAGTTCAGTTTCAAAAGAATTGTCGCCCATTTCAAGAAATTCTATAATTGTATCAATTTCTTCGTAAGAATTTTTTAGAATATCGTATTCTTCCAATAATTTTTTTTTGTTATTTAAATTTTTTAATATTTCTTTACTATCTTTTCTATTCCAAAAATCATTTTCAAAAGTCTTTTTTTCCAAATTATCAATTTCATTTCTTAAATTTTCTGGGTCAAAGATGCCTCCTGATTTCTTCAATATCAATGTTATTTTGTTCTTGCTGTTTTTTTATTTCAAATAAATCCATACTTTTACCTTTCTTTATTATTAGTATTATTATTTTATTTATTTTTATTTTAAATTTTTAATTTTACTAAAAAAAATTATTTTAAAAATAAAAATATTAAAAGAAGCTGCTCTAAAAAAAACAGCCTCTCATTAAATTTTTAAAAAATTAAATAGTAATTATTTTCTTAAACCTTCAACAATTTTACCAGTTTCTTCGTTATACCAAACTTCATTTTTTAGTGGTTCTTCTTTAACATAAGATAAAATATTGTTAAATGTTGCTTCAGCGATGTTATCTAGTGCTTCTTTTGTTAAGAACGCTTGGTGAGAAGTTAGCACAACATTGTTAAATGATAACAATCTAGCTAATAAATCATCTTCTAGCACACTTGCTGATTCATCTTCAAAGAAGTAGCTGCTTTCATTTTCATAAACATCAAGTCCAGCACCACCAATTTTTTTATCTTTTAATCCTTCAACTAATGCTTCTGTATCAATTAATCCACCTCTGGCAGCATTAATGATAATAACACCGTCTTTCATCTTAGCAATAGTATCTTTGTTAATTGTATGTCTTGTTTCAGGGAATAATGGACAATGCAATGAAATTACATCAGATTTTGCAAATACTTCATCTAATGTCACATAAGTGAAATTTTCTTCTTTTGCAGCTTGTTCATTAGGGAATTTATCATAACCAATAACTTTCATTCCTAATCCATTTAAAATTCTTATGAAAATTCTTGCTATTCTACCAGTTCCAATAATTCCAGCAGTTTTTCCGTTTAAGTCCATTCCAGTTAATCCTGCTAGGCTGAAGTTTCCTTCTCTTGTTCTGTTATAAGCTTTGTGAGTTTTTCTGTTTACTGACATAAGTAGAGCTAGTGCATGTTCAGCAACAGCGTATGGAGAGTAAGCTGGAACCCTTAAAACAGTAATTCTGTTTTCACGAGCTGCTTTTAAGTTGATGTTGTTATAACCAGCACATCTTGCTGCAACCACTCTTACTCCATTTTTTGAAAGTATGTTTAATACTTTTTCATTTAAATCATCATTTACAAATGTACAAACAACATCTTGGTATTTTGTAAGCATTACATTTTTTAAACTTAATTTTTCTTCAAAATATGTAATTTGCGCACCAAATTCTTTGTTCCATTTGTTAAAAAACTCAATGTCATATGGTTTTGCATCGAAAACTACAATTTTCATCTTAAATTCCTCCTAAATATTATTATAATATTATTATAGTAAAAAAAGTCAATTAAGTCAAATAATTTTTAGGATTTAATAAAATAAAAAAATTTTTAAAAATATAAAGTTTGAAATAAAAAAATTTTAATGATATAATTAAAATCATAAAAAATATAGAAAGTGAGGATTTTTATGTTAAACGATTATCATATGCACTTTGAATATGGGAGTTATACAGACGAATTTGTAAATCCTTTTTTTGAACAAGCAAAAAAAATGGGACTTAATGAAATTGGAATAACAGAGCATACGCATGGGTTTAAAGAATTTAAGGATTTGTATTATGACGAATTAATTTTGGACGACAGTGAAGTTGGAAATTTTCAGAAAAAATGGCTTGAGCAGAAAACGAAGTTTGTTCACACGCTTGATGAATATAAAGATTACATAGATTCGTTAAAAAAACGGGGATATCCTGTAAAATGGGGAATTGAAGTTTGTAATTTCAAAAATCAAAAAAAAGCTCAGGAAATTTTGTCAAAATATGAATTTGATTATTTAATAGTTTCAATTCATTTTATAAAAGGCTGGGGATTTGATTTTAGCGCATTGAAGCATAAATTTGTAGATGAAAACTTAACTCAAATTTGGCGTGATTACGCAAAAGAAATTGAAGCTGTGGCAAACACTGGATATTACGATATTTTAGGACATCCTTTTAATTTAAGACTGTTTAAAAATATTCCGAATCCGAGTGAAGTTGAAGATTTGCTAAAAAATACAGCGCAAGTTTTGAAAAAAAATAATATGATTGTGGATGTAAATACAGGGACTTCTTATCGTTATCCGATAAAAGAAATTACACCGTACAAAGATTTTATGAAATATGTGAAAGAGTATGATATTCCTGTTATTTTATCGAGTGACGCTCATTATAGTGAACATGTTGGAATGAATATAAAAGAAGCGGCAGAATATGTGAAAAAATTTGGAATAGATGAAATTGTAACATTTGATAAAAGAAAGAGAATTTTGGAAAAAATATAAAAATTATATATTGATATTTTATTTTTTTTAAATTTTATTTAAAAAGTGTCAAAAATTTTTATATGGATACTTATGTAATTTTCAGTGATAAAGAAATTTTTATTATGCTTATCAAAAAATTATGTTTTAATTTTCTAAAATTTATTATCGTTTTTTGTTTTTTTATCTAAGAAAATAAACCTGTTTTGGAGTGAATTTTAAGAGTTCTAAAGCAGGTTTATTTTAATTTTTATTGTATGATTGTATGTAATTTTTTTTTAAAAAAATTTTATTTCAAAAGTCCCCAATTTTTAGCAATATTCCCATTTGCTTTTAGTGGAACTTTTTCAAATTTTACGGTATTTTCCATAATATCTTTAATTTTTTTCATATAAATTTCTTCAAATCCGTCTTTTACTTCAAAAATCAGCTCATCGTGAACTTGCAGCAGCATTTTTATATTTTCATCGTTTTTCAATTCTTCGTGAAGTTTTATCATGACAATTTTTATAACATTTGCCGCAGTCCCTTGAACAACAGTATTTACAGCCATTCTAATCGCCTGTGCCAGAGTATTTTTATTTTGTGAATCAATTCCTTTTATATATCTTCTCGTTCCATAAAAAGTTTCTACAAAATTATGAAGTTTAGCTGTTTCAGTTACGATGTTCAAAAATTTCTGAACTCTTGGATATTCTTCAAAATAAGTTTTTATATATTGTGCGGCATCTCCGACTGAAATATTAAGTTCTTTAGACAGTCCAAAATTAGTTTTTCCGTAAAGAATGCTAAAATTAATGACTTTTGCGATACTTCTCTCTTCTCTTGAAACTTTTTCGTCATCATTTTTTAAAAATATTTTTCTTGCAGTTAAATCATGCAAATCTTTATCTTCTTTGTAGGCAAAAATTAAAGTTTTGTCTTTTGAAAGTTCGGCAAGAACTCTTAACTCAATTTGCGAATAATCAAATGAAATTAAGCTGTATCCGTCTTGTGCGACAAATCCAGTTCTGATTCTCATTCCGTCGTCAGTTCTAGCTGGAATATTTTGTAAATTTGGATTGGCAGAAGACAGTCTTCCAGTCGCAGTTCCATTTTGGTTAAAAGTTGTGTGAATTCGGTCATCTTTATCAGCATATTGCGGAATTGGTTCGATGTAAGTCGAAAGCAGCTTTTTAAATGCTCTGTATTCCAGTAAATTCTTAGCAATCTCTCGTTTTTCATCGCTCAATTCATTATCATCTGCAATTTTTTCTAAGACTTCCACATCGGTCGAATATCGAGTTTTCGTTTTTTTCACAACTGGAATTTGCATTTTTTCGAATAAAATTTCTCCAAGCTGTTGAGACGAATCAATATTAAATTCTTCGTCGTCTGCAATTTTGTGAATATTTAAAATTAATTTATTAATTTTTTCGTTTAATTCATTTTCAAAATTTTTAAAATAATTTTTATCAATTTTAATTCCATTTTCTTCCATTTGTGCAAGTACGGGAATTAACTTGCTTTCCAAATTTTCGTAAACTTCAAGCAGACCGTTATTTTTTAATTCGACTTTTAATATTTTTTCAAGATTATAAATGTAAAATCCACGAATTGCCAGAAATTCAGCTTTTATTTTATCGCTCAATCCATCAAAATTTCTTTTTCGTCGCTCTTTCTGAAATTCAGTTTCAAATGACGAAATTTCAACTTCCAGTTCATTTTTTATGATATTTTCAATTTCATTTTCTCCTTCAGTTTCAAGAACATATGAAGCAATCATAACATCAAAATAATTTTTACTTTTAATTGTGTAGTCAATTTCAGTATTTTTATTTTCATTTCTTAAAGGAGAAAAAGAATAATTTTTTCCAGAAATAATGGCATCGAAATAATTTGAGTGCTTTTTCATATATTCTTTTATATTGTAAGCGATAATTTCTTTTTTATTTAGCTCTTCATAAATTTTAGAAATATTTTTATTATCACAACTTTCTATTTTGTCAAACAAATTATTCTGAACAGTTTTTTCGGCGTTTAAAGCTTTTTCTAAATCGCTATTTAAAAGAATAACATTTTCATTTCCGTCAAAAATTGAAAGTCCAAAGATATTTTCAAAAATCGCAATTTTATTTTCCATTTCTTTTATTATTTCGTGAGCATTGTTCCAATTTGCAATTTTATAGTCTATATTTTTATTGTTTTTATTTTTTTGAAAGATTTCTTTTTTTATTTCTAAAATATTCAAAGTATCCAATTTTTCTGAATTATTTTTATTTGAATAAAAATTTGAAATTCCATTAAAAATTGGATTTTCTTTGTCATATTCAGCTTCTTCTTCCAAAATTCTTTTTTTCTTTTCTTCCATTTCTTCAATTTCTTTTTGGAGTTTTAATTGCATTTTTCTATCTTCTTCACTAATTTCGTCAGAATTTTTCAAATTTTGATTCAAAACTCTTTTTCTTTCTTCTTCTAAATTTTCGCTAAATCTTTTAAATTCCATCTTTTTATAAATTTCAAAAAGTTTTTCAAAATTTTTGTTTTCAAATTTCAATTTATTTTTGTCATATTCAATTTCAAGCTCTCTTTTTACAGTTGCCAGTTCTCTGCTTAAAAAAGCCTTTTCTTTGTCGTTTATAAGATTTTCCTTCTGTTTTCCCTTCAAGTCGTCAATATTTTTGTATAAATTTTCCAAATTTTGATAAGTTGTTATAAGTTTTACACCATTTTTAGGACCAATCCCTGTAACTCCAGGAATTCCATCAGACTTGTCTCCCATAAGTCCGAATAAATCAGGAATTTTATCTGGACTAACTCCTAAATAGTCAATAACATCATCGTCATTTCTTATATATTTAAAGTTTGAGTCTTTTCCATTACCTTTTCCAAGTAGTGCAATATTTATTTTTTCGTTTACAAGCTGAGTCAAATCTTTATCTCCAGTTATAATAAAAGTTTGTATTGGCTCTTCGTCTTTTGAAAAATTTGTCGCAAATGTTGCAATTACATCGTCGGCTTCCTGTCCCTTTTTTTTGTATTTTGGAATGTTATAGCCATCTAAGACTTCCATTATAATATTAAGCTGTGCAACGATTTCTTCTGGCATACTTTCTCTGTTTGCTTTGTATGTTTCAAGCTCATCACTTCTCTCAAGTTCATCTCTTTTTACATCAAGACAAGCAACCAAATAATCTGGACTAAATTCTTTTATAACATTTTCTAATGTGTTGATAAATCCAAATGTAGCTCCTGTTGGAAGACCTTGTGAGTTTTTCATTCCCATAAGTGCAAAGTGGCTTCTGTAAATAATTGCACTTGTATCTAGTATTACTGCTTTTTTCAAGTTAAAACCTCATTTCTAAATTTCCATTTCTAGTTTAATCATTTTAATATTTTTTCTAAGTGGATTATTTTTAAAATCTTCTGTCTTTTTAAATCCAATATTTTCGTAAAATTTTATTTCGTTTTTTAAATCATCTGAAACATAAGTAAAAATTTTCTCAAATTTCTTTTTGTAGCAAAATTCCAAAGTTTTTGT
Organism: Leptotrichia sp. oral taxon 218; assembly: GCF_018128225.1. Taxonomy (NCBI): domain Bacteria; kingdom Fusobacteriati; phylum Fusobacteriota; class Fusobacteriia; order Fusobacteriales; family Leptotrichiaceae; genus Leptotrichia; species Leptotrichia sp. oral taxon 218. The sequence continues at coordinate 1,174,978 of NZ_CP072377.1, read as the reverse complement.
AAGAAGTAATTTTTCTAATTCTTTTGAACGGTAATTTGGGTGCAAAATAAACCATCTAAGTTCGGCTTCTTTATAATCGTTTACCATAATGCAAGAAAATCCTATGATTTCGTTGTTGTATTCGACAATCCAGATTTTATCGCTTTTTTCATCGTAAGTTTTGAAAAAATTTGAAAAAGAATTGACGATATTTGCTTCAAACGACAGTGGGAAATTATATTTTTGGATATAAATTAGGCTATAAATATAAATTAAGTAACTTATATCGCCATAAATTAAAGTATCTCTAATAAAAATATTTTCCAAGTTAATTTTATCGTTGACATTTAAAATCATTTTTATCGAAGACATATCTTTTACAAGTCTTTCTCTGTCGTAAATATCCAAGTTTGAAAAAATTTCTTCAGTTTTTTTTTCAGACATTTCATTAAAAATTTTCAATTTGTTTTTCCCTTCTTTTGTCAAATCGAAATAATGCAGTCTTTTATCCAAAAGTGACAATTTTTTCTTAACCAAATTATCTTTTTGAAATTTTCGCAAAGTTCTATTCACAAAATTACTCTCCAAATGCAAATTTTTGCTAATCTTTTTTGAAGTGCAGTCTCTTAAGTTACTAATTTCGTTTAAAATTCGATATTCATTTAGAGAAAAATCATAATTTACAATATTTTTGTAAAAATTTTTTATAATATTGATGTAATAAAAATTAAAATTTCTCATAGTTTCAATTTTCTTTTTTTCGTATTCCATATAAAATTTTCACCACCCAAAAAAATTATGTTTTAATTATAATTTCTAATGTTTAATATCATAAATTATACTATTATTTTTTATAATATGCAAATTTTTAATTTTGAAAAAATCAAATAAAATATTTTTAAAAAAATTGTAAAAAGAGTTAAAAAATGGTATAATTATTTATATTTTAAGAAGTTTGGGGAGTAAGTAATTGTAAAGATTTTTGTAAATTATGGAAGTTTTTACTATTATTTGCTTCTCTTCTTAAAAAAATAAAAAAATTTAGGAGGAAAAATGTTTGATGAAAAAATTTGCGAATTTAATTTAGGAAGACAAAAAATAAAAATAAGTACAGGAAAAATTGCAAGACAAGCTGGAGGTTCTGTTGTTATAAGTTGTGGAGGAACTGTACTTTTAGTTACAGCCACTCGAAGTAAAGATGTAAAAGAGGGACAAGATTTTTTTCCACTTACTGTGGATTATATCGAAAAATTTTATGCTTCTGGAAAGTTTCCAGGGGGATTTATAAAAAGAGAAACTAAGCCAGGAACTGATGAAATACTGATTTCAAGACTTGTTGATAGACCGATTAGACCACTGTTTCCAGAAGGATTTTTAAATTCAGTGCACATTGTAATTACGGTTATTTCTTACGATGAAATTAATTTTCCAGAAAACTTGGCAACTATTGGAGTTTCGGCGGCACTTGGATTGTCAGATATTCCATTTGCAGGGACAGTTGCTGGAGTTACAGTCGGTTATATTAATGGAGAATATATTTTAAATCCAACATCAGAAGAACTACTAGAAAGTGAAATTCATCTTTCTGTTGCTGGAACTAAAGAAGCTGTTACAATGGTAGAAGCTGGAGCAAGAGAAGTCAGTGAAGAAGTTATGCTTGAAGCTATAATGTTTGGACATGAAAGAATTAAGGAAATCTGTCTTGAACAAGAAAAATTCTTGTCTCAATTTGATGTAAAAAAATATGAATTTGAGAAAAAAGAAGTTCCATCTGAAATAAAAGAATTTATTGATTCATTTGAAAATGAAGTAGAAAATGCGATTATGACTCCTGGAAAACTGGAAAAATATGAAGCAATTGACAATTTGGAAACTGAGTTATTTGAAAAATATTTGGAAAAATTAGAAAACGAGCAAAATGAAAATCTGCAAGATAAAGACTTTTTGAAAGATTTAGAAAAGGATTTTAAAGGATACTATAGAGATGTTGAGAAAAAATTGGTAAGAAATGCTATTTTATATAAAAAATATAGAGCAGATGGAAGAACTACGACACAGATTAGACCGCTTGATGTGGAAATTGATACACTTCCTATACCACATGGTTCAGCTCTATTTACAAGAGGGGAAACACAGGCACTTGTTGTTGCAACGCTTGGAAGTAAGGAAGACGAGCAAATTATTGATGGAATGGAAGATGAAAGCAGAAAAAAATTCTTCTTGCATTACAATTTCCCGCCATATTCAGTTGGAGAAGCAGGATTTATGAGAGCACCTGGTCGGCGTGAATTAGGACACGGAAACTTGGCTGAAAGAGCGTTAAAATATGTTATGCCAGATGAAGAAACATTCCCTTATACAGTGAGATTGGTTTCAGAAATTACAGAATCTAATGGTTCATCTTCACAAGCAACTATTTGCGGTGGTTCACTTGCACTTATGGCAGCTGGTGTTCCGATAAAATCAACGGTTGCAGGAATTGCGATGGGACTTATAAAAGAAGGGGAAACATTTACTGTTTTAACTGACATTCAAGGTTTAGAAGACCACTTGGGAGATATGGACTTTAAAGTTGCTGGAACTAAAAATGGAATTACAGCAATTCAAATGGATATAAAAATTGAAGGAATTACTAGAGAAATAATGGAAATTGCGCTAAAACAGGCTTTGGATGGAAGAATGTTTATAATTGACAAAATGGAATCTGTAATTTCTTGTCCAAGACCAGAAGTTGCTAAAAATGCTCCAAAAATAGAAATATTTAAAATTAATCCTGATAAAATTGCTGGACTTATCGGTCCTGGTGGAAAAAACATAAGAGCGATTATTGATGAAACTGGAGTTTCTATTGATATTGAAGACGATGGAAAAGTTTCAATTTTTGGAAATGATGCTGAAAAAATGGCAAGAGCTTTGGAGCTTGTAAAACTTCAAACACAATCAGTTGAATTAAATGCAATCTATGAGGGAAAAGTTACAAAAATTATGAAGTTTGGTGCTTTTGTAGAAGTTTTACCAGGAAAAGAAGGACTTCTTCATATTTCTGAAATTAGCGATAAAAGAATTGCAAAAACTGAAGATGCGCTAAAAGAAGGGGATATTGTAAGAGTAAAAGTAATTTCAATTGAAAACGAAGATAAATTTAATTTGAGTATCAAAGCATTAAACAATAAATAAAATTTAAATTAAAGTTAAGGAGTGATGTTTATGAATTTACCTAATAAATTGGCAACATTAAGAATAGTTTTAGTTATTCCTTTTGTTATAATTTTGACATTGGCATTAAAATCTGAAAAATCAGGGATTGAAATAACTATGAGAATTTTGGCGACAATTATTTTCGCAGCGGCTTCGATTACGGACTATTACGATGGGAAAATTGCTAGAAAATATAACTTGATCACAAATTTGGGAAAACTTTTGGATCCACTTGCCGATAAAATTCTTGTAATTTCAGCTTTAGTAACACTTACAAAATTTGATGAAATAAGCCTTTGGTTTGTGCTTATAATTATTTTTAGAGAACTTTTGATAACAGGACTTCGTTCGATTGTAGCAGCAGAAGGTATTGTAATTGCAGCGGGAAATTTAGGAAAATGGAAGACATTTATTCAAATGGTTGTTTTAGTGGTTATAATTTTATTTCCATTAAATTTTAAAATAAATAATATTTTACTTTTGATTCCTGTTATTTTGACAGTTATTTCAGGAGGAGAATATCTTTTAAAATGTAAGAAAATTTTAGACAAGTAAGGAGAACTTAAAATTGAATTTTTTTCTAATTGCTGATATAATTAGCGTGTTGTTAGATATTTATGAAACCATTATTGTTTTAAATGTTTTGGGATCTTGGATTGACCCTTTTAGTAATTCAGCTTTTTTTAGAATAATTAAAAAAATTTCTGATCCGTATCTTAAAATATTTAGAGTAAATGTTCCAATTGGAGGAAGAACTTTTGATTTTTCAGCCATTATTGGACTGATGGTTTTAGAATTTGTAAGAAGTCTTTTGGGGATGTCTTTTTAAAAAAATAATTTTTTAGAAAAAATGTTGTAATTTTGGAAGTAGCATAAATATAAATTTTGAAATGGCAATTTTTTTGGTTGCCATTTCTTTGTTAAAAAAACTTTTTTAAGGAGGGAAATTTTGCAAAGAAAATATAAAGAAGTTTATTTGGATATAAAAGAAAAAATTATAGATGGAACTTTTAAATCAGGAGAATATTTAAAAAGTGAAATGGAACTTGCAAAAAGTTATTCGTATTCTAAAGATACGATAAGAAAAGCACTTTCAATGCTTGAATTAGACGGCTACATTCAAAAAATAAAAGGGAAAAATTCTCGTGTTTTAGAATATGGACGATTTAAAAATAGTTTGTCAAATTTGCAAACTTCAAAAGAATTAAATAAAATTGAAAAAATTGACATAAAAACAAATCTTTTAAGTCTTTATGTCATACAAGGTGAAAAAGAAATTATGGAAATTTTTGGAGTGGATGAAAAAGTTGATTTTTATAAGGTTGTAAGAAGCAGAATTTTGGACGGAGAAGCACTTGAATATGAAGTCGCATATTTTGACAGAAGAATTGTGAGATTTTTGAATAAAGAAATTATTCAAGATTCAATTTACAGTTATTTGGAAAATGAACTGCATCTAAAAATTTCACATTCCAGAAGAGAGATAAAATTTCGCAATGCAACTTGCTGTGAGAAAAAATATATGGATTTAGGAAAATGTAATATGGTTGTTGCGATAGAAAATTATGCATATCTTTCAAACGGAACATTATTTCAATATGGAATAACTTCTTACAAACCTGATAAATTCGTGTTTTCAACAGTAGCGAAAAGATAATTTTAAAAATAAAAAATTTTTAAATTAGGAGGAAAATAAAAAATGAAAAGATTTTTAATTTTAGTTATAATATTTTTATCTGTTTTTTCATTAAATTTTTCAAAACCAAGTATTTTTAATAAAAAGGAACTCGCACCGATAAAAGCAAAAGAAATAGTGCTCTCAAAAGTTCCAGGTGCAACATATGCAAATGTTTTGGAATTTGACAAGCAAAATGATTTTTATCAAGGTGAGATAAAATATCGAAATATGACTTATAATTTTAAAATTAATTCTTACAATGGGAAAATTATTGAATGGACAGAAAATGAGATAAAAATAAATTAATAAAAAAACTCAAGTTTCTTTTTAAATAGAAATTTGAGTTTTTTTTTTGGAAAATAAAAATTATTTTTGCATTCCTAAATATGCAGCACCTAAAATTCCAGCGTCATTTCCAAGTTTTGCTGTAACAATTTTTAATGATTCAAGAGTTGAAGGGAAAGCCACTTCTTTTATTTTTTCTTTAACTTTGTCGAATAAGAAATCTCCACTAAGTGCAACTCCACCACCGATTACAACAATTTCAGGATCTAAAATATTTAACAAATTACCAATTCCAAGTGCTAATTTTTCAGCTTCATAGTTAACGATGTCAAGAGCAAATTTGTCGCCTTGTTTTGCGGCATCAAATACATCTTTTGCTTCCAAATCTCGACCTTTTGTCATTTCATACAGTAAATTCCGTTTGTTTATCAAAAGACGGCTTTGAGCTTCACGAATTATTCCAGTAGCCGAAGCGTATGCTTCCCAACAACCTTTTTGACCGCATCCGCAAAGTTTTCCATCATGTTCGATTTTTATGTGTCCAACTTCTCCACCAGCACCATTTAATCCGCTTACAAGTTTTCCATCAACAATGATTCCACCACCAATACCAGTTCCAATTGCAATTCCTAAAACATTTTTGTATCCTTGTCCAGCACCTTGCCACATTTCTCCCAATGTTATGACATTTACATCGTTGTCAGCTTTTACTGGAATTCCAAGATTTTTTTCAAATTCAAGTGCCAAATCTACACCGTTTTCCCAAGGAAAGTTTGCCCAGAATTTTACAATTCTGTTGTTTAAAACAGGCCCTGGAACACCAATTCCGACTGATTTTACATCGTTAAATTTGATGTTACTATTTTCAATTTGCGCCATTAATATTTTTGAGAGTCTTTGCACTGTTTGTGAAAAACCTTCAATTGAATCTGTTTTTACAATTGTTGTAAAGATGATATTTCCATTTTCATCAACTAAACCTAATTTTGTATTTGTTCCACCTAAATCTATTCCAACATAGTAGTTCATATTTTCTTCTCCTTAAATTTTTAATTAATATATTTTATTTATAGTTTACCCTATTTTTTTTGGATTTGCAAGTCTAAAACTAATTGATCTTTTATTTAATTATTTTTAATTATTTTTTGAATAATTTTTTTGTTAAGAAAATATTATTTTTATTTTGAAAATAAAAAATTTAAATAATTTAAAAAAATAAAAAAATTTAAAGAGTTTAAAGAGTTAGATTAAAATTTAAAATCAAATAAAATAAGATAAAAAAAAATAAAAAAATTGTAATTTCTAAGGTAAAAATAGTATAATAAAAATTGAAAAAATTATTGAAAATTAAGAATTATTGAATTATTGAATTATTAAATTGTCGAAAGGAATTAAAAAAATGAAAATTAAAAATATATTGACTGCATCATTTTTAGCCGCAACACTTGCAAGTGGGACAGCAATGGCAAAATCAGAAATTTTATCAGATAAACAAGTTGTTCAAAATACTAATGTAACTGGTGATATGTATAGAGCACAGGATGCATTTGCAGCTGTTTATGACAAAGCAAAAGATTCAATCGTAAATATTAGAACAAAATCTACAATTGTAGTACAGACTTATAATCCATTGGAAGCCTTTTTATTTGGAACTTCGGGAGTAAGACAAGAAAGAAAAGAAACTGGAAGTTTGGGATCTGGGTTTATTATTTCAAGCGATGGATATATTATGACAAATAACCATGTTATTAGTGGTGCCGATGAAATTTATGTAAAAATGTCAGATGGACAAGAATATTTGGCAAAATTGGTGGGAACTTCTCCAGAAGTCGACATTGCAATTTTAAAAGTTTCTACAAACAAAACATTTAAACCACTTAAATTTGCAAATTCAGACAATATAAAAATAGGACATTGGGCTATTGCATTTGGAAATCCTTTGGGATTAAATAGTTCGATGACAGTTGGAGTAATTGGTGCGTCTGGAAGAAGTTCGCTTGGAATTGAACAAGTTGAAAACTTTATTCAGACAGATGCTGCAATTAATCAAGGAAATAGTGGAGGACCGTTACTTAACATTAATGGAGATGTAATTGGAGTAAATACTGCAATTTATTCAACAAATGGAGGAAGTGTTGGACTTAGTTTTGCAATTCCATCAAATCTTGCATCAAATGTAAGAGATTCAATTATAAAATCTGGAAAATATGAAAGACCTTATGTCGGAATTTCTGTACTAGATTTGACACAAGAAATTAAAAAACAGAGAAATATCCCATATTCAACAGGAATAATAGTTCAACAAGTTTATCCAGGTTCTCCAGCTTCAAAATATGGATTAAAAGCAGGAGATGTCATTCTTGAAATAGATGGAAAAACTTTAACTTCTGCGGGAGCATTTATAGGGGAAGTGGCAGCTAAGAAAACAGGAGAAACTATAAACTTAAAAGTTTTCTCAGGTGGAAAAGAAAAAAATATAGCAATGAAATTAGAAGCATTTAGCTATACAAATCAACAGAGAAATACTCAAAGAAGATAATTTAAAAATAAAAAAATAAAAAGATTCTCTCAAAAAATTTGGGAGAATTTTTTTTGAAAAATTAAATATTATATTTTTTATTTATTGGAAAAAGTTAATTAATTTGGTATAATATAAATAAAATAAATTTTTATGGAGAGAAAATGAAGTGATTAAAAAAAATAATAAATTAAATATTTTAGCACCAGCTGGAAATTATGAAAAACTAGTTGCGGCGGTAAAGGCTGGAGCGAATGAAGTTTTTTTTGGTCTGAAAGGATTTAGTGCCAGAAGAAATAATGAAAATTTGGACATGAAAGAAGTGTTTAGTGCGATTGACTATGCACATTTGCACGGTGTTAAAGCGATTATGGCTTTTAATACAATTTTAAAAGACAGTGAAATTAAAAGTATGTATAATAACATAAAAAGAGTGTATGAATATGGTGTTGATGCAGTTATTGTGCAGGATTTAGGATTGGTCAAATTTTTAAAAGAGAATTTTCCAAATTTAAAACTTCATGCAAGTACGCAAATGACGGTTGCTAATCATATTGAAGCCAATAGGTTAAAAGAAATGGGACTTAGCAGAGTTTGTCTTGCAAGGGAATTATCTTTTGAGGAAATTAAAGAAATTAGAAAAAATACTGATATTGAGCTAGAAATTTTTGTGTCAGGATCGCTTTGTATCTCGTATTCAGGAAATTGCTATATAAGTAGCTTTATTGGCGGAAGAAGTGGAAATCGTGGACTTTGCGCTTATTCTTGCAGAAAAAAATTTACTGATGAAAATGGGAAAAGTGCGTATTTTTTGAGTCCAAATGATCAGTTTTTGCAGGAAAAAGAGATTAATTTGTTAAAAGAGATTGGAGTTGATGCGCTAAAAGTTGAAGGACGGAAAAAATCTAGCGAGTATGTCTTTGAAACGGTAAGTTATTACGACAATATTTTAAAGGGAACGCCTAGACCGACAGAAAGTTATAAACTTTTTAACAGAGGATATTCCAAGGGTTATTTTTATTTGGATAACAAACTTATGAATCAAAAGTATTCTTCAAATTTTGGATATTTTTTGGGAGTTAAGCTAGATGAGTCGAATAATTTTAAAATTGACGATGAGTTAATTTTAGGTGACGGAGTTCAATTTGTTGATGAAAATTTTGAGAAGATTTCGGGAGAATATGTCAATAAAATTATTTTTAATGGGAAAAAAGTTCAAAAAGCTAGAAAAAATGACACGATTTCGATTGGAAAACTTCCAAAAGGGACAAAATATATTTATAAAAATTATTCTAAAGAACTCAATGACAAAATTATTCACAATATAAAAGTTTCCAAAAGATTTTCTGCCATTGATGCAGAATTTGTTGCCGAAAAAGGTAAAAAATTGAAACTTACTTTTGAGATTAAAAATTTGAAAAATGAAAAAATAACGGTCACAAAAGAAAGTAATTTTGTTTTGGATGAAATTGCAAAAAAAATGATTTCAAAAGAGCAAATTGCTGAGAAAATTGCGGAACTTGGCGATACATCATTTGAACTTGCAAATGTTAAAATAATTTATGATGGAAATTCGTTTATTCCATTTAGTGAACTTAAAAATTTAAAAAGATTGTGCACACAAGAGCTTTCTAAAGAGCTTTTAGCGTCTTACAAAAGAGTTGCACCTGAAAAGAGAGAATATGAATTTTTGCAAGAAAAAGTTGTGAAAAAACCTATTTTTTCTGCACTTGTTTCAAATAAAGAGCAGGAAAAAGTTTGTCGTAAGCTTGGAATTGCTAAAATTTATAAAAAGCAGTTTGATGTGGCAAAAGAGAAGAATCTTGATAAAATAGAAATAAACACAAATTTGGCATCAAATCTTTATCAAGTTGTGATGGGCGAAAAAAATGGATTAAAAGGGCAATCACTTGATTGGAACTTAAATGTTTTTAACAATTTTACAGTAGAAGTTTTTTCTCGATTTCTAAATTTGGAAACTGTATTTTTGTCGCCTGAACTAAGCTATCGGCAATTGAAAGTTATAAAAACTGACAAAATAAAAAAAGGGCTTGTGATTTATGGTCATTTGAAGGGAATGTATATCGAGCATAAAATTTTTAATGAAAAGTATAAAGAGCTTGAGGGAGAGTTTTATGACAAATATAAAATTGCAAAAAATGATTTAGATAACATTGAGCTTTATTTGAACAAGCCTATGAATTTAATTCCTAAGTTGGATGAAATTTTGGAGCTTGGACTTGATGAGTTAAGACTTGATTTTACTTTTGAGACAGAAGAAGAAATAAAAAAAATTATTGAAAGTTTGACGACAAAAACTGGGAAATATACTCCATATGCTTTTGAACAGGGAGTTTTATAAAAATTAAAAATTTAAGGAGAAAAAGTGGAAATAATAAAAAGACAAAAATATTTAGAAAAATTATATTTATTATTGGGAGCTTCTATTTTTATTCATTATATTTTAGTAATTTTATTTAGCATCTTAATACTGTTTGAAATTTTTATCTCAAAAGAATATAAAAAAATATTGAAAGATAGGGCATTAGTTACAATTGGAGCTGTTTTAGGATTTTCGATAATAATGTCGCTCTTTTATAAAAATATTTTAGGGCTTGTGGCAATTCCAATATTTCTGTGCCTAATTGTTGGAAGATATTATACTTTGGAAGTTGATGTCGAAGTAAAGCAGGAAATTTTACAGATAATTTCAAAATTTTCGGTAATTCCATTTTTGGTTGGAATTGTTGAATTTATTTTGACAAAAGGTAGAATTGGATATTTTGCATTTTTTAATCCGAATTATTTAGGAAGCGTTATGATGATGGGAGCGATTGTGAATTTATATTTATTTTTTGAAAAAAGAAATAAAAAAAATATTTTGTTTTTTTTCTCAAATATGGCGACAATTTTTTTAAGTGGCTCTCGTTCATCGCTAATTGCAGTAATTTTAGGAATTTTTGTTTTACTCTTCTATTTTTTGGATAAAAGATATTTTATCTTTGGAACTTTTGTACTTTTAGTTTATATTTTGGGAGTTTATCTTCATATTTTCCCTTTTCTTCGAATGGATACTTTTGTGGAATATTTTTGGCTGAGAGTGGAAATTGTGCAAATGGCAATTATAGCTTTTAAGAGAACAAATTTTTTGTATGGACACGGAAACTTTTTTTATTACAAGTTCACAAACCATGTCTATCCACATTCGCACAATGCAATTGTAGAGTTTCTTTTAAGTTATGGACTAATTGGAACAATTTTACTTGCGACCGTTTTTTTCAGATATTTATATGAAATTTTGAAAAAAGATAGAAACAATATTTTAAAAATTGCTTTAATAGTTGGAGTAATCTTTCACAATTTGACGGACTTTACAATATTTTGGATTCAGACGGTACTTTTGTTTATAATGATTTCATCGTATGAAGAAGATAATAAAATGATAAAAGGTTATAGAAAAATAAAAAACGAAGAATTAGAGAATTAATTTAAAAAATTAAAGAATTAAAAAATTAAAGAATTATAAGAGACATTGAAAAAACTAAAAAAAACTAAAATTATAAAATTTTTAAAATAAAAAATTTTTAAATAAAAAACTAAAAAAAAGAGAATAAAAAAGAAAATAACAATATTTAAGATAATAAATTAAAAAACTAAAAAAAAACTAAAATTATAAAATTTTTAAAATAAAAAATTTTTAAATAAAAAACTAAAAAAAAAGAATAAAAAAGAAAATAACAATATTTAAGATAATAAATTAAAAAACTAAAAAAAATTAAAATTAAAATTAAAAAAAGAAAGGAAAAAAAATAAAAAATGAGAAATAATATTTATGTAGGATTGGTTCACTATCCTGTATATAATAAAAATAGCGATGTGGTTGCGACTTCGGTTACAAATTTTGATATACACGATATTTCAAGAACTTGTAGAACTTATGATATAAAAAAATATTTTATTATAACACCTGTTGATGCTCAAAAAGAGCTGACAAGTAGAATTATCGGTTTCTGGACTGAAGGTGATGGAATAGAATTTAATAAAAATAGGAACGAAGCGTTTGAAAATACGGAACTTGAAGATTCTGTGCAAAGTTCGGTTGAGACAATTGAAAAACTTGAAGGGAGAAAACCAAAAATTATAACAACTTCTGCGAGAATCTTTTCAAATTCAGTTGATTACGATGTTTTGGGAAAAGAGATGATAGAAGACGAAGCACCATATCTTATTTTATTTGGAACGGGTTGGGGACTTACTGATGAAATTATGGATTTGTCTTATAAAATTTTAAAACCTATTCGTGGAAAAACAAAATATAATCATTTGTGTGTCAGAAGCGCAGTGTCAATAATTTTGGATAGATTACTTGGAGAAAATTAAATATTTTTTAAGGAAGGAAAAATTAAGGGAAAAACTATGGAAAGTAAAAATATGAAAAATAAAAATTTAGTTGGAGTCGTTGTTGCGAGTCATAATAACAAACTTGCTGAAGAAATTATTAATTTTGCAAAAGTTTTAAGACAGGAAGATTTTCCAATTGTGAATGGTGGAGATGTTGAAAGGGAAGTTTATGGTACAAATGTAGAAAATATGAAAAATGCAGTGATTTCCGCTGATAGTGGCGCTGGAGTATTAATTTTTGTGGATATGGGAAGTTCAATTTTTAATGCTATGCAAGTGGTAAAAGAATTGGAAGGGGAAGTTGACGCAAGAATTGTTGATGCTCCAATTGTGGAAGGAGTTTTATCGGCTGTCGCAGCAAATTCTTCGGATATGGATTTGGAAGATTTGAGATTGATTGCTGAAGAAAGTAGAAATTTTACGAAATTAAGAAAAGAACTATAATTAATATAATTTAAGAAAGTGAGAATTTTTTGAAAAAAATGGAAAATTTAATTAATATCGGGACAATTGTGGGAACGCATCATTTACGGGGAAGTGTGAAAATTAATTCGATTTTTGAGGAAATTGAGTTAATTAAGGGTGAGAGAGTTTTGCTTGAAAAAGAAGAAATTAAAAAAATTCTTTGTGTAAAAAATGTGAAACGATTAAATGAAAAAAAAGCAATTTTAGATTTTGAAGAAATAAAAAATATTGACGAAGCTCAGAAATTAAATGGATTTAAATTAAAAATAAGAAGAGATTTGCTGCCAAAAAAGACGGAAGATGAGTTTTACATAAAAGACTTGCTTGGAATAGAAGTTTTTTTAGACAATGAAAAAGTTGGGGAAATTACAGATGTGATGGAAACTGCTGCACATGAAATTTTGATAGTTGAAGATATAAAAACTAAAAAAGAAATTATGATTCCGTTGATTGACGAATTTGTCAAAAAAATAGATTTTGAAAACGGAAGAGTCGAAGTAAATTTGATTGACGGAATGAGATAGAGATAGAAAGTGAGAAATAATACAATGAAATTTAATGTTTTAACTTTATTTCCTGAACTTTTTGAGAAGTATTTATCACAAACTATTTTAAAAAGAGCAGTTGATAAAAATATAATAGATTACGAAATTATTAATATTCGTGATTATGCAAGAAATAAACACAGTCAAATGGACGACATCCCTTTTGGTGGCGGTGCTGGAATGGTTTTAAAGCCAGAAGCCTACTGGAATTATTTCTATGAAAATTTTGAATATTTTAAAAATGAAAATTCAGAATTAAAAAAACCATATGTAATATTTTTATCTCCGCAAGGAAAGCAATTGACGCACAAAAAAGTTACAGAACTTTCTCAAAAAGATGAAATTGTGCTGATTTCAGGTCGTTATGAGGGTCTTGACCAAAGAGTTATTGATAAATTTGTTGACGAAGAAATTTCAATTGGAGATTATGTTTTAAGCAGTGGCGATTTGCCGTCGCTAGTTTTGATGGATTCTGTCATTCGGATAAAAAATGGTGTAATAAAAAAAGAATCTTTTGAAACGGATTCATTTTATAATGGACTTTTAGGGTTTCCGCAATATACAAGACCTGTAGAAATTGATGGAATGGAAGTACCAGAGGTTTTAAGGAGTGGAAATCATGCAAAAATAGATGAGTTTAGGCAGATGAAGTCGATTGAGAAAACTATTCAAAATCGGAAAGATTTATTTGAGAAAAAGTTAGCTGAAGATGAGGAGTTTTTGAAGTTTTATAGAAAAAAGTATAAAAAACTATAAAAAAATTTGAATAAAAAATAGAGAATTTGATATTCTAAATTTGATTCTCTATTTTTAAATTGTTAAAATTTTAATGCTTTAAAACTTTCATAATTAATATTAGTAATCTCTTGATTAGTTATCCATGCACCACTATACTCATAAAATGAACCTTCTACTTGATTAATGACATTATCTGGATCAAAAAATGTAAATTCAGAATTTTTTAATGAATCAAAATGTTCTTTTGTTAAATTAGGAAATTTTATAGTTAGCCACAAATATTCATCTTTAGGATCTCCAGAATTATTTTTCAAAGTATCTGGATTAAAGACACATCTTGTATATTTAATTTTACCAGTTCCTGTATTTTCATCAAAATATGCTTCTCTTGGTCCCCTACAATTAGGCATATAAGGATGACTTGATGCCCATGTTTCATACTCGTTTAATTCGATTGTGCTTTGATATTGTGGTTTCTCTGGAGCTACATCAGTAATCTCTTCATCTTCATCTGCAGTAGTTTCATTATTTTTAGGACCTTCTATTGAAATTCCTGAAAGATCAGTATTTTCTTTTACAGCTTCTGTTTTGTTTTTATTTTTATTTAAGAATAATATTCCTACTATAAAAAATAAAATTACTAGAAATATTAAAAAAAATGTTTTATTCATTTTTTTTGGGGATTTATTTTCTAATTCTTGTATTTTTTTCTTTAATTCTAGAATTTCTTTGTCTTTATTACCATCTGCCATTTTAATTTCCTTTCTAAGATCAATTGTAATTTATCTTTATTAATAATTTTTCTTTATTATTTTCCAATCATGTTTTTTATTTGGTGATTTAGGACAACTATTTCCTTTAGGTGGTTGACCTTGTGTTCCTATTCTTGTTTTACAATAGCTGCATTCATATTTGATTCTTTCATTCATTTTTATTACCTCCTATTAATTTATTCATAACTTTTAACTATATCTATAAATGTTTTTTCATCAGAAGAAAGTGAAATTTGGTTTTCATCGGAAGTATATCCTTTATACCATGATTTTTTTGAAAAATACTTTTTTAAATCTTTATTTTTGAAGATATATCCTTTTTTTGCATATATTGTATTTCTAATAGTTTTTAATTCATCTGATGAATATTGATTTAATATTTCTTCATTTCCATTTAAAACTTTATTCATTATTTCATCAATATTTTCTGAAATGTCTAATTTAGAATTATTATTTTGAGTAGATTCTTCACATAACTTTCCTGTATCAAAACGGTAACATTCGTATGCTGGGGTATAATCTAATTCGCCATACCCTCTTTTTGGATCAAAATCCCAATATGTGTAAGTATTAACTGTAAACAAGATAAATATTGTCATGCTAAAAAATTTCAAATTTTTTCCATTTCTTTTATTCAATGAGAACATAAAATATTGCACACTCCTTCTTTTAGAATAAAGATTATATTATTCTATTATTTTAATATTTTTGATTCAATATATACAATTTTTTATAAAGCAATATTTTAATTTTCTTATAAAAAAGTTGTTTATGTTAGTATTATACCCCCCCCCGAATTATTTTAAACTTATTTTAAAATTAAAATTAATTTAATTTTCAGTGCGGTTTAAAAATTTTAAAATAATAGTCTTTTTGTAAATTAATTAATCAGATAAAGAATTACTATATAAATTAAAATAATCTTATAGTAAAAAAGAATTTAGCAATTTAAACTAAATTCTTTAATTTTTTTATTAAATTTATTCAAACGAAATCACTAATTTCTTTCCAAATGCATCTGCCAATTCTTTTAATGTTTTTAGTGAAGGATTTGCATTTCCGTTTTCGATTTTACTTATATCTCCTTGTGTTATTCCAGTTAAGTCTGCCAATTCCTTTTGTGTGATATTTTTATCCTTTCTTGCTTCAACAATTTCTTTTATAATTTGAAACTCTGCTTCAAGACTTTCGTATTCTTTTCTAAATTTTTCATCTTATAATTATTCGTTTAAAGAATCTCTAAAATATCTACTCATATTTTTCACTTCTTGTTATATATTATATGATATAACATATATTTTTAAGAATTTTTAATAACTTTTTTTCATAATCCCAACTACATCTCTAACTTCATCAACCTTTTTAGTTGCAATTTCTCTTGCTTTTAGCGCACCTTTTTTCAATATTTCGTTTACATAATCCATATTTTGCAAAAGTTCTTCTCTTTTTTTCTGAAATGGAGCAAAGTAATCCATAAATTTGTCAAATAATTCAGTTTTTGCGTGTCCATAACCAAAATTTCCAGCTAAAAATTTTTCTTTTAACGCATTTACTTCTTCTTCAGTCGCAAATAACGAATATAGTTTTGTTATATTGTTATCTGGATTTTTAGGCTCTTCTAATGGTGTAGAATCTGTAACTATGCTCATTATTTGTTTTTTTAGCTGTTTTTTTGATCCAAACATATTTATTACATTTCCGTATGATTTGCTCATTTTATCTCCGTCTGTTCCTGGAACTGTTGCCATATTTTCAACTATTTTTTCTTTTGGCAATTTAAAAACTTCTTTTCCATAAGTTTCGTTAAATTTTATTGCTATGTCCCTTGTTATTTCAACATGTTGCTTTTGATCTTTTCCAACGGGAACTATGTCTGGCGAATAAATTAGAATGTCACTTGCCATAAGTACAGGATAAGTAAATAAACCAACATTTGGTTTTATTCCTTTGGCAGTTTTATCTTTATAAGAATGAGCTCTTTCCAAAAGTCCCATCGGTGTTACATTTGATAAAATCCAAGAAAGTTCTGTGTGCTCAGGCACATCTGATTGTAAAAACAATGTCGATTTTTCAGGGTCAAGTCCCAAAGCTAAATAGTCTAAAATGACATTTATTGTATTATTTTTCAAATCTTCTCCTTTTGGCGAAGATGTAAGTGCATGATAATTTGCCAAAAAATAAAAACCTTCATATTCATTTTGCAATTCCACAAACTGTTTTATTGCGCCAAAATAGTTTCCTATATGCAATACTCCACTGGGTTGAATTCCAGATAAACTTCTTTTCATAAAAACCTCCATAATTATTTTTTATTTTATAAAATATTATAACATTAAAAAATTTTTTTGTAAAATATTTAAAAATAATATTTTTTACATATTTTTGTAATTTATTTTTTTTTGTATTTTGAAAAAGTATTAAAAAATGTTATACTGTTTTTAAGAATAGAAAACAAATTTTAATATTTTTAAAGAAAGGAGATTTTTATTTTGAAAAGAAAAAATATGATTTATTTTTTTATATTTTTTATTTTTCTTATAAATTTAAGTTTTTCTGACGAAAAAGGAATTTTTTTGGAAAATCCGAAAGAAAATCTTGAAAAAATTTCTGACGAAAGTGAGAAAAATATAAAAGATGTTAAAAACATTAGAAAAGATAATTTAGAAAAATTTGAGAAAACAAATTTTTTGAAAAAAGAAGATAAAAATATAAACGAAAGAAGCGAAAGTAAAAAAAGTGAAAATAAAAAAAATGAAATACCTCAAAAAGACAAGAAAATAGGTCTTGCACTTAGCGGTGGAACTGCAAAAGGACTTGCTCACATTGGAATTTTAAAAGTTTTGGACGAGGAAAAAGTGCCTGTGGAATTTGTGACAGGGACGAGTATGGGAAGTATTATTGCGGGAATGTATAGTGTTGGCTACACTCCCAAAGAAATTGAAGAAATTGCAGAAAATATGGACTGGATGAAATTATTTAACGATAAAATTGAGCGACGGAATAAGGGAATTACAAGAAATATGATTGAAGATCAAAATTCAATTGTCTTGCCGCTTGGAAAAAAAGCTATGCCTAAATTGCCAGTCGGCGTAGTTGGAGGAAAAACTGCAAGTCAGCAATTAAATGAACTTTTTTACGGTGCAATTGGAACTGATGACTTTACGAAATTTCCAAGAAAATTTGCAGCTGTTGCGACAGATTTAAATTCTGGAGAAGGAGTTATGATTACAAAGGGTTCGATTGCAACGGCTATTCGTGCGAGTTTGTCGCTCCCTTCAATATTTGCGCCAGTTAGAAGTGGCGATAGACTTTACATTGACGGAGGAGTTGTAAGAAATTTACCTGTACAGGATTTAAAAGTTCTGGGAGCTGATTATACGATTGGAGTTAATGTTGGAGATGGATTTGTAAAAAGAGATGAGAATAAAATGAACTTGATTGATGTAATAACAGATTCATCAACAATTGCGGGTAGACAGGAAGTTGAGCGTCAAATTAGAATGCTTGATTTGTATATGAAACCAGATTTGGAAAAATTTGAGGCGTACGATTTTTCAAAAGTTAAGGAAATTATTGCAGCTGGTGAAAAAATTGCAAGAGATAATATTGATAAAATAAGAGAATTATCAAATCCTAAACTTTATGATGAGCTTGAAGAGAAAAGAAAAGAGTTTAGAAAAACTTGGACTGACGAGTATAATATAACGAGTATCGACATTGAAGGAAATAAAAAATATAAAGATAGTTATTTTAAAAAATTTTTACCGAAAAAACTTGGAAATATGAATCGGCTTGAAATGGAAGAAATTGTGAATGAAATTTATCAAAATGGGAATTTTACAACGGCATATTACGAAGTGAAAAATAATAAACTTGTGATTAATGTTCAAGAAAAACCAAGTGATTATGTAACTTTGAATGGAAATATAAATAATGAAGACAAAGCAACTATTAATTTTGGATTTCAAGGAAATAAAGTTTTAGGAGATATAAATGCTAGATATTCTTCAAATACGACAGTATCAAATGAATATGGGATTAATAATAGCGTAATTTTAGGAATTGGGAAAGACGAAAAAGTGTTAATTCTAGGAAATTTGGATTATAAAAGAGACATGATTTATAATCAAAATTTTGGAAATGGATATTATGATTTTGTAAATAAAAAATTTAGTTTAGAAACTGGAGTTGGATTTCAAATTTCAAAAAATTTATTGCTTTTTACTGGAGGAGGTTATCAAACTTCAAAAGTTGAAAAAAATCAAGATCAGAGAAAAAATGGGAAAAAGAGATTTCCATTTTTTGAGACAAGTTTGACCTACGACACGAGAAATTCAATTGAGTCGCCAACAAAAGGAATCTATTTTACTTCAAAATACACTTTTTCAAATTCAAAAGATGCGAATTTTAATGCATTGTATCAAACAGGAGAAGTAAATATTCCAGTTGGAGAAAAACTGACATTTACACCAAAAGTTTCATATTTAACAGTAAAAGGGAACGACATACCTGAAACATACGAACCTAAATTGGGTGGAATAAAAACAGAAGATAATTCACTTGAATTTTTTGGACTTCCTGCAGATAAAGTCAGAGGAGAAAGCATATTTGTTGGAAGTGTGAAATTGCAGTACAATATTTCTAAAATTTTGTATGCGGATACGATGTATTCACGAGCTTATATTTCAGATGAAGGTTTTGATTTTGGAAGCAGAAAAAGAGAAAGTTATAAATTTGGATTTGGGGTAAAAACACCGCTTGGACCTGGTTATTTTGGAATAGCGAAAGTTCCTGGAGAAACTTTGCGATACATTTTGAATTTTGGGTATAAACCTCAATAATAAAAAATTTGAATTTTAATATAACTTTGGAGAAGTAAAAAATGGAAAATTATGTATATTTTAACGGTAGAAAATTGCGATATGGTTATACTACTGGGAGTTCAGCAACGGCAGCGACTAAAGCAGCATTGTTACTTTTGCTGGGAAAAGTCGAAAAAATCGAAGAAGTTGAAATAGACGTTCCAGCAGGTAAGAGAATAAAAATTGGGATTAAATCTTTTGAAAAGACGAAGGATTATGCGACGGTGACTGTTGTGAAAGATGGGGGAGATGACCCTGATGCGACACATGGTTTGGAGATTGTTTCAAAAGTGAGTTTTAGAAAAGATAATAAAATCAATATTTTTGGAGGAAAAGGAGTTGGAAAAGTTACAAAAGTTGGGCTTCCTGTAGAAATTGGAAAATCAGCAATTAATCCAACACCAATGAAAATGTTGACAAGTATTGTTGAGGAGTTTCTTCCAGAGGGAAAAGGAGTTGATGTTGAAATCAGTGTGCCTTTGGGTGAGGAAGCTGCTAAAAAAACAATGAATGCAAAATTAGGGATTATCGGTGGAATCTCGATTCTTGGAACAATGGGAATTGTGCGACCAATGTCTGAAGAGTCATGGAAAGCCTCTTTGGCAATAGAATTGAAGCAAAATTTGACATATTTTAATACAAAGACAGCGATTTTTCTTTTTGGAAATCGTGGAAAAATGTTTTTGAGCAAGGAATTCCCTAAAAGAGCTGAAGAAGGGGTTGTAATCAGTAACTTTGTTGGATATATGTTTGACAAAGCCTGTGAATATGAAGTTAAGAAAGTTTATTTTATTGGTGAATTGGGAAAATTTGTAAAAGTGGCAGGAGGAATTTTTCACACACATAGCCGAGTTTCTGATGCAAAAATGGAAATTTTAGCTGCAAATGCTCTATTAGTTGGCGAAAAATTGGAAAATGTTTACAAAATTTTAGATTCGAATACGACTGAAGAAGCTTCTGGATATATTGAAAAAAAGGAAGTTTTCAATTTACTAGCTGAAAAGGCAAAGCAAAAATGTGAAGAACATTGCAGAAAAAATGGCTGGGACTTGGAAGTAGAAACGTTGATTTTATCAGCTGAGAAAAAAATTATTGGACAAAGCAAGGACTTTTTTAAAGAGTTCTAGTTTTTTATTTTTAAAGAAAAAAAACATAATAAAAAATTATATTTTTTGAAAAGAGGGAAAATGGAAAAAATACAAATTTTAGGGTTAGGACCTGGAAATTTAGATTACACATTACCAATTGTTTTGAAGAAAATTAAGGAATCGGAAGTAATTGTCGGGGGAAAGCGGCATATTGAAAGTTTGGGAGAGTATGCGAAGAATAAGGAATATTGCTATATTTCAGCTGATTTGCAAAAAGTTCTGGATTTCATAAATGAGAATCGAAATAAAAAGATTTCTGTGATTGTATCTGGAGATACTGGATTTTATAGCCTTTTAACTTTTATGAAAAAATATTTTGAAAGTGAAGAGCTAGAAGTTGTGCCAGGAATTTCATCGGTTCAGTATATGTTTGCAAAAATTTCAGAATATTGGTATGATGCTTGTATTGCCAGTGTTCATGGGAAGGAATTCGATTTTGTGGAAAAATTGAATGAGTATGAAAAAATTGGATTATTGACTGATTTTAAAGAAAATACGCCACAGAAAATTGCTCAAAAATTGTTAGAAAATAATTTTGAGAATGTGAAAATTTTTGTTGGGGAAAATTTGTCTTATGAAAATGAAAAAATTTATCGTTTTAAGGCAAAAGAGTTGGCAAATTATGAAGAGAAATTTGGAATGAATGTTGTGATTTTGAAAAGATAAAAAAGGTTAAAAGTTTTTGTAATAAAAATAAGGTTTTTAACAAAATAAAAAAATTAAATGTAAGAAATGGAGAGAAAATGTATCATATAAAAGATAAGGACTTTATTCGTGGAAAAGTTCCAATGACAAAGGAAGAAATAAGAGCAGTGAGTATTGCGAAAATGGAAATTTCTGATGAAGATGTGTGTATTGATATTGGTGGTGGAACTGGCTCTGTAAGTATTGAAATGGCTAGATTTGCTAAAAATGGGCATGTTTACACGATTGAGCAAAAAGAGGAAGCCGTTGATTTAATAAAACAAAATATGGAAAAATTTGAGATAAAAAATATGACTGTAATTTCTGGAAAAGCACCAGAAGATTTACCACAAGGAATAACTTTTGATAAAGTGTTTATCGGTGGTTCAGGTGGAAATTTATCAGAAATTATTAATTATTCTTATGAAAATTTAAAAGAAGGTGGAATAATCGCTTTGAACTTTATCGTTTTAGAAAACACATTTGAAGCACTTGAATGCTTAAAAAAATCAAAATTTGAGGATATTGATATTTCTCAAATAATTGTGGCAAAAAATAGAAAAGTGAAGGATTTTAACATGATGATGTCGGAAAATCCAATTTATGTGATTTCTGCGAGAAAATAATATAAAAAAACCACTTGTAATATACTAAAAGGTGGTTTTTTTTATGAAAATTCTTTCAAAATAATCATTTTTGCTAATTATATTTTGTTTTATCATAAATTTAAACTTTTAGAAATATAAAATTGTGTCTGTTTATAAAAATATTTTATTATGTTCTAATATTTTTATCTCATTATGTTATTATGAATAATCAAAAATTTAAAATATGATAATTCATAAAATAAATGAAAAAATATTGGCTTAAACTTTTCTAAATTTTATGATGAATGAACATTTAGATTGGTTAAGTGTATTTATTAGTTAAAGTTATGAAGGGAGAAATAAAATAATAGCTAAAATAGGTTGGATAGGATTAGGGCAAATGGGAACTCCTATGGTAGAAAATTTATTAAAAGGTTCTGTTGATGTAACTGTTTACAATAGAAGTTTTGATAAAACTTTACCACTTGTAGAAAAAGGAGCTAAAAACGCAAAAACTGTACCGCTAATTGAAGATACAACTAGAAGTTATTCAGAAGCTTTAGAAGAAGGATATGGAGAACAAGATATGTCGGCTATTTTTGAAATTTTAAGTAAGAAAAATGATTAAGCTAAAATAAGGAGATAAAATATATATTAAAAAATATCAGGAATATTTGCCTGATATTTTTAATTTTAATGAATTAATTATTTATTATTCAAAGATAAAAAAATATATATACTTGCTATTTTTTTAAACCATTAATTATAATTAATTGCTTTTTTCTTTTTTCGTGGTATACTTAAGTGAAAAGAAAAATTATAATGATTACAAAAATATAAAAATTAAAAAAAAAAAGGAGGCGCTACTTTTTATGGTAATTTAACAAAATAGATGAAATTTGTTTGGATTATTGATGTAATCTAATCAATTAAAATTAAGTAGCGGTAAAAAATGAAAAAAATACTATTATTAATTAGTTTGATTACTATGCTATCTAGCTGTGGCGGAGGCGGAGGGGGAAGTGGCTCACAGACATCTCAATCAACACCAACACCACCACATTCAACTCAATCATCTCAAAATCCAGATCAGACTACTGGAAATATTGGAAGTAACGAAAGTTCAAGCATAGGACAAAATACAGGAAACATTGGTGGAACAAATAATGAAAATAATAACGGACAGGCTGTACGACCACAGAATCCTGCACCAGAACCTCAGACACCTACAGTTGATAACCGTTTTCCAAAACCTGTTGATTCAAGAGAAATTACAGGGCAAGGAGTTAAGGTCGGAGTTTTAGATAGTGATTTTTTAAGCGGAAAAAATGCAAAAACAGAAAATTTTCATATAAAGGTAATTAATAGTTTTGGAATAGGAGATACTTTTGATAAAGTAATTGAAGAGGAATTTGGCGACAGAATGACAACACTTGCAAAAAATAATACAAAATCAACTGATAAAAGTGATCATGGTCTTATTGTTGCAACTATTTTAGCTGGAAATAATGGAAAAGGAGCAAAAAAATCAGAAGTATACGGAGCAAGTATTTCAAATGGTCCAGCATACCAAGTTGATATAGAATATTATAGACAAATGTACAATAATGGTGTAAGGATATACAACCAGTCGTTGGGGCACGAAAATGTTCAATTTGATAATCCTCAAGGGATTTATATAGCACCTGATAAAACTAATGAATTTGACTATAAAAAACAATTTCAGCAAACGGTTTACATTCCTGATGGAAGTTACTCTGAGGAACAACTAAAAAATAAAGCAGATGAAATTATAAAATTTTATGAAGAAGCAATAGAAAATGGATCGTTATTTGTATGGGCTGCAGGGAATAAGCCGCTTTATGGTGTAGATTTTGAAGCGGGATTACCATATTATAATAGAAAACTTCAAAAAGGATGGATAGCAGTAGTAGGAGTAAAAGTTAACCCAGATGGAACAATAACTGATTATCCTAGCAGATTGGCACATGCTGGAGGAGCTGCTTACTGGTCTATTGCAGCAAATGGTAATTGCGAACTTCCTGGATGTAATAAACATGGTTCCTCTTTTGCTGCACCTAAAGTAACAGCAACTGCAGTAAAATTAAAAGAAAAGTTCCCTTGGATGACAGGGCATGAAATACAGCAGACAATACTTACTACTGCAGATAGAATACATGATTCAATGAATGAAGATGGTAAACTTAGTTTGAATTTTGGTTGGGGATTACTTAATGAAAAGAAAGCTCTAAAAGGTCCTGCTGAGTTTAATAACATACTTATTGTAGGTCCAAATGCTAATGCAGGGGGATTAAAAGGACAATTCAATGCTAATGTTGGAAATTCGATGACATCCATTTTTGAAAATGATATTACAGGTGATGCAGGATTGAAAAAATCTGGTAATGGAACATTAATTCTAACAGGGAATAACAGTTATACTGGAAATACTACCATAGATGAAGGAAAATTAGAAATATATGGAAATAATACTTCTGATATAACGATAAATTCACAAGGGACACTAGTAACGTATCCGACAGCTATAATAAATAAAAAGGATGATGTTCCAAAAAGTGTTTACAATAATGGAGGAACTTTTGAAAACAGAGGTTCAGGAGCAATTATAACAGGAAATTACATAGCAACAGCTAGTTCTGTAACGAAAGCGGAAATAGGCTCTAAACTTATAGTTAAAGGAGCAGTGAATTTAAATGGAGAGAGTGCAACATTACAAACTTTAAGTAATGGAAGATATATTACAGCAAAACCGTTGTCAATGACTGTGATTGAAGCAGAAAAAGGGATTGAAGGTGATTTTGGGAAAGTGGAAACACCTGAATTAGTTAATGGTGCGACTGAAGTAAAAGGAAATAAATTAAGTGTGAAATTGAGTAGAAAAAATGTGTTAGATTATGTGAAAAAAATAGCAGGAACTGACGAGATGCAAAAAAATACGGCGCAAAATATTGAAACAGCTTTTCAAAAATTAGATGAAAAAATTGAGAATGGAACGGTGAAAAATGTTTCACAGTTTGAGAAAAAAGCTGCAAAATTACAATCACTTTCTTCTACAGCAAGAGCAGCAATTTTAGACAGTTTATCAGGACAAATTTACGCATCAGCTCAAGCGTTGACTTTTGGACATTCACAAACTGTAAATAAAGATTTGTCAAATAGACTTGTAATGCTTGGAACACTTGACAATGTTGGGGATAAATTTGGACTTTGGGTATCAGGTTTTGGTGCAATTGGTAAATTGAAACAAGATGGATATGGAACTGGAGATACAAAAGTACTTGGTGGACAAGTTGGAGTTGATAAACAATTTGGTGAAAATTTAATTTTAGGGACAGCGTTGTCTTATTCAAAAGCCGATGTTAAGTTTGACAGATACGGAGGAAAATCCGATGCAAATAATTTTGGTTTTTCGTTGTATGGAAGATTAGGCAATAAAAATAATCCATTGTATTTGCAAGGTCGTTTGGGAGCAGGATTTGTTGACAGTGATGTTGAAAGGGACATCATTTTAGGTAGTAATGATTATTCCCAAGCAAAGATTAATCACAATGACAAAGTCTATTCAGGGTACTTGGAAACAGGATATGATATAAAAAATAAAAATGGAGATTTTGTCATAACATCATTTGTTGGGTTGACTCATGACACGGTTCAAAGAGGTTCATTTTCTGAAAAAGACAGCCAATTTGGACTTACAGCAGAGAAAAAAACTTATAATCAAACTGCAGCATTAGTAGGACTTAGAGTCGGAAAATCTGTAAATTGGAATAGCGAAAGCAAAACGACTTTCCAGGGATATGTAACACGCCAAAAAGCTTTTAAAGATGAGGATTTGAGCTTTAATGCAAGATATACAGGACTTCCAGGAGCAAAATTCAAAGTAAAAGGTATTGGACTTTCAAAAAATAAAACTTGGGTAGGAGCAGGTGCACTAACGGAAGTAAATAAAAGTTTTGGATGGTATGTAAACTATGATGGCTCTATGGATAGCGGAAAAGGTAAAGGAAGTAACAATGTTTACACGACAGGAGTTAGAATTAATTTTTGATATGTTAAATTAAAAAAAATAATTGTAAGAAGTGAAGGCTTCTTGTTAAAAATTTAGAAAAAAGGAGAAATTTATGATTATAAAAAATGCAAAAATTTTTGACGGAGAAAAATTTATTGAAAAAAATACAGTTCTTTTAGAAAAAACACTTATAAAAAAAGTATTGAATTTTAACGAATTGACTGAAAAAGAATTGGTAGAAAATGAAATAGTTGATATAGAAGGAATGGTATTGTCGCCAGGATTTATTGATTTGCAGATAAATGGATGTGGTGGAGTGCTGTTTAATGATGATATTTCTGAAAAAGGTTTAAAAATAATGAATGAAACTAACAAAAGATTTGGATGCACTTCGTTTTTGCCAACGCTAATCACTTCTCCTGATGAAAAAATTTTAAGTGCGATAAAAACTTTGGAAAGCATAAAAGACTTGGAAGAAATTGGAGTTTTAGGGCTTCATATTGAGGGGCCTTATATAAGTGTGGAAAAAAAAGGGATTCATAGACCTGAGTACATAAGAGTTCTTTCAGATGAAATTGTTCAAAAAATTTCTAACGCTGGAAAAAAAATAACAAGAATTATTACAATTGCGCCTGAAAAAGCTGAAATAAAACATTTGAGAACTTTAAGAAAAGCTGGAATTAAAATAAATATGGGACATTCAAACGCAACTTATGATGAATGTGAAGAAAAAAAAGAGTATTATGACGGAGCAACTCATTTATACAATGCAATGAGTCCACTAGAATCAAGAAATCCAGGAGTTGTGGGATTTTTATTCAATGACGATAAACTTAGCGCTGGAATTATTGTGGATGGGCTTCATTCCAAGTTTTGTGCTGTTGAAATTGCTAAAAAAATTATGAAAGAGAGATTATATTTGGTAACTGACGCAGTTAGTCCAGCTGGAACAACTGATATGAAAGAATTTATGTTTGAAGGAAATAAAGTTTTGTGTGTTGATGGGAAATGGGTTTCACCTAGTGGAACTTTGGGTGGATCAACTCTTGTTATGATTGATGGAGTTAAAAATTTAGTAAAATATGTGAATCAGCCTTTGGAAGAAGCACTAAAAATGGCAACTTCCTATCCAGCTAAATTTATTTCGGTAAACGATAGATATGGTTATATAAAAGAAGGATACATTGCGGACTTGACTTATTTTGATGATAATTTTAATGTAAAAGGGACAATTTCTAAAGGAAAAATTCAAAAATATTAAAAAATTTTTTAGTTTACTGTTGATTTTTTTTAAATTAAAGGTATAATTAAATTGTCGAAAGATTTTTATAAAATTAAAATGAAGAAGGAGGTAAAAAAATGGTAGGAATTATCATTGCCAGTCACGGAGAATTTGCTGCGGGTATTAAGCAGTCTGCTTCAATGATTCTGGGAGAGACAGAAGGTCTTGAATCAGTTGTGTTTATGCCAAGCGAAGGACCTGATGACTTGTATGGAAATATTCAAAAAGCTATTGAGAAATTGGGAACAGAAGAAGTTTTATTCCTAGTTGATTTATGGGGAGGAAGTCCTTTTAATCAATCAAATAGATTTTTTGAAGAAAATCCTGAAAAAAGAGCAATCGTTGCGGGACTTAATTTACCAATGTTACTTGCAGCGTTATCAGAAAGAGAAGATTATGAAACAGCTCATGAAGTGGCTGAAGCCATTATTTCGGAAGCAAAAGATCAAGTAAAGGTGCGTCCTGAAGAATTAGAGCCAAAAGACGAAGGAAAAGTAGCGGCAGCGGCTCAAGATGACACACCAAAAGGTGCGATTCCAGAAGGAACAGTTATTGGAGATGGGAAAATTAAATTTGTATTGGCTCGTATTGACACTCGTTTACTTCATGGACAAGTTGCAACAAGCTGGACAAAAGCAACAAATCCAAACAGAATAATCGTAGTTTCAGATTCGGTTTCGAAAGACAACATGCGTAAAAAACTTATAGAACAGGCTGCACCTCCAGGGGTAAAAGCTCATGTCATTCCGCTAAAAAAATTGGTGGAAGTTTCAAAAGATCCAAGATTCGGAAATACAAAAGCGCTACTTTTATTTGAAAATCCTCAAGATGCGCTAAAAGTAATTGAAGAAGGAGTTCCAATCAAAGAATTGAATATTGGTTCAATGGCTCATTCAGTTGGAAAAATTCAAATTAATAATGTGCTTTCAGTAGATCAAAATGATGTGGAAACATATAAGAGATTAAAAGAATTAGGCGTAAAATTTGATGTCCGTAAAGTAGCGGCAGATAAGCCAGTTGATTTATTTAAATTGATAAAAGAAAAAGAAAGTGAAGGTTTAAAACTTTAAAAATTTAAAATTATTAGGAGGGTATTATGAATTTCGGTATAATATCAATTATATTAATATTGATTGTTGCGTTTTTAGCTGGAATGGAAGGTATTCTTGACCAATTTCAATTCCATCAACCAATTGTTGCATGTTCATTAATTGGAATTGCAACTGGACACCCAACTGAATGTATCATGTTAGGTGGAACATTACAGCTTATGGCTATGGGTTGGGCAAATGTCGGAGCAGCAGTTTCGCCAGATGCGGCTCTAGCTTCAGTGGCTTCAGCAATAATATTTGTAAAAGCTGGAGAATTTAATCAAGGTGGTATAAGTAATGCCATTGGGATTGCAGTAGCTCTTGCAACTGTAGGTTTAGTATTAACAATGTTAGTTCGTACATTATCAGTAGTTATCGTTCACCAAGCTGATCGTGCAGCTGAAAAAGGAAATTTTGCCGGAGTTGAATTTTGGCACATAGTGGCACTTATTTGTCAAGGTTTGCGTATTGCAATTCCTGCAATGTTATTGTTATTTATTCCGTCTTCTGTGGTTCAAGGTGCACTAGGTTCATTGCCAAAATGGTTTACAGATGGAATGACAATAGGTGGAGGATTTGTAGTGGCAGTAGGTTATGCGATGGTAATTAACTTAATGGCTACTAAAGAAGTATGGCCATTCTTCTTCTTAGGATTTGCATTAGCTCCAGTAAAAGAATTAACTTTGATTGCAACAGGAATAATTGGAGTTTGTGCTGCAATTATTTACTTGAATGTAACTCAAAATAATAATGGTGGAGGAGGAAGTGGCGACAGTGGTTCAAAAGCTTCAGGAGATCCATTAGGAGACATACTAAATGACTATTAATTAGGAGGAGAAAAAAATGGCAGAAAAAATAAAATTGACAAAAGCTGATCGTCGTAAAGTTATGCTTCGTTCACAATTTTTGCAAGGATCTTGGAACTATGAAAGAATGCAAAATGGTGGTTGGGCTTTTGCGTTGATACCAGCGTTAAAAAAACTATATCCAAATAAAGAAGATGCGTCAGCAGCATTAAAAAGACATTTGGAATTCTTTAATACACATCCATATATAGCAGCACCAATTTTAGGAGTTACTTTGGCTTTAGAAGAAGAAAAAGCAAATGGAGCAGATATTAATGATGCAGCTATTCAAGGGGTAAAAGTAGGGATGATGGGACCTCTTGCAGGAATAGGAGATCCAGTATTCTGGTTTACTGTTCGTCCAATATTAGGAGCAGTTGCAGCTTCTCTTGCAGTTGCCAGTGGTTCAATTGTAGGACCTTTGTTGTTCTTTGTTTTATGGAATATAATTCGTATAGCATTCTTATGGTATACACAAGAATTTGGTTACCAAAAAGGGACAGAAATTACACAGGATTTGTCAGGTGGAATGTTACAAAAAATAACAAAAGGTGCATCTATTTTAGGGATGTTTGTAATGGGAATTTTGGTTCAAAGATGGATAACAATTAAATTTCCTATGATAGTTGCGAGTGCAAAATTATCTAAAGGTGCGTTTGTCGAATTTCCAAAAGGAATGGTAGATGGAACTCAGTTGCAAAAAATATTGACAGATGTAGCTGCAGGGCTTTCAATTTCACCTGAAAAAGTTACAACTTTGCAGGATAACTTGGATCAGCTTGTTCCAGGACTTGCAGCATTACTTCTTACATTTTTATGTATGTGGCTTTTGAAGAAAAAAGTTAGTCCAATTTTGATAATCTTTGCATTATTTATAGTTGGAATAGTAGGACATTTCATTGGAATATTCTAAAAAAATAAAAAATTATAAAATACAAAAAAATAAAAGGAACTGTTGCTATAAATAGTTCCTTTTTTGAATAATAATCTAGTTAATTTTCTGAATATTATAAAAAAATTATTAAATATTAAATATTAAATATTAAGAAAGGTAAAAGATGGCAATTTCAAAAAATACAAAAGTTTTGTTTAATACGAAGGCAAATTTATTGAGCGGAATGATTGGGAATAAAAGAGGAGATATTTTAGTTGGAGATAGGGCGTTTGAGTTTTATAACGAAAAAAATCCTGAAGATTATTTACAGATCCCTTGGGAAGAGATAATTAGAGTGAGAGCGCAGTTATTTTTTCGGGATAAGTATATTCGTGGATTTTTTGTTGACACAAAAAGTGCAGGAACATTTAATTTTATTGTAAAAAATGCTGGAAAGACTTTAAAAACTATGCGAGATTTTCTTGGAAATGAAAAAATAGTTAGAAATAAACCTGTGTTTTCTATAAAAAATTTGTTTAAAAAGAAAAATTAATTTTTAATTTATTTTATTTGTTTTATGACTGAATTTTTGTTGATAGATATAGAAAAATATGTTAAAATAAGTTATAAATAAATTGTAAGATAAAATTTAGGATATAAAATTAGGAGGACTATTATGAAAAAAATACCTGAAGCAGTAGGACCGTATTCAGCGTTTAGAAAAGCGGGAGATTTTTTATATATTTCGGGACAAATTGCCATTAATCCTGAAAATCAAAAAATAGAAGCAGTTACAGTAGAAGACCAAGCAAAACAAGTTTTGGAAAATATAAAAGCTATTTTGGAAAATAATGGGCTAACTACTCAAAATGTTATAAAAACAACAGTTTTATTAGATGACATCGCTGATTTTGGAGCGGTGAATGAAATTTATGCAAATTATTTTGTAGAGCCATTTCCAGCTCGTTCTGCATTCGCTGTGGATAAATTACCAAAAAATGTTTTAGTAGAAATAGAAGCAATTGCTTATTGCGGAAAATAAATTTTACTTTTATTAAGTAAACCTAAAACAAAATTAGGTTTACTTTTTTTAATTAGGTTAAAAAATTTTTATTGATTGAAGGAGAAATTATGGTCGATTTATTAGGTTTATTTTTAAATTATACAGTTTTTTTTGAGAGAATACATTATTTACTTGTGATAATTTTAATAATTGTAATTTTATTGTCAGACAGATCACCAAATAATATGCTTGCGTGGATATTTACAATTTATATTTTTCCTATTGGAGGAATAATTTTATATTTTCTTTTTGGAATAAATTGGAGAAAAAATAGGATTGTTTCAAATAAAATGAAAGGTGAAGAAAAAAAGATATTTTCCAGATTATTTAATTTCTTGCAAAGAGATACTTCGGAAATTTTCCGCTCAAAAGACTTTTTTTATTATAATAAGGTTGTAGGTAAAAAAAATGAAAATTTTGAGAAAATGACGCCTCAAGAAAGAGAAAAGAAAATAAACAAACAAATTGATGTGATGCTACAAAATATAAATATGAATGAAAGAGAGCAGGAAATTGTAAAAATGCTCTATAAATCTGAAGGGACATTTTTGACTAATAATACGAGCTATAGGTTGTTTTACAATGGAAAAGATGCGTTTGATTCGATTTTGGAAGATATAAAAGGTGCGAAACACAGTATTTATATGGAATATTTTATTTGGAAATCAGACGAACTGGGAGAAAAAATTAAAAATTTACTTGTGAAAAAGGCAAAAGAAGGTGTAAAAATAAAATTGCTTTTTGATGGTGTGGGAGCGTTTAATTTATCAAGAAAATACAAAAAAGAATTGAAAATGGCTGGAATTGAAGCAAGATTTTTTTTAGATGTAAAATTTTCAATAACAAAATTGAATTATAGAAATCATAGAAAAATGACGATTGTTGACAATGAAATTTTACATACTGGCGGAATGAATGTAGGTCAAGAATATATTGACGGTGGGAAGAGGTTTTCTAGCTGGAGAGATACAAATGCGAGATTTATTGGGGAAATAACTGCGCAATATTTAGCAATTTTTGTAACAGATTGGTTAAACAGTGGTGGAAAAAATGACGATTTTTCACGGATTATAAAATCGGAAGCGGTTAAAGAAATAAAAGATCAAGAACCGATTGATAAGCAAAAGTTGAAATATGTCATGCAAGTTTCTTCAAGTGGACCTGATACCGAGTGGACAACATTAAAATACCTGTACTCAAAGATGATTTCTGTCGCAAAAAAAGAGATAATCATACAAAGTCCATATTTTGTGCCTGACACAAGTCTTGTTTCACAGTTAAAAATAATGGCACTCTCAGGAGTTAAAATAAAAATAATGATGACGGGAGTTCCTGATAAAAAAATTCCGTATTGGATTGCAGAAACTTATTTTGAGGAATTAATTGATGTTGGAGTGAAAATCTATCGATATAAAGCTGGATTTTTGCATTGTAAAAATATAATTGTGGATGAAAAGATGTCAACAATGGGAACTTGTAATTTTGATATGCGAAGTTTTGAGATAAATTATGAAGTAAATTCAGTATTTTTTAATGAGGAAATTAGCAAGGATTTGAAAAATCAGTTTTTACGAGATTTGGAGTTGTGTGAAAAATTTGATGAAGCAAAATTAAAAAAAGTCGGATTTTTTAAAAGATTGAGAAATTCTGGATTTAAGTTGATTTCGCCGATTATGTAATTTTTTTATTAATTTAATTTAAAAGGAGTAAAATGAAAAATAATTTTGAAAAAGATGGAATAGTTTTATTAAATAAAGTTAAAGGAGTTAGTTCGTTTGGAGCAATCAATCATTTGAAGAGAATTGTTGGTGCAAGGAAGGTGGGGCATACAGGAACACTTGACCCAATGGCAGAAGGAGTTATAATGGTGTTGATAAATAATGCTACAAAATTTTCAGATGATTTGATGAAAAGAGATAAAGAATATTATGTGGAAATGGAATTAGGTTATGAAACGGACAGTTATGATTTGGAAGGTACGATTGTAAAAGAATTTACTGGAAAAATCGAAATAGATGATGAGAAAATAAAAGAAGTCATAAATAGTTTTTTGGGAAAAATCGAACAGATTCCGCCGATGTATTCCGCAATAAAAATTGATGGAAAAAAATTATATGATTTGGCAAGAAAAGGAATTGAACTTGAAAGAAAACCTAGAAAAGTGGAAGTTAAAAAATTAAGAGAAATAAAAATTTTGAGAAATGAAAAGATAAAAATATCGTTTTTTGTGGAAGTTTCAAGTGGGACTTATATAAGATCACTTGTGCGGGATATAGGTGAAAAATTGGGAGTTTTTGCAACAATGACAAGACTTGTTAGAACAAAAATTGACCAGTTTGTGATAGAAGATGCTGTGACGATTGATGAGTTAGAACAAAAATTTTTAAAATTTGACAAAAACAAAGAAAAAGAATTGGAAAAATTGGAAAAACTGGAAAATCTTGGATATTTTGCGGAAATTGAATATGTTTTGGAATATTTGGGAATTAATGTTTCTGATGAAAAATATAAAAAGTTGAAAAATGGAATGACGGTACTTACTTCCCACAAAAAATTTGAAAATATAAGTAAAAAGTTTGGGACAAAAATTGTAGTTTTGGCAGGACAAAAATATAAAGTTTATGTGAGAGATAGAAGAACTCAAGAGAGAGTTTTTCGTGGAGTTGTAAAAGTTGTGAGAGTTACAGAAGATAGAATTTATTTGAAAAGAGATAAATATTTTTTATAAAAGGAGAATTTTGTTTTATGAAAAAGGCTAGAAAATATGTGTTTGACATTGAAGTATTTCCAAATTATTTTTGTGTCGTGGCAAAGCAGTTAAATGGCAAAGATATTTTTGTCATTGACTCGGACAACTTTAATCAGCAAAAAAAAAGATTGTATGACATTATTTCAAAAAATGTGATGATTTCGTATGCGGGACATGGATTTGATGATTTGATTATAAATGAACTTTTGAGATATAAAAATAGAGTAGCTAAAAGATTTTTATTGAATAAGAATATTAACGATATTCAAAATTTGTATAAAGAAAAATATAAAAAGGGAAAATGTGAGTTTTATTCTTATGACATTGCCGATGAATATAATTTGAAAGTCGGTGTAAAAGGATTTGAGTTTAATTTGGGAGAAAATATTGAAGAACAGGATTTTACGAGTTTTAACAGAAGTATAAAAAAGGGAAATTATGACGAAATAGTTGAAAAAGTTGTGGATTATTGTTTAAAAGATGTCTTGGCTACAGAAAAAATGTATAATTATGTTGCAAAAAATAAAAATAATTGGGAAGAAAAAGAAAACTTATTAGATATTATAACAACTGGAAATTATAAAAATAGCATGAAATTAAAGACTAAAATAAAATACCTTTATTACAACAACGATAAACTTTTATCAATAATTTTAAAAAATAATTTAAATATTGAGCAACCTAAAATAATTCCAAAAAAAATTTTTAAAACAAAAGAAGAAAGTTATTATTTAGAGAACAATGTGTATAAATTGTCAATAAAAGATGACTTTTTGTATAAAAGTCTTTTGGGAAATAAAATATTTAAAAAAAGTGATTTGAATATTTTAGAAAAAATTTCAAAAAGTTTACTTTTGAAATCTTCATATTTGAGAGGAATTACAGGAAAACATGAAAGAATAATTTTAAAAAAATTGAAAAAATATTTGAAAAAAGAGAAAATTAAAGTGCTTGATGCTTCTGAAAATGAAGTTTTTTTGTTAGTTGACAGAGATGTAAAAGAGCTAAAAATTAAAATAGAAAATAAATATGGAGATATTTTGCAAATAAATAAAATAAATAAATTTTTAAAAAATAAAAAGTCATTGCTTTATGAAATTGATAAAAAGATTATCGGTACTAATGAGTTTTATTATGGTGATTTAATTATTCCAAAACAGCATATTTGGATGGTAAAAGTGCTTAAAAATTATTTTTTTGACAAAGAAGAGATTGAAACTGAAATAAAAGAATTATATTTAGAAAATCCTAGCGTATTTTTTCTTTATGCATCTGTCTATGAAAGTGTTTATTCTTGTGACAATAACGGTAAAGTACTTTATGATGATGAAGACAAACTTAAAAAGAATAGAAAATACAGATTTTATTTTTCGAAAACAGGAAACTATAAAGTTGTGATTCAAGAAAAAAATAAATATTATAATAAATTTGGATTTGGAGATATAAATAGTAATTTATATAAAGTAAAAAAAGTAGAAACAAGTGTAAGTGAATTTAAAGATTATGAAGATATAGATTTACACAGTTATATTGATTATGCTAAAAGTTATATAACTAAAAATTTTAGTGAGAATAATAATTCTTAAAAATTTTTAAAATAAAAAATATAAAAAATTAGGAGAGAAAATGAGAGTTTTGGGAATTGATCCAGGGACGGCAATTGTTGGATATTCAATTATTGATAATTCAAAGAAAAAATATGATGTATTGGATTACGGTTGTATTCTTACTGAAAAAGATGAAGATATGCCAATCAGGTTGGAAAAAATTTACGATTCACTGGATGAGATTGTAAAGCGTTACAAACCGACTGATATGGCGATTGAAGATCTGTTTTTTTTCAAAAATCAGAAGACGGTTATAAAAGTTGGTCAGGCAAGAGGAGTGATCACGCTTGTCGGACAAAAAAATAAGTTAAATTTGTTTAGCTATACTCCGCTTCAAGTGAAAATGGGGATTGCGGGATATGGTCGTGCGGATAAAAAGCAAATTCAGCAGATGGTAAAAATGATTTTACATTTGGATGAAATTCCAAAACCTGACGATGCGGCAGATGCTTTGGCGATCGCAATTACTCACATCAATTCGAAAAATGGATTTGGTGGATTTGAGCGGGGAGATAATATCACGAAAAAACTTGCTAAATTAAATACAGACAAAATAAAGTTGTCTGATTATAAAAAATTATTGAATAAATAAAAATATAAAAATTATAAAAAAAATAAATAATAAAAAAGGCGGTAAAAAAAATGAATATAGTTTTATTGAATCCAGAAATTCATGTAAATACAGGAAATATAGGAAGAACTTGTGTTTTGACAAATACAAAATTGCATTTGATTAAACCTTTAGGATTTGAGCTGGATGATAAAAAAATTAGAAGAGCAGGACTTGATTACTGGAAAAATGTTCAGCTTTTTGTCTGGGAAAGTCTGGAAGATTTTTGGAGTAAAAATATTGAAGGTAACGAAAATGCTAAGATTTACATGGCGACTACAAAAACTAAGAACAAATATACAGATGTAAAATTTCAAAAAGATGATTATATAATGTTTGGACCAGAGTCAAGAGGAATTCCAGAAGATTTTTTAAATGCTCACAAAGAACAGAATATCACAATTCCAATGTTGCCGCTGGGTCGTTCGCTAAATTTATCGAATTCAGTTGCGATTGTTTTATATGAAGCATTAAGACAATTAAATTTTGATTTTGAATAAAATAACAAAAAAATTTTTTTTGAGTTATATTGAACTATGTGATATAATAAAAAATAAAAAAAAATAATAATATTAAAAATAAAAATAAAAATAAAAAAAATAATAATTATAATTAATGAAAGGAGAAATATCTTAAATACAAAATGAGTTTATTTTATAAAAAATTATAAAATAAATTTATTGTCAATTTTGTAAATTTAAGAATAAAAAAAAATATGAAACAGTATTTGGATATGGTAAAGTATGTATTAGATAACGGAACAAAAAAAGAAAATCGAACGGGAGTTGACACTATTTCAACATTTGCTTATTTTTACAAAGTTGATTTGAGTTGTGGTTATCCGCTGCTAACTACTAAAAAAATGTATTTTAATTCGATGTTGCATGAATTATTCTGGTATTTGTCGGGCGAGGAACATATAAAAAATTTAAGAAAAAAAACAAAGATTTGGGATGCTTGGGCTGACGAAGAAGGACGGCTTGAAACTGCGTATGGAAGATTTTGGAGAAGATATCCTGTACCAGAAATTTCATTGGACGGAGAAGTTTTTGTGGATGAAAATAATCCCTGGACGACGCGGGAAGAAAATGGACAGCTTGTATTTGACCAGATTCAGTACATTATTGACACATTAAAAGAAATGAAGGTAAATCCTCAAACAAGAAATGGACGAAGAATGATAGTTGTCGCTTGGAATCCAGGAAACGCAACTATCAGTAAATTACCGCCGTGTCATTACACTTTTGCGTTTAATGTTTCAGGAAATAAATTAAATTGCCACTTGACTCAAAGAAGTGGAGATATAGCACTTGGAATTCCATTTAATTTGGCTTGTTATTCACTGCTTACGATGATGATTGCAAAAGAGTGCGGATATGAGCCTGGAGAATTTGCTCATACAATAATTGATGCTCATATTTATGAAAATCATATTGATGGACTTCGTGAACAATTAAAGAGAGAACCGATGAAGTTAGCTAAGATTAAAATTGCTGATAAGCCTTTTGATGAGCTGACATTTGAAGATATTACACTTGAAGATTATGAGAGTCATCCTGCAATAAAATTTGAAGTGGCAGTGTAAATTTTGAAGGAGAAGAAAATGTTTAGTTTGATTGTTGCAGTTGGAAAAAATAACGAAATTGGAAAAGAAAATAAATTGCTTTGGCATGTTCCTGAAGATTTGAAGAATTTTAAGAAAATAACTTCTGGGAAAAAAATTGTGATGGGAAGAAAAACTTTTGAGAGCATTGGTAGACCACTTCCAAATCGTGAAAATATCGTGCTTTCGAAGACAATGAAAAATGATGATAATTCTGTTTTGATTTTTGATGATTTTTCTAAATTAATAGAAAAATTTAAAGATTTAAAAGATTTAGATGAAGAAATTATTATAATCGGCGGTGAAAAAGTTTATAAAAAGTCTTTAGAGCTTGGAATTGTAGATAAAATGTATATAAGTTATATAGATTTTGCAGATGAAAAGGCGGATGCTTATTTTCCTAAAATAGATTTTAAAAATTGGAAAAAAATTTTTGAGAAAAAATATGAAAATTGGAAGTTTTGTATTTTTGATAAAGTTAAAAAGGAGAAAAGTTAGATATGCCAAAGTTGAAGTTTACAAAGGAAGTTATAGTTGATGCGGCTTATGATATTTTGAAAGAAGAAGGATTTGAGAGTATAAGTGCTAGAAAGATTGCAAAAAAGCTGAATTGCTCCACAGCACCAATTTATTTTAATTTTGAGACAGTTGAAAAAGTAAAAGAAGAAGTTATTAATTTATGTGAAAAAAAATTAAATAATTATTTATATGGCAATTATTCACAAAGACAAATATTAAATGCGTCAATTGGATTTGTAATTTTTGCAAGAGAAGAAGGAGAGCTATTTAAAACAATATTTTTAAATATTACAGAAAGATTTAAAAAATTGTATAAAGAGACATTGGACTATCTTTTGACTCAAGAAAGTCTTTTGCTAAGTTTTCCAAATTTAACTTTTGAAGAAGGAAAAGAAATAATAAACAAGTTGTGGTACTTTATATTTGGATATGCAACATTGGTTTGTACAAGTTTTAGCTATGAAGAAAAAAAGAACGAAACTGATAAAGTTATTGAAGAGAAAATAATTGGAATGTCAAAGTATTTTAAAATGGAAAATTTTAAATAAAAAATGGAGAGACAAATTTATGAATAAATACAAATTCTTAGGAACAATTTTACATTTTTTTTACAGAGTTTTAAGTTTTACGACGAGAAAAGAATATTTTTATGCAAAAAATTCAGAAATGATGAATAATCCTAATATAATTGTTTTTTGGCACAGAAAAATTTTTACAGTTTGTAATGCAACAAGAATAATTAAAAAAAAGGCTTCAATAGTCAGTGCTTCAAAAGATGGCGAAATATTGTCAGAAGTTTTAAGAAGAGAAGGAAATGATCTGATTCGAGGCTCATCAAACAGAGACAATATAAAAAGTTTGAAAGAGGCAGTAAGGTATGCTAAAAAAAAATATACATTAGGAATTGCAATTGACGGACCTAGTGGACCAATTTTTGAACCAAAGGCTGGAGCAATTTTTATAGCACAAAAAACAGGAATGCCAATAGTTCCAGTGAGTTCTTATTGCAGCAAAAAGTGGATTTTTAAAAATATGTGGGATAAACTGGAAATTCCAAAGCCGTTTTCTAAATGTGTTCATTATGTTGGAGAAGAATTTTATTTATCAAAAGAAATAAAAATGGAAGATGCAATAAAAATAGTAAAAGAAAAAATACATAGTGCTGGTTACAAGGCATTTGAAATTTATGAAAAAAAATACAATAAAAATTCAAAAACACTTGAATTTAATGAAGAAAAGTTTTAAAATATAAATATAATTAAAACTAAACTAAAAATATATATCAATAAAATTTTAAGGAGGAATAAAAATTATGTCAAAATCTTTTTATATAACAACACCAATTTACTATCCAAACGCAGCACCACATGTTGGAACAGCATACACGACAATCATTTGTGATGTTGTTGCGAGATATAAAAGATTGTTGGGGTACGATGTGACTTTTTTAACTGGAGTCGATGAGCACGGTCAAAAAATTCAGCAAGCAGCTGAAAAAAATGGATTTACACCACAACAGTGGGTTGATAAGATGTCGTTAAATTTTACGACACTTTGGAAAAAATTGAATATTTCAAATACCGATTTTATGAGAACGACACAACAAAGACATATAAATAGCGTAAAAAAAATAATAAAAATTGTAAATGAAAAAGGCGATATTTATCGTGGAGAATACAGTGGAAAATATTGCGTTTCTGAAGAAACTTTTGTCCCTGAAAATCAATTAGTTGATGGAAAATACATGGGAAAAGAAGTTATTGATGTAAAAGAAACATCATATTTTTTCAAATTGTCAAAGTATGAAGACAAACTTTTAAAATATATTGAAGAAAATCCTAATTTTATAAAACCTGAAAGCAAAAAAAATGAAGTAATTGCTTTTATAAAACAAGGGTTGCAAGATTTATCAATTTCAAGAACGGTGTTTGACTGGGGAATTCCGCTAGAATTGGAAGAAGGACATGTAATTTATGTCTGGTTTGACGCTTTGACTAATTATTTGACTGGAGCTAAATATTCGGAAGATAAGGGGAGATTTGAAGATATTTGGATAAATGGAGAAGTAAATCATGTTGTTGGAAAAGATATTTTGAGATTTCATGCTATAATTTGGCCAGCTATGCTTATGTCCGCAGGTATTCCTTTGCCGCAAACAATAGCTGCACATGGATGGTGGACAGTTGAAGGAGAAAAAATGTCAAAATCTCTTGGAAATGTTGTTGATCCAGCAAAAGAAGTGGATAAATATGGACTTGACGCATTTAGATATTACTTGATGAGAGAAGCGACTTTTGGACATGACGCAGATTATTCCAAAAGATCAATGGTTCAAAGAATAAATTCGGATTTGGCAAATGATCTTGGAAATTTACTTAATAGAACGATTGGAATGCAAAAAAAATATTTTAATTTAGAAGTTGTGTTAAATGAAGCCAATGAAGAAATTGATAACGAATTAAAAGATTTGTGGAATAAAACTTTAAAAGAATTAGATAGACATATGAATGAATATCAGTTTTCAGAAGCTCTAAAAGATATTTGGAAATTTATTTCAAGACTTAATAAATACATTGATGAATGTGAACCTTGGAAGTTGGCAAAAGAAGAAGATAAAAAAGACAGACTTTCGACAGTTATGTATAATTTAGTAGAAGGACTTTATAAAATTGCTATAGTTATTTCTCCGTTTATGCCACAGACAGCGCAAAAAATGATTGATCAATTGGGACTTATTGAAGATGTGACAAAAATTAAATTAAAGAAATTTAAAGAATGGGGAATTTATCCGATTGGAAATAAATTAAAAGATCCTGAACCTATTTTCCCACGAATTGATTTGGAAGAAATTGAAGAAGAAGAAAAAGAAGAGTTTAATTCAAACTTAAAAATTGAAAATCCAATAACAATCAATGATTTTAGCAAAGTTGAAATGAAAGTTGTACAAATTGAAAAAGTTTCTAGAGTTGAAAATGCTGATAAACTTTTAAAATTTATCGTGAATACTGGAACTGAAAAGAGACAAATTGTTTCAGGAATTGCAAAATGGTATAAAGAAGAAGAATTGGTTGGAAAAAAAGTTATGGCTGTGTTAAATTTAAAACCAGTAAAATTAAAAGGAGAAATTTCACAGGGAATGCTTTTAACAACTGTGGAGAAAAAACAGACAAAATTGATATTTATTGATGAGAATGTAAAACTTGGAGCGAGTGTTAAATAAAATTTAAGTAAGTTAAAAGATTGTGGGGTTAATATTTAATTTTGAAGGACGGGATTGATAAAATATGAAAAAATGGTTATGTTATTTATTTTTTGTTCCATTTTTGTTTGTATCTTGTTCCAATGACAAGGGATATGATTATTTGGAAAATTCTTTACTTGGAATTTTTTCAAAACAGGAAAATGACGAGTATATAACAAAACAGTTGGAAAAAGCAATAAAATTAAAAAATAAAGAAGCTTTTGCACTGTCACTTATATATTTGGAAGGAAATAGTGAAGAAATTTTTAACAAATATTTGAAAAAAAGTAATGGGTATGCTGAATATTTTAAAGCACTTTTACTAAAAAAACAAAATGGCAGCGAAAATGAAATTTTAGAACTTTTGGAAAGTTCTGCAAAACAAGGATTTAGTAAAGCTTATTATGTGATGGGAGATATTTACGAAAATAAATTAGAATTTACAAAAGCTCAAGAGTATTTTAAAAAAGGTAAAGATGCTGGAGATTTTTTATCTTTGCGTTCATATGAAGCTGGAAAAAATATGATGAGTTATTACAAAAAAATCGAAGCGTTAAATAAAAAAATGGACGAAGGAAATATTTCAAAAGATGAAAAAAAAGAGCTTGGGACTCTTCTTGTGGAAAGAACACAGTATGTTGGGAAAGCCTATGATATTTTAAAAGACTTTTTAGCTGAAAATTATCCGCCTGCACTTTATGCGAAAGCTAAAGTACTGGAAGGTGACGGGAAAAATGATGAAGCGATTAAAATATATCAGGATACCTTATTTAAAAATAAATATTATTTATCAGCTTATGAAATAGCTAAAAAATTGGCAGACGAAAATAAAAGTTATGAAACAGCGCTGCTTCCTTTAGCTGATATAAAAAGTGATGAAATATTGATAAATAGCTACATGGGATATTTATATGAAAATTTGGGTGATTTTAAAGACGCTGAAAAATATTATTTGAAAGCAGTGGATAAAAATGATATAGATACGATGTATTATTTAGGAAAAATGTATGAAACTCAAAATGAACTTAAAAAAGCAAAAAATATGTATACAAAAGCTTATGCGCTTGGTTCTTCAGAAGCTGGAGAAAGACTAGCATTCCTTTATGAAAATGAAGAACAAAGTAAAAATTCAGCTCAATCAGAAACTTTAAAAAATAAAGAAGCAAAAAAAATATTGGAAAGATTGTCTAAAAGTGATATAAGCAGTGCAACAGTAGCTTTGAGTTCTTATTATCCTAAAAATAGCAATAAAGTTAGAATTTTAAATTTAAAAGCCGCTGTGGATCAATATCCTGAAGCGTATTATAATTTGGGAGTTTATTATTTTAATAAGAAAAAAAATAAAAAAGCAAAATTTTATTTTATAGCTGCTAAAAGTACAGGATTTGATATTGGAGAATTTTATGAAGCTTTTTTAAAAAATTAAATTAATATAAAAAATTAAAAAATTACAGAATTACAGAATTATAGAAAGAAATAGAAGAAAAGAGGAAAAAAATGAAAAAATTTATTTTGTTGTTGTCGATACTTTTTGTATTTGTAATATCATGTGGGAAAAGTGCTGAGTTTGTTGTAAAACCACTAGATGGAGTTGATGACTTGGCAGGAGCAACGGTTCCAGAATTCGAATTAAAAGATTTGAATGGTAAAAAAATAAAAAGTACGCAAATTTTTAAAAATGGGAAAAAAACTTTGTTTATAGTTGCAGCTGAATGGTGTCCACACTGTAAAGAAGAAATTCCAGAAGTTCAAAGATTTTATGATAAAAATAAAAATAGGGTAAATTTAGTCGTAGTATTTACAAATTCTAGATCAAGTTTGGGAAAAGTTCAATCGTATATAAAAGATAATGGATACACAATTCCAGCGTATTACGACGAAAGTGGAGAAATTTTGAGAGGATTCAATGTGGAAGGATTTCCATTTAATTTAAAGATCAATGGAAATAAAGTTGAAGAACAATTGGAATTACCAGTGGATGAAGATTCACTTACAAAAACTTTTATGAATTAATTTCTTTACAAAAAAAAAGTTGTATGGTATAATATAGAAGAATTTAGACTATGAATATCAGTTTGCCACTATATTCTTGGTTTAGATAATAAAATTAGGAGGAAATTATAAATGGCATTAACAGCAAAAAAAGAAATTATTGAAAAATTTGGAAAAAACGCTCAAGATACAGGTTCTGCAGAAGTTCAAATAGCTTTATTGACAGACAGAATCAGTCACTTGACAGGACACTTGAAAGTACATCCTAAAGATGTTCACTCAAGAGTAGGATTATTAAAATTAATCGGAAAAAGAAGAAGATTATTAAATTATGTAAAAAATAGAAATGTAGACGATTACAG
Source organism: Leptotrichia sp. oral taxon 218 (assembly GCF_018128225.1). Classification (NCBI taxonomy): domain Bacteria; kingdom Fusobacteriati; phylum Fusobacteriota; class Fusobacteriia; order Fusobacteriales; family Leptotrichiaceae; genus Leptotrichia; species Leptotrichia sp. oral taxon 218. The sequence continues at coordinate 1,131,249 of NZ_CP072377.1, read as the reverse complement.
AAACTTAATCGAAAAATTAGGAATCAGAAAATAGTAAATAAATAAGAGCGTATTAGATATGCTCTTTTTTTTAAAAAAGTAGAAAATATAAATATAAATATAAGAATAAGAATAAATATAAGAATAAAGATAAAAAAATATAAAATAAAAAAATATTAAAAAGGAGAAATTATGTTAAAATTTTTTCTTGTGGCATTTAAAAAAGTTTTGTCAATTTTTCCACTTAAATGGCGATATAAATTTTTTGAAAAAATGGGACTTTTAGCGTATTTTTTAGTAAAAAAAAGGCGAGAATTGACATTGGACAATATAAAAAATGCTTTTCCTCAAAAAAATGAAAAAGAAGTTAAAAGAATTGCAAAAGAGTCATATAAAACGATGGGAAAAATGATAATGACTTCGATTTTTTGGAAGAAATTACAAAAGGGGAAAATACTTCGGTTGAAAATGAAGAGATAATGAAAAAGGCAATAGAAATGGCAAAAGATAAGGCAGTTTTGATTGTTTCATTGCATTTAGGTGGATTTGAAGCGGGAAGTAAAATGGAAAATTTGAGAAAATTTTATGCTGTTTTTAGAAAGCAAAAAAATGAGAAAATTAATGATTTGATGACTGAGTGGCGTGAAAAAGGTGGACTAAATTCAATTCCGCTGCATGAAAGTCAGCTTTTAAGCAAAGCTATAAACGAAAAATCGATAATTGCTTTGGCTTCGGATCACTATGGAAAAGATGTGGAGATTGAATTTTTTGGGAGAAAAACAACGGCGGTTGCTGGACCTGTGCTTTTGTCGATTAAGCATAAAGTTCCATTGGTACTGGCTTATGCGGTATTTGATAAAAATAATAAAATAATTGTAAAAAATAAAAAGATTATTGAGATAGAAAAGCAGAGTAAGTTAAAAGAAACTATGAAATTTAATATGCAAAAAATTTATAATGAGTTTGAAGAAATAATTAGGGAATATCCAGAGCAGTATATGTGGCAGCACAAAAGATGGAGAAAAAAGAAGTAAAAAAAGATTTAAAATGAGAAAAGAATATTTTTATTCAATTCAAAATTTTAAATCTTTTTATTTTTCCCGCTTTGATTTCACAAAATGTATAAAAGTGATAATTTCTTTTTTTTCAGAGTCGCTAAAGTTTTCAGAATTTAAAATATATTTGTCTAAGTCGTCAGTTGGCGCAATGTCATTTTGTTTATTTAAAAAATAAGTTGCGATTGTTCCTGTAATCATTCCGAAAGTTCCAATTCCAATGAGCATTAGAAAAATGGCAACGAATCTTCCAATATGAGTTTTTGGAGAAATATCTCCGTAGCCGACTGTAGTTGCTGTGACAAATGCCCACCAAAGGCTATCGCTATAATTCATCTTTTCTACATAGGAAATGACAAGAGCTGAAATAATAATTCCAAGCCCTGCCATAATTAGCAAATAAATTAAACCATTTAACTTTAAAAATTTTTTTATTTTTTTGTATGTTTTTTTTACAAAAAGATAAAGTTTTGATAATTTTAAATGTTTAAAAACTTTTGCAAATTTTCTAATTTTAAAAATTCTAAATAATCTAAAAATCGAATAATATGGAATTATTGAAATCAAGTCGGGAATGTTATTTTCAATAAAATTAGCTTTGTGCTTAGCAAATATAAATCTTATGATATAATCAATGGCGAAAATCAAATAAATTGAAAAATCAATAAATTCCAAAAGAGGATTTTTTGAAATATGAATATCACCATGTAAATCAAGTAGCGTCGTGGCAAAGCTGTAAATTGCAAGAAAAATAAAGAATATTTGATAATTTATCTTAAATTTTTTATTTTTGTTAATATCGATTTTAATTTTATTTATTTTATTTTTCAAAAAAACTCCTTTAATTTAATTTAACTTAATTTAATTTATTTTATTATGTTTTAATTTATTTTGCTTTATTTTATTTTATCAAAATAATTAATTTATAACTTTTCTATAAACTACAAGAAGTGGATTCCAAACACTTGCATTTGTTGGCGAATAAGCAAAGTCTATTTCGATAAATTTTTCAATCGGTATTTCAAAAGTGATAACAATTGCAATTTGGTCGATAAATTGTGCGACAGCTTCAAAACCCACCATTGCTCCACCAAGAACAATTTTTCTATCTTTATCATAAACAATTTCAGCACTTGCAGGAAATGAATCTGCGAATCCAGAGTTTTTATACATCGCTTTCATTTTGACAACATCGGCATTGTAGCCAAGTTCAGTTGCTTCTTTTAGAGAAAGTCCAGTTTGTGCTAATTTTATATCATAAAATGAAGTGGCAAATGAACGAATCAATCCTTTCCAGCTTATATTTTTTCCAGATAAGTGTTTAGCCAACATCATTCCGTGTTTATTTGCAACATCTCCAAGTGGCTCAAATAAATTTCTGTCAGTTTTATAATACTTATTAAATACACAATCTCCAATTGCGTAGACATCGTCTATATTTGTTTCGAATTTATCATTTATGACGATTTTTCCGCTATCAGTTTTTAATGTTTTAGGTAAAAAATCTATGTTTGGAGTAACTCCGATACTAAATAATGCGATATCAAAGTCAATATTTTCAGATGAGTCTAATTTTACTGATTTTGCAACATTATTTTCAGAATTTACAGCAGTGACACCAGAATTTAATTTTAGATTTATATCTTTTTCTTTAAATTTTTTGTAAATTTTTTCCTTTAGATTTTCTGAAATTGTCGGGAAAATTTCTTTTGCTTTTTCAATGACAGTTACATTAAGTCCATTTTTTTTGAAAGATTCTGCCATTTCAATTCCAACAAATCCAGCTCCAATTACAACTGCATTTTTTAGTTTGTTTTTGTTTTGAGTTAAATATTCTTTAATTTTAAAAGCACTTTCAGCGTGAGATAATGTAAATACATTTTCTAAATTTGGAGAATATCCTTTAATATTTGGGACAAAAGATTTTCCTCCAACTGCGATTACAAGCTTGTCATAAGAAAAAGTTCCGTTAATTTCGTCTCCCTTTACTTCAAGCGTTTTGTTTTCAAAATCAACGCTTTTAACTTCGTGATGAATTTTTACATTAACCCCTCTTTTCATAAAATCTTCAGGAGTTCCGTGCAAAACATTGCTTTTTTTTAATTCATCAGCGATAAAATAAGGAGTTGGACATCCAGCCCAAGCCACATAGCTTGACTTTTCAAACAAAAAAATTTCATCATCAGGATTTGCTTTTTTATATTGAGTGGAAAACATCATTCCGGCAGCTCCGCCACCAATTACAACTATTTTCATAAAATTTCCTCTTTTCTTTTTTTTCTTTTTTTTATTTCTCTTTTAATTTTTTAAATAAATAACGAAGTCGGCTGACAACCATATTTATCCCGACTTTATTGTCTTTTCCTCGTGGAATTATTACATCTGCGTATCTTTTAGATGGTTCAACAAATTCCAAGTGCATAGGTTTTACTGTGTTAATGTACTGGTTTTTTATGCTCTCAAAACTTCTAGCTCGTTCATGCAAATCCCTTTCAATTCTTCGCAAAAGTCTTTCGTCATCATCTGTATCTACAAATATTTTTGCATCAAATAAGTTACGGATCTTTTCAATTGCCAGAACTAAAATTCCCTCTACAATAATCAAATTTGCTGGATTGATATGTTCAGTTTTATCAATTCTATTATGAACTTGAAAATCATAAATAGGTTTTTCAATGGATTGATTATTTTTTAACGCAAGAATGTGAGATTCCAGCAAATCAAAATCTATCGCATTCGGATGGTCATAATTTAGCGTAACCCTTTGTTCGTAAGTCAAGTGGTCATTTCTTTTGTAGTACGAATCCTGTTCGAGAAGAATTGATTTAATTCCCTTTTTTTCTAAACTTTCGATAATTGCACGAGTGACGCTAGTTTTTCCAGATCCAGTTCCTCCTGCAATTCCGACAATAATCGTCTTGTAATCCATAAAAATTATATCCTCCGTTTAATATTTTTTCCTATTTTAAGTATATAATAGATATTAATTTTTTTCAACATAAAATTTTAAAAATTTTTTAAATAAAGAAATAGAGAAAATTAGAGAAATTAAATAAATTAAATAAATTAATATAGAAATAAAACTAATTTTAGTGTATAATATCTACAAAGATTTTAAGAAAGAAGAGGTAAGGTGAATATGTGGTTTACTAAATCATCAAAGGATGTTTTAAAAGAGCTGAATGTTTCGGAAAAGACGGGACTTTCAACTGAAGAAGTAAAAAAGCGGCTGGGAAAATATGAACCTAATAAATTGAAAGGAAAGCCGAAAAAAAGTTTGCTGCAGTTATTTTTGGCACAGCTTCAGGATATGCTTATTTATGTGCTAATTGGCGCAGCTGTCATTAATATTATTGCGCACGGAAAAGATGGAATAGCAGATGCCTTGATAATTTTAGCGGTTGTTCTTATAAATGCAGTAGTTGGAGTTGTACAGGAATCTAAGGCGGAAAAGGCATTGGAAGCGTTACAGCAGATGACAACACCTAAGAGCTTGGTTAGAAGAAATGGCGAAGTTATTGAAGTTAATTCGGAAGAACTGGTGCCAGGAGATATTTTAGTAATTGATGCGGGAAGATATATTCCAGCAGATGTCAGACTTATTGAAAGTGCTAATTTGCAGATTGAAGAGTCGGCACTTACTGGAGAATCTGTTCCAAGTGAAAAGGATGCTAATTTTATTACAACTGATGCAAAAATACCAATTGGAGATAAGGAAAATATGGCATTTATGTCAACTATGGCAACTTACGGAAGAGGAGAAGGAGTTGTAGTTGAAACTGGAATGAATACTGAAATTGGAAAAATTGCACAGATTTTGGATGAAGATAACAATACATTAACTCCGCTTCAGATAAAATTGGAAGAGCTTGGAAAAATTTTGGGATATGGAGCTTTAGCAATTTGTGGAATTATTTTTGTCATAGGGTTGATTCAAGGAAGAGAAGCGGTTGATATGTTTATGACTGCGATAAGTTTGGCTGTGGCGGCAATTCCTGAAGGACTTGTTGCGATTGTTGCGATTGTACTTTCACTTGGGGTAAAGACTATGTCAAGGAAAAATGCGATTGTGAGAAAATTACCAGCGGTTGAAACATTGGGAGCGGTAAATATTGTTTGTTCTGATAAAACTGGGACGCTTACTCAAAATAAGATGACTGTTGTAAAAACTTATACTTTGGATAATTTAAGGGATATTTCCAGTCAAGATGGACAAAAGGCAAATGTTGATGAAACTGAGTTAATTCGTTCGTTTGTGCTTTGCTCGGATGCATCTGTTGAAAATGGACAAGATATTGGAGATCCGACAGAAGTGGCTCTGATTGTCTTGGGAAATAAATTTGATTTGGAAAAAAACGCATTGAATGCTAAATATAAAAGGGTTTCTGAAAATCCATTTGATTCGGACAGAAAACTTATGTCGACACTTAATGAAGAAGGTGGAAAATATAGAGTTCATACAAAAGGTGCGATTGACAACATTCTTACAAGAGCAAATAAAATTCTTGTAAATGGAGAAATTTTACCATTGACTGAAGAAGAAAAAAATAAAATATTGAAAGTTGCTGAAGAAATGTCTGATGATGCATTAAGAGTGCTTGGAGTGGCATTTAAAGATGTTGACAGCCAAATTTTACCTGAAGAGATGGAAAAAGATCTGGTTGTAGTTGGAATTGTTGGAATGATTGATCCGCCTAGAACTGAAGTGAAAGATTCGATTGTGGAAGCTAAAAATGCTGGAATTACTCCGATTATGATAACTGGAGATCATAAGAATACGGCAGTTGCGATTGCAAAAGAGCTTGGAATTGCGACAGATATTAGCCAAAGTTTGACTGGAGCTGAAATTGATGAGATTCCAGATGATAAATTTGCTAAGGAAGTGAATAAATATAGAGTGTTTGCAAGAGTTTCGCCTGAGCATAAAGTTAAGATTGTAAAAGCGTTTAAAGAGCAGGGAAATATTGTGTCAATGACTGGAGATGGAGTAAACGATGCGCCGTCGCTTAAATTTGCCGATATAGGAGTTGCTATGGGAATTACAGGAACTGATGTTTCTAAAGGTGCTAGTGACATGATTTTGACTGATGACAATTTTACTACGATAATTCATGCGATTGAAGAAGGAAGAAATATTTTTAACAACATCAAAAAGACAATTATATTCTTGCTTTCTTGTAATTTGGGAGAAGTTTTGTGTGTGTTTATTGCAACATTATTTGGATGGTCAATACCGTTAGTCGCAACTCAGCTTTTATGGGTAAACCTAATAACTGATACATTACCAGCAATTTCGCTTGGAATGGATCCTGGAGATAAGGAAGTTATGACTAGAAAACCTAGAAATCCGAAGGAGAGTTTCTTTTCTGAAGGTGCGGGAATGAGATCAATTGTTGGTGGAGTGCTGATTGGAGTGCTTACACTTGTGGCATTTTACCTAGGAATTATTCATAGCGGGACTGTGCCTATTTCAGCCGTAAAAGACAGTAATCCTGCAACACGTGAAATTTTAACTTATGGAAGAACAATGGCGTTTATCGTTCTTACATTCTCGCAATTGTTTTATTCATTGTCGATGAGAAATAGTAAAAAGACTATTTTTGAAATTGGATTTTTTGGAAATAAATTCTTAATTGGTTCGATTATTATTGGAATAGTTTTGCAAATTGGCTTGACTTCAATTCCAAGTATTGCACAAATGTTTAAAGTGACTGCGATAGATCCGAGTCATTGGGGAATGGTAATTGGATTGTCACTTGTTCCGTTTGTTGTGAATGAAATTATAAAAGTGATTTCAAGAAGAAAAAATGATTAAAAAATTTTTAAAAAGTTTTTTATAAAACTTGACAAATGCTGAAAATATGGTACTATTATAGTGATAAAAAAAATTGGAGGAATGAAAATGTCAAAAAAAGAATTTGTAGATGCTTATGCTAAAGCAACAGGTGAAACTAAAAAAAGATCAGAAGAATTGGTAAATGCATTTTTGGAAACAGCAAAAGAAATTTTGGTAAAAGGAGATTCAATTCAATTTGTTGGATGGGGAACATTTAAAGTGGAAGAAAAAGCCGCTAGAGAAGGAAGAAATCCAGCAACAGGAGAAAAAATGCAAATTGCTGCCAAAAAAGTTGTAAAATTTAAAGTTGGTAAAAAATTGGCTGATGAAGTCAATAAATAATCAAATTTTATTTTTAAAATTTAAAGTTTAAAATTTAAAATAAAAAAAATAAAACTATCTTAAGAAATTTAGAAATTAATTTTTAAGATAGTTTTTTATTTTTAAAAAAATTTATCAAAAGATATATTTTGTTTTAAAGAAATTAAAAGCGAGAAAATAATGACGAAAAGAAAAGCCACACGAAAAAAATTTTTTTCACTTTTTCTTTTTAAAATAAAAGTAATTATTATTAAAATGAGATTTGTGACTAAATCGAGATAATTTTTTAACTTGTAGACAGAAAATCCTGTCAAAAGAATGATAAAAATTATCATAGTGGCGATTGTTTCATCTTTTGATAAACTTTTTTCTACAATTGGAAATTGCAAAAGCGCTGTTCCTTTAAAACTTTTTGGAAATAAATCATAAAGCAGATGAATTGCAATTCCAAGACTAAGTCCAACCGTCACAAAATCTGTTATGTCATACTTCGTTTTATAACTCAATGTAAGAATTTTATTTTGATGCAGTGCGAATAAAATAATTACAAGTAATGGAGAGTGAGTTAATATATTTCTGTGACTTAATTTTAATTTAAAGTCGTAATCTGGAAATTTGAAGCCGACATAATAAAAAAATGTTAAAACTAATGTCGTTATCGTATGATAAAAAAAATCCATTTCTCTTTTTCTTTTCCCTTTCGTTTTTTTTATTTTTATTTACTTTATTTTATTTTATTTTTTTTTGTTATTTTAATTATTTTATTTTTATTTTTTTAAATATTTAAATTTTTTAATATTTTTCTCAAATCTATTCTTTTTTTAAATTTATTTATTTTATTTATTTTTACAATTTAATTTTTGCTTTTAATATCTTTCCAATCCAATGTATTTGAAAAATCTTTAACAAATGCGGCAAAAATTCCTAAAAATAGTCCGACAAAAAGTGATGCTGCTAAAACTAATTTTTTGTTTAATGACGGTTTTGTAGTTGAGTTAATGTATTTTATAACTGGACTTGAATCGTTTTTTAGAAGTCTATAATACGAAAGTCTTGAAACTAAAGTATCAGTTAAAGGGTCTTTTGTCGTTCTGATATCTGTGTTTTTAGAAATAAATTTATACTGTTCGTCTAATAATTTTAATTGCGCATCCAAATAGCTGTTCTTTTTTTCATTCAAATAATTTTGTGCAAGTATGTGATATTCTTTGGAAAAATTTTCTCCTTCAGATTTGCTTTTTGATGAAAATTTTACTTTTACCATCGGATCGCCAGTTTCAGTTTGTGTAGTAAGTCTAGTTGACATTTCTTTTAAAAATTTATTTTCTGGCAAATTTAAATTTTTTAGCGTTTTTGAGTGACTTTTTATGTAGGAAAAAAACTCAAATGAACTAAGTGAATATTGAGAATTTTCTCCAATTTCTGTCAAAACTTTGTCATTTCCGTATAAGTTTATTTCTGTTTTAAAAGATTTATGCAAAAAAACAAAAGCTGTTGCAAGTACCATTGTTATAACTGTAATTAGTGCAATTAAGTTTTTGTTTTTGTAAATAATTCTAATTATTGTGTTCAAATTTAATGTCTGATTTTCTGTATTCATTTTAATTTCCTTTCTAAAAATAAAATATTTTTTCTCAATTAAGATTTTACCAAAAAAAATGGGATATTACAACAAAAATTTTAAAAACTGTGTATTTTGAATTTTTTAAATAATTTTAGTAATTATAAAAAATAAAAAAATTTTTTATAAAATCTTTACTTTAAAATATAAAAATGATATTATTTATATAATAGGAGTGATTGAAATGTATATAAAATATGAAAAATTAGAAAAATTATATTATAAAAGTAAGAAATTAGATGAAGAATATGAAAAAAGAATAAAAGATAGCTCAACGATTGTTACAAATTTGATGATTTATTCCGAATATAAAAAAAAGCAAGTGCCATTGTTTTTTAAATTTTTGCCGAAACACTTTAAATTGCAGGAAGAAATTTATAAAAATAGTAAAAAAATTGAATTAGAATTTCAAAAGTTGACTTCTTTGATGATGTTTTATACAGTAAATAAATTGTTTGTAAATGAAATTCTTTATACGAACAAAGTTGAAGGGATTCATTCTAGCAAAAAGGCTATTTATTCCGAATTGCAAAATAAAACTGGTAAAAAAAAATTTAGTAAAAAAGAAAAATTAGTTGGAATTGTAAAAAAATATGAAAATATTTTGAAAAATAAAGAAGAAAAAATTGAAAGTTCTGAAGATTTTAGGAAAATATATGAAAAATTGTTTATTGATTTTTTGGAGAGTGAAAATTATAAATTAGATGGAAAAATTTTTAGAAAAGATGGCGTTGAAATAAAAAACGATGCGATGGAAGTAATTCATCGGGGAATTTTAGGAGAGGAAAATATACAAAAAGAAGTTGAAAAAGTAATAAAACTTTTAAACGACAAAGAAATTCCGTCGCTTATAAAAATTTCAATAATTCATTTTTTTGTTGAATATATTCATCCGTTTTATGACGGCAATGGTCGCTTTGGAAGATATTTGCTGTCAATGAACTTGGCTAAATATGTGGGAAAATATACAGCGCTGTCAATTTCATATATGATTGCACAAAATAAAATGAAATATTATAAATCATTCAAAGAAGTTGAGAGTAAATATAATTTGGGAGAAATAACTTTTTTTGTTGAAAATATTTTGGAAAATGTTATTGAAGGACAGAATTCAATTTTGGAATTAATTGAAAAAACGATTGAAAAAGCGGAATATATGGATAAAATTTGTGAAGAAATTGAAAATCAAAGAAAAGATGTGAAAAAAATAGAAATGCAAATATTATATATTTTTATCCAAGATTATTTATTTAACGAATTTGAAAAAATAAAAAATAAAGATATAGCAAAAATTCCGAATTTAAATAAAACTCAACAGACGATAAATAAATATACGAAAGAATTGAAAAAAAAAGGATTTATAAAAAAAGTTTCCAGTCGTCCTTTGAGATATGAAATAGAAAGCTGGATAGCAGAAAAATTTTAAAATTCTAAAATTTTTTCTAAAACTAATAAAAAAGTGGAAATTTATTTTTATTTTATATTATTTCCACTTTTATTTTTATAATTTTAATATTTTCAATTTTTAAAATTTTTTAAAATTCAAAAATTTTTTAAAACACATCTTTATCTGACAATTTTGCGTCTTTTGTCTTAAACATTTCTAGTAGTTTTTCAACAGTAAGTTTTTGCTTTTCAGCACCTTTTATGTCGAAAATAACTTCTCCTGCGTGAAGCATAATAAGACGATTTCCATAAGTTATCGCATCTTGCATGTTGTGAGTTATCATAAGACTTGTGATATTATTTTTTTCGATAATTTCCTTTGTCTTTTCCAAAATTTTATTGGAAGTTTCTGGGTCAAGTGCTGCTGTATGTTCGTCTAATAAAAGTATGTCTGGACGGTTTAGTGTTGCCATTATAAGCGATAAACACTGTCTTTGTCCACCAGATAGAAGTCCTACTTGGGTGTGTAGCTGCTTTTCAAGACCTAAACCGATGTCGGCTAATTGTCCTTTGTAAAAATCAATGTTTTTTGTGTCAAGTCCGAATGTAAAATTAAATCTTTTTCCTTTGTTTTTTGCCATTGACAAATTTTCTAAAACGGTCATTGAAGGCGCTGTTCCCATTGTTGGATTTTGATAAACTTGAGAAATCCATCTAGCTCTTTTGTGCTGTTCTATAGATGTTATATTTTGTCCATTTAAAATAATTTCTCCTGCGTCAGGTATCACTTGTCCATTTAGAACATTTAATAAAGTCGATTTTCCTGCACCGTTACTTCCAATAACTGTTATAAAATCTCCATCATTTATCGTAAAATCCAGTCCTCTAAAAACTTTTTTTTCTGTTCCAAGTTCTGAAAAAAATGTTTTATGTAAATCTTTTATTTCTATCATTTTTTATCTTCCACTTTCTTTTTTCAATTTTTTCTTACCTTTTTTGGCTTTCTTTGCAAATTCATGCCATAAAATTATTGTCAAAATTATAGCTGTAATAATTTTTACATCAGTTGGCTTGATTTCCAAAATTTGGATTAAGCCGTCTGGCAATTTGATTGCTTGAAATAGTGATTTTGTCCAGCTGTTTGACATAAGTGCCAAATTTATTATGAAATAGTACATAAGTGAACCTATTGTAACAATTGAAATTTCGTTTATCAGTTGTGATTTTTTTAATACTCCAAGTCCTAAAATTATTGCAGCAAGACCGATTACGATTGTTCCAACCCCAGATTGTAAATCCGCAACTTTTAAGTTTTGTGCAAAAAGTGCTCCAGATAGTGCGACAACTCCATTTGAAATCATAAGTCCAAATATTTTTAATCTTTTCTGATTGACTCCCAAACTGATTACAAGCTGTTCGTTATTTCCCAGTGCTCTTAACGCAAATCCGAATTTTGAAGTTAAAATATAATCAATTATCATTTTTATGACAAAAGCGATTATAACAGTTAGCATAAGTTTTACATCTTTTGTAAGTGCAACATAGACAATTAATGCAATTGTTGAAACTATGTAAACTCCCATACTCACAAACATATATTTATTTGCTTTGATTTTATAATCGTAAAATCCTTTTAAAATTAATAAAATTACTAATATTATTATAAACGGAATAAAGTTTTTTTCAAATGACACTATTTCGTAAATACTTCTCTCTGGTGAAATAAACACATTTGGCATTCCGACAATTCTGGAATTTATACTGTAAAGTCCAGTCATTACAAGAATTCCCGCAAGAAGTCCATTGATTTTTAAATACACATGTAGCGCTCCTGTAATAAGTCCAGCTATCATTCCACCAATAACAGCTAAAATAAGTCCCATAACTGGACTTGTTATTCCAAAAAATCCTTTTGATGAAAGGGAAAATGCCGCAAAGATAAATCCTCCAAGTGGAAAGGTTCCGTCAACTGACATATCTGGAAAATCAAGTATTTTATAAGTCAAATAGACTCCCATTACCATTATCGAATATATAAATCCTATCTTAAAAGCTTCTGGCAAGCTCTGTAAGAAAATTACTAATTCATTCATTTTTTACTCTCTTTCTTTTTGTATTAATTTTTTTGTTTTATTTACCCATAATTTCAGCGCCTTTAAATAAAGGATTATTTATATCAATTCCAAGCGCTTTTGCAGTTTTTTCGTTGACATAAAGTTTTAATTGTTTTGAAGTTTCAAAAGGAACTTGTGAAACAGGTTTTCCGTTTAAGATTTCAACTGCCATCTGTCCAGTTCTTTTACCTAATTGGTAGTAGTCAATTCCCATTGTAAATAATGCTCCAATTCCAACTGATGAATTTTCAGAAACTACGACTATTTTTTTAGCGCTTATTGCTTCTGATGTGATAAGCTGCATTCCTGAAACTACTAAGTTATCTGTTGGCAAATAAAGTGCGTCAACTTGTGTAAGTAAATTTTTTGTAGCTTGAGCTAATTCTCCAAAATTTGTAATACCTTGTAATACAACTTCTAATTTTTTCTCTTTAGCTCTTTTTTGAATTTCAGCTATTTGAACAAGTGAATTTTGTTCAGACGGATTGTATAAAACTCCTATTTTTTTTACATTTGGATTTAATTTTAAAAGTAGATCTAATTGCTGCGAAACATTGTCAACCTTGTCGCTTGTCCCTGTCACATTTGAATTTAGAATTTTGGCAGAAGCGGGGTCTGTCACGGCAGAAAATAGAACTGGTATGTCAGTTATGTTGTTTGCAAGTTGCTGTGCTGACGGAGTTGCAATTCCAAATACCAAGTCTTTTTTGTCAGCTTTATAGTTATTTGCGATTAATGTTGCAGTTGAAACTTCTCCATTTGCATTTTTTTCATCAAAGTCGGCGTCAATTCCAGCTTGTTTTATCGCATCTTCAAATCCTTTTTTTACCAAGTCAAGCGATGGATGTGTCATAAACTGAGTTACTCCAATTTTGAATTTAGCTTTTTGCTGTGAATTATTTTGAGTTTTTCCATTGGCGGCATCATTTTTATTTCCGCACGAAAGTGCAAAAATTAAACTTACAAGTACCAATAATATCTTTTTCATGTCCTTATTTTTCCTTTCTTAAATTATTATTAATTATTATTTTTTAAATTTCTTGAGTTTACTAATTTTTTTATTTTTATTTTTTTTAAATTTAAAATTTTTAATTTTTTGATTAATTAATTAATTTAATTATTTAATTTAATAAAAAATTTTTATATTTTTTATTTTACCATTTTTGCTTTACTTTTAATATCTTGTGGCAAGTTAATATTTAGCGCTGCAAGTGTTTTTTCATTAATAACGATTTCACTTAATGGCATTTGCTTAAACTGAATTTCACTTGGCTTTTTACCATTTTTCAAAATATCAATTGCCATTTTTCCAGCTTCTTTTCCGATTTCGTAATAACTTACTCCCTGAGTTATCAAAGCTCCTTTTTCTACATGAGCGGCTTCCGCTCCAAATACTATTTTCTTAGCATTTGTAGCTTTTTCTGTAATTAAATTTGCAACTGAAGCGACCAAGTTGTCTGTCGGTAAATAGATTGCATCGGCTTCTCTTGTCAAATTGTCAACTGTCTGTGGAATTTCATTTGCTTGAGTTACACTTTTTTCAACAATTGTAAGTCCTAGTGGCGCTGCTGCTTTTTTTAAGTCTTCCACTTGAACTTTTGAATTTGGCTCAGATGAATTGTAAATTACACCAACTGATTTGATTTTGCCATCCAATCTTTTTAGCAGTTTCATTTGTTCAGCTACATCCATTCTGTCACTGACACCAGTTACATTTGGTTTTAAAATTCCAGCTGATTTTGGATCTGTAATTGCTGCAAAAACAATTGGTATAGAACTTGTTGACTGAACTGCGGTTTGTGCTGTACTTGTCGCTATTGCGTAAATTAAGTCAACTTTTGAACTGGCAAAGTTATTTGCAATAAGATTTGCGTTTGCAGTTTCTCCGTTTGCATTTTTTTCATCAAAATCTGCATCGACTCCAGCTTCTTTAAAGGCATCTTCAAATCCTTTTCTCGCATTATCTAGCGCCGGGTGTGACGCAATTTGTGTAATTCCTATCTTAAATTTTTTGGAACTACCAGTTTTTTCATTCGCTTTGTTTCCGCTTTCTGATGAATTACCGCAACCGATAACCATAAATGTCAAAACGGTAAACAAAATTAACAATTTTTTCATAAAAATTCCTCACTTCCTACTATCCTACATTTTTTTCATCATTAAATAATACCATTTTTCTTTAAAAAAAACAATATTTAAAATAAAAAGAATGGGAAAATTAAAGAGAATAAATTAGAAAAAAATAAAATAAAAGTAGAATATAAGCAAGTAAAGGTGCAAAAGTTAGAGCTTTCTCCATTTTTTAGTAATTTCTTTAAAAAATATTTGATTTTTTCTTTTTTTTTGATATAATAAACAAAAGATAGTAAAATTTGAAATAAAAAATTTGAGAAATTTTGAAGTTAAAATTTTGATATTTTCTTAAATTGAGTTTCAAGTTTTTTAATTTTTAAATATAAAGAAGAGAGGAAAAAAATGACAAATAATTTAAAAGATTTGAAAAAAGAATTAAAATCTTTTGCTAAAAGAGTAAAAGACTTTAAATATACAGATTCAGCGCTTATTTCGTTTTTATTGACGGGAGCGATAGGAACAGGAGGACTTTCTTTTAATCTTTTTTCGGCTGAAGATGAGATAAAAGAACAGACAAAACAGATAAACACATCAATTGTGCAGCTAAGACAAGATTTTAAAAAAGCCAGAACTGAAAATAAAAAACTTCTTCGTAACACAAATTTGGAGTTAATTCAGTTAATGGAACAAGGAGATCATGTAGTAAAATCTCCATGGAGCAGCTGGCAATACGGAATAAACGGAATGTACAACAATTGGCAAGGTCACTACAAAGGTCGTGGAGATAAAACGGCTGATGTGAAATATGAAAGAGATAAGACAATGGGGAAATATAAATATAATACGACTCCAAATACACATGCTCTTTACGGAAATACGACAGAACTTGGATTGAAGAGAGAGCCAAATGCGATGATACCGGTGTCGGCTTCGCTTAAACCAATTGCACCGAAGTTGAAGGCGGTAGATGTTTCAATGTCTGTAGATGTTAGCAATCTACCTAATTTTATTCCTAGAACAGTTAGTTCTCCAAAAGCACCTAATGTCAGTGCTCCATCTGTTAATTTGAATGTTGATTTAACATTAACTGCTAGATCAAGAGGAAGCTGGCAACGGATTACTGCAATGAATGGTAATAATAATAGAGGAGTATTAGGAAATGATACAGATAATAATAATCATAATGGAGTATTTGAAGGGGTTACTATTAAAAGTGGAACAATAAATGTTACAAGAAATTTAGGAAGCAATATAAATTATCAAAAATTAACTTATAGTGTACCTGGTAGCATAACTATAAAAAATACTTCTCCAGGTTTTCCTGTGTATTCATATAATGCTACATTAAATGGATTAGCATATGGTGGTGAAAAATCAGTTTCTGGACTATCTTCAATAACAGAAGATAATGTGAATGGTTTGTTTCAAATTTCTGGTAATTCTGGTACACCTAGTGGTGCATTTCTTTTAAATAATGCGGATGTGAAATATGTTAGTGGTCCTGATGCTGCACATACCGAGGAACTTGTGCATCAAGATATACATGGTGGACTGCAATTTAGTAAAGTGATTACTGAGTTTAATGGTTTAGCTTCCTCAGGACTTGATTTAAGTGAAAGTTTTAAAGATATTTTAGGTATGAAAATAATAGAAGATGGAACGGCTCCGCATGGAGGATATAATATTTTTACGAATACAGGAAATATTGATATAAGCGGTAAATATGCTACTTTTTCAAATAGTTATTCGCATGATGATCATGGAAGAGCAAATGGAATAATTGTAAATCAAGGAAAAATAATTCATAATTCTATGGAAAGTGCTGTATTTATTGTTTCGCCTGACACTACTCATAATTATACACAGCAATTCTTTTATAATGAAGGTAAATTATCTGGGACTGGTGCTAGAATAGGTGATATAACTACAAAAGCAAACAAAACAGCAATGTTTTATTTTGCAAATGATGCATATCGTGGTGGCTATGAATTTCCTCATTCTATTGCTAATGGTTTTCCTATTGTTTCCGATAGACGGATAGCAGTGATAAATAAAGGTAAAATGACTATGGAAGGAGATCAAAGTGTAGGTATTTATTTTAATCCAAGAGAGGTTACTGATCCTAATGTTCCAACTCAATTTTCTCACTCATTAGTTTTTACTAATTTTTCTAAAGCTTTGTCAGCAGGAAAAGGAGCGCCTGGAACTCCAGTACAAGGTACAGCTACCAGTTTAGCTGGTACTGACACAACTGTAACATATGTAGGTGATGCTTTTTGGAATGGCAGTAGTAGAGATAAGATTAATAAACTTGATATAAATGTTGGAACAAATGCAGGTGATGGTGGAAAATGGGCAGATACGAATATGGCAGATGAAGCCATTGTAATGAAAGGTAATAATAGTGCCGGTATCTATGTTCCTGGAACACATAACTGGATAAATGGGGCCTTTGGAGTTGAACTAAAAAATAATGGTGGAAAAGATAGTGGTGGAAACTCATTAGGTTCAGCAGGAATTTATTCAAAATCGGCAATTGACTTACAAGCTCATTATATTCACTTGAATGGAAGTGGTGCAAGTAACGGTAATGGTCAAAATAATGTGGGAGTTTATACGCCAGGAACTGGAACTGCAAATGGTGTAATGGTAAATTTAGGAATTGGTAGAATTAAGATGACTGGTGGTGCAAATAACACAGGAATAGCAGTTGAAAATGGTGGTTCTGTCCATTCAGAAAGTGATATGGTACTTGATGGTGGTACTAATAATACAGCTATTTTTGCTGATAATAAAAATACAACTAGTACAAATGTTCAAAATGATTGGGAAGCAACAGCAAGAAGTATTTCAACAAGCAATACGACAACAGATAATATATTTATTTTTGCAGATAATGGAGCAAGAGTTAAAACTCATGAAACTCTAGGTGGATTGAAAGTTCAAAGTACTGTTTCAGCTGATCCATTAAGTGGTACTTCTACGCCTACGACAGGAGCAGTTTACGCTAAAAGAGGTGCGAAAGTTGATATTTCAAGAAGAACAACAAATTCATTTACAACTTCGACAGATTGGAATGTTGATGTTACTGGTAAACAAGTAGGTAAACTTGTGGCTGGAAAATGGCAAGCTATCGATGAATATACAGGATTTGGATTATATGCTGATGGAAAAGATGCTTCAAATAATCCAACTAAAATAATAGCGGATAATAATAGAATTAAAGTTGTAGATGGTTCAACAGCGGTAGCTTCGACTAATGGAGCAAATGTTTCATTAAAAGGAAGTACAGTACATTATGAAGGTACAGGATATGCGCTTTATACCGATAATGGCGGTACAATTGATATGAGTAAAAATGGAACACAAACTTCAAGACTTGAATTAGGTGGAAAAGCAGTAGGTTACATTAATGATACATATGTTCCTAATAGTCCTGTAAACTTAACAGATGCCACTATTCATGTTTCTTCAAATGATGTAATAATTGCTGATTTGCAAAATAGTGATCCAGCAGCGGGAGGAGTTGTTACATTAAATATTAATAACTCTCCATTAGGTTCAGGTTCATTGCAAGATCAGACATTAGGTACTGGAATAACTGTAACTAATGATCCGGCAGCAACACAATATAAGTATGCTTCAGTTGACAACGGAGTTTTAAATATTAATGCTTCATTAGACAGAGGATTAACAACACCAGCTGGAAATAGTGACAGTGAAGTATTTAGTAAAAGATTGCTTTATCAAAATTCAATTGTTAATGTAGCGTCAACAGGTGGAGTTAAAGCTAACTTAAATACAGCACAAGTTCATGACATTGATTCTAGCTGGAAATCTCCAATTGGAATAGCACTAAGTGCAAGTAGTAAAAGTACAACTAACAATACTACACAAATTAATAACGATGGTAAAATTGAAGTAAATAGAACTGATACAGGTGCTGGTGGAGTTGGACTTTATGTAAATTATGGTAAAATCCACAATCAGTCTAATGGAGTTGTAGAAGTTGAAACAACTAATAAAAATACAGGAGCAGTTGGAATTTTCGGAACAAATAGCACACCAATTGTAAATGATGGAACTGTGACAGTTGGCGGTAAAAAATCATTCGGTATTTTAGGACTTTCTTACAGACTTGATAATGCAGGAGCAATTGTAGATCCTTCGTCAGAACCATTTAAAACAGCTACAACGCCTTTTGGAACAGTTGATGTGACAAATAATAAAACTATCACTATGAGTGATGATTCAGCAATTGGAATTTATGTTTTAAATAACAGTAGCAAAACAACAGTTCCAGTGACAAAAGGAGATGTAAAAGCGACAAATAGTTCAACTGGAACAATTACGATAAATGGAAATAATAGCTCAGTTGGAATGGGAGCAAATAATGGAACTTTAACAAATGATGGTAAAATCACTGTAAATGGAACAAAATCAGCTGGAATGTACGGAACAAACGAATCTGACTTAATAAACAACGGAGAAATCAATGTTGCAGCTACATCCGCTAAAAACGAGTCAATTGGAATGTACATCGACGACCAAAAATCTACAATTGCAAATACAGGAAAAATAAATGTCGGAAAATCTTCTTATGGAATTTTTGGGAAAAAAGTTGATATGACAAGTGGAGAAATTAATGTTGATGACAATGGAGTTGGAGTTTACTCAACTGGTCCTGCTGTAAATCTAACAGGTGGAAAAATTAATGTGGCAAACAATAACGCCGTTGGAGTTTACATCGCTGATGATGCGACTAATCCACAACCTACAACAGTTACAGGAAATGTGGATATGAAAGTTGGAGATACGGATTCATTTGGATATTTGATAACAGCTAAGAATGCCAAGACTGATTTGACAACACATGCGCCAAACGATGTTCACATTGGAGAAAAATCTGTATATATTTATTCAGGAGCGCCAAAAGCGTTGGGTGGAAAAATTGAAAACTACTCTAATATTGTGACTGATAAAAATAACGGATATGGAATTTATTCATCGCAGGATTCAATAAATTATGGAAATATTGACTTGAGATCTGGAGATGGGAATATAGGAATTTACTCAACGCAGGGAGTTGGGAAAAACTATGGAACGATTACAGTTGGGACAAGTAATATAGCTAATAAACAATATGGAATTGGAATGGCGACTGGGTATTATGATGAAACTAAAAAAGCAACATCAAATGTAGGAATGATTGAAAATTATGGAACGATAAATGTTTCTCAGGAAAACAGTGTTGGAATGTATGCCGTTGGAAAAGGATCAACTGCGATTAATAGGGGAACTATTAACCTTGATGGGAAAAATACGACTGGAATGTACATTGACAGAGATGCGGTTGGAGAAAACTACGGAGTAATTCAGACTACACCGACAGCAAATGGAACAGGAATAAAAGGTGTAGTTGTGACAAATGGCGGAATTATTAAAAACTATGGAACGATAAATGTTGCTGGAAATAAGAATATGGGAGTTTATGTGTATAAAGGTTCAGATGGAGCTGCCACTTATGAAGAGTATAAATCTAATACTTCAACAAGACCATTTATTGAAGGAACTGCAACTGACCAGAAAGTGACAGGAAGTGCAGTAGTAAAAGTTCCACCAGCATCATTGCCAAGCGCAGTTTCAATATCAGTAAATGGAGTGGAAGTTACGCCAGTAAAAGTTAATACAAGTGTTCCAGAACCAAAAGCGCCAGAAGTAACTATCACTGACTTAACAGGAGTAACCACATTAAACTTGGCAACAGAGCAGATGGATCACGAACATACACACTCAAATGCTGAAATTTCAAGTCTTGGAATGTATGTAGATACATCAGGAATAAATTACACAAAACCAATTCAAGGATTGAGCAATTTATATGGACTTACTGATATTGACTTGATAATGGGAACAGAAGTAACAAAATACTTAAATGCCAAAGCAATACAGATAGGAGACAACATATTGAAGCCGTATAATGATGCGTTGGCAGGCGTTGTGTCTTCAGGAGTTACATTAAATGTAAATTCAGCTAGTTTGACTTGGATAGCGCAGCCAGTTGAGTCAGGAAATATATCAGCACCGATAAAAACTGTGTATATGGTAAAAATTCCTTATACTGACTTTGCGAGTGAAAATGATACGGATACAGCACATTTCTTGGATGGACTTGAACAGAGATATGGAGTTGAAGATATTCATTCGAGAGAAAAACAGATTTTCAACAAACTTAATAGCTTAGGAAAAGGGGAAAATCATATATTTGCACAAGCTGTAAATGAAATGAAAGGTTATGAGTATTCAAATACGCAGATGAGAATTAATTCGACTGGAAATGCTCTGGATAAAGAGTTCAAATATTTGCACGACGAATGGAGAAATCCTTCTAAACAGAATAACAAGATAAAAGTGTTTGGACAGAAAGACGAATTTAATACAGATACTGCAGGAGTAATTGACTATGACAGCAATGCTTACGGAGTGGCTTATGTTCACGAAGATGAAGCAGTTACGCTTGGAAATTCAACTGGATGGTATGCTGGAGCAGTTTCAAACAGATTTAAGTTTAAAGATTTAGGAAAATCAGCTGAACAGCAGTCAATGATTAAAGCAGGACTGTTTAAGACAATGTCGCCAGTAAAAGACCACAACGGAAGTTTAAGATGGACAATTGCAGGAGATGTGTTTGGCGGAGTAAATAATATGCACCGTAAATTCTGGGTTGTAGACGATGTGTTTGAATCAAAAGCTGACTACTACAGCTATGGAGCGGCACTAAAAACAGATTTAGGTTATGACATAAGATTGTCTGAAAGAACGCATCTAAGACCTTATGGAGCGTTAAAGATGGAATATGGAAGATTCTCAAGCGCAAAAGAAGACAGAGGTCAGATGAACTTGGAAGTAAAAGGAAACGACTACTTCTCAGTTAAACCAGAAGTTGGAGCAGAGTTTAAGTATGTTCAGCCATTAGCGGTTAGAACTCAGTTGTCGGTTGGACTTTCAGCTGCATATGAAAATGAACTTGGAAAACTTAATAGACTTAATCAGGCAAGAGTTCGTTATACGACAGCAGACTGGTATAACTTGAGAAATGAGAAAGAAGACAGACACGGAAATGGTAAGTTTGATTTGAATTTGGGAATTGACAATACTAGATTTGGAGTGACAGTAAACGCAGGATATGACACTAAAGGAGAAAATATTAGAGGTGGACTTGGATTTAGATTGATTTACTAATTTTTGTTACTAAAATATTTGAATGGTGAGATTAATTAAAAAAATAAAAAATAGTGGGACTTTTAGGTTTCACTATTTTTATTAATAAAAAAATCTTGATTTTATGGATAAAGTAAAGTATAATTTTACTATGAAATTTAAAAATCATGATTTAAAACAAATTTATTTGATTAAAAAAAAGATTAAATTGTGATACAATACTAAATAAAAGTTATAAGGAGAAAAAATGTTATTAGAATTGAGAGAACTACAAAAAAATACTTCAAAATATTTGGAGCAGGAAGTTACATTGAATGGATGGGTTAAAAAAATTAGAAGTCAGAAAAATTTTGGATTTATTGAATTAAATGATGGGACTTTTTTTAATGGGATTCAAATTGTGTTTGGAGAGGAACTAGAAAACTTTGCAGAAATTTCGAAACTTACTATTTCTTCGTCTATTAAAGTTACTGGAATTGTTGTAGAATCACAAGGTGCAGGACAAGATTATGAAATTAAGGCAACTGAAATTTCAGTTTATCAAAAGTCTGATTCAGATTATCCGCTTCAAAATAAAAGACATAGCTTTGAGTTTTTGAGAACGATTGCTCATTTAAGACCTAGAACAAACGCTTTTTTTGCAACATTTAGGGTGCGTTCAATTTTGTCTTATGCGATTCACAAATTTTTTCAGGAAAAAAACTTTGTGTATGTTCAAACTCCAATTATTACTGGAAGTGATGCGGAAGGTGCAGGAGAAATGTTTAGACTTACAACAATGGATATTAACAATATTCCTAAAACTGAGAGTGGCGAAGTTGACTATAAACAGGATTTTTTTGGAAAAGAAGCTAATCTTACTGTAAGCGGACAGTTAAATGTGGAAACATTTGCAACAGCTTTTAAAAATACTTACACTTTTGGACCGACATTTAGAGCAGAGCGTTCAAATACTCCTAAACACGCTGCGGAATTTTGGATGATGGAACCTGAAATTGCATTTGCGGATTTGGTTGTAAATATGGACATTATTGAAGAAATGATTAAATATATTGTAAATTATGTGAGAGAAAATGCAGCTGAAGAAATGGAATTTTTTAACAAATGGGTTGACAAAGGTCTATTTGAGCGTCTTGATACTTTGGTAAACAATAAATTTGACAGAATTACTTATACGGAAGCGATTGAAATTTTGAAAAATTCAAAAGAAAAATTTGAGTATGAAGTTGAATGGGGAATTGACTTGCAGACTGAACACGAAAGATATTTGGCGGAAAAACACTTTAAAAAACCTGTATTTGTAACTGATTATCCAAAAGATATAAAAGCGTTTTATATGAAACTTAACGAAGATGGAAAAACTGTAAGAGCAGTTGATTTACTTGCACCAGGAATTGGGGAAATCGTTGGAGGAAGTCAAAGAGAAGACGACTATGATGTACTTTTAGGAAAAATTAACGAAATGGGACTTAAAGAAAAAGATTACTGGTGGTATTTAGATCTTAGAAAATATGGAAGTGTGCCACATTCAGGATTTGGTCTTGGATTTGACAGAATGCTTATGTATATTACTGGTATGACAAATATTAGAGATGTGATACCATTTCCTAGAACTAATAAAAACCTTGAGTTTTAAGAGATTTTTTTAAGAAAAAGGTGAAAATAAAAGAATGAAAAAAATAATATATGGATTAGTTGGAGTTTTGCTCTTTACAACAACAGCTGTCATAGCGGAAGTAGAAAATTCCCAGACATCGACTGCGATTGAAGAAAGTACATTAGAAGAGCCAGAACAACAAGTTGAGCCAGAACAGCATACTTCGATTTCTCCTTCAAAGCCAAAACCGAAAAAAAGGTCAGCACAAAAAAGAAACAGGTGATCAAGTTGGTGTTGATACAGGAACAATGCCAGTCACACAAAGTGAAGATATTTCATCTGAAGAAAAATACAGCTCATATGGAAATTATGAAAATGCTACGCTAAAAAAGGGAAAATCGGCAACATTTAGAATGGCGCAGCTGTACTTTAAAGATGGACTTTATGAAAAAGCTGTGAATCTGGCGTTAAAAGAAGGAGAACCTGATATTTCCTTGATGTACGTCGTTGCAATTGGTTCACGGCTTATGGGAAATTTTGACCGTTCTGTTGAATATTACGACAAAATACTTTCTCAAGGTGAGGCACAACCTGAGGCACTTTTAGGAATCGCCATAGCTTATAAAAGTAAAGGAGATTTTGCAAAGGCGTTGAAATATTTAAATGAATATGAAGACTTGAGTTCAAGTGAAGAGGCTCAAAAGGAGATAAAATATTTGAATGAAGTTCTGGCATTAAATAGTTAATAATTTATGGTTAAAATTAAATAGTTAAACTTGAAACATTCATAAAAAAGGGGGGATTTTTGTGGAATGGATTAGGCTTAAAGAAATTGGAATGAAAAATTCTCACATTAAAAAAATAATGGCAATTTTTCAAAACTACGAAGATTTATTTTTGGAAGAAAATTTTAAATTGTTTAGCGATGATTTGAAAGAAAAGCTGGAAGAGGCGCAAAAAATTAATTTGGAAGAAAGACTAGAGCTTTATAAGCGAAATAAAGTGAGAATAATTAGCGTAAATGATAAAGAGTATCCAAAAAAGCTAAAAGAAATAAAAGATTTTCCTGTATTTTTATATTTAAAAGGAAAAAAATTAAAAGAATATGAAAAAATAAAAATTGATTAAAAATGCGGTCGCACACTCGTGACGCAAGGAATGAGTTAGACCGAGAAGTATAGTCAGCATATATAGAAATATGTATGTAGGGGTAGCAACTTAAAAAAGCTATCCAATACTACTCGAATTGCTGGAAACCCCTAAAGCTAGTATAGCTACAACATAACATCTTAAAATAAGATGCAAGTGTGAACGTTGCGAAAGCAAAAAAAATATACTAGATGACATAAGGTTAAACCCTAAGTGTTAAGACAATGGGCAATCAGCAGCCAAGACCGAAAGGTAAGGTTCAACGACTATTCCTCCTGAGGGAAGTACACGGAAAGCTTCGTGGAAGTGGGTAGACCCAAACAGGTAAAGCTGTGGGATAAGATATAGTCTGTGCTTAATAGAAATATTAAGAAGTTCATAAGAGAACTGCATAGGTGGTAGCGTACTTATGTGAACGACAACCTCTAAAACGACTAAGTCGGTTTTTAGGTTCATATATTTAGAAAAATTTTACTTTTTCATTTACTTACAATATAAAAAATAGTATACTTATGTATAAGTAAATGGAGGTGAAATCAAATGGAAAAAGCATACAAGTTCAGATTTTATCCAACTAAAACTCAAATAGAAAAGTTAAATTGTACTTTTGGTTGTGTTAGATATGTCTATAATCATTTTTTAGGTTTAAAACAAAAGCTGTATAATACAGAGAAAAAGTCTATGTCATATAGTGAGTGTAGTAAAGAATTAACAGTTTTAAAGAAAGATAAAGAATGGTTAAAAGATGTAGACAAATTTTCTTTACAAAATTCTTTAAAAGATTTAGATAAAGCGTATAAAAATTTTTTTAGCGGAAATGGCTATCCAAAGTTTAAATCTAAGAAAGATAATAGAAAATCGTACAGAACTAGTTATACTAATAATAATATAGAGTTTTTAGATAAATGGATAAAAGTACCTAAGTTAGGAAAACTAAAAATAAGAGATAAGATGAAGCCGCAAGGAAGAATAATAAATGCAACAATAACACAAGCACCTAGCGGAAAATATTATGTATCTCTATGTTGTACAGATGTAGAAGTAAAAAAACTAGAGAGCACAAATAAAAATGTTGGAATAGATTTAGGTATAAAGGACTTTGCGATTACCAGTGATGAAACCTTAATAGAAAATCCAAAATATTTACAGAAATCTTTGAAAAAATTAGCTTTATGCCAAAGAAAACTGTCACGAAAACCAAAGGGCAGTTCAAATAGAAATAAGGCTAGAATAAAAGTAGCGAAATGTTATGAAAAAGTAACAAATCAAAGAAAAGACTTTTTGCAGAAATTATCGACAGAACTGATAAGAAAATATGACATTATCTGTATGGAAGACTTGCAAGTAAAAAATATGGTAAGAAATCATAAATTAGCAAGAAATATTGTAGACGTATCATGGAGTGAATTTAGTAGAATACTGAAATATAAAGCGAAGTGGTATGGAAGAACAGTAGTAAGAGTGGATAAATTTTTTGCAAGTAGTCAAATGTGTAACTGTTGCGGATATAAGAATGAAGAAGTAAAAGATTTAAGTGTAAGAGAATGGACTTGTCCAGTATGTGGAGCTGTACATAATAGAGATAAAAATGCAGCCAAAAACATACTAAAAGAAGGGCTAAGGATATTAAGAGAAAGTGCTTAAATATATAAATATATGAACCGTAGGAACTATGGGGATAGCTTGGTAAATTTAGTTGGCTAACAGAAGCAACTACTACCCAAGAACCTCGCGACTTCAGTCGTGAGAGGTTCAGAAAGATAAGATCTTTGTTGATAATAAAAGAAATATCGCTGTTGTTGGCACGAGAAAATTTACAAGTTTTGGGAAGAGTGCGTGTGAGAAAATAGTAAAGGAGCTCTCAAATTATGATGTCACGATAATAAGCGGACTTGCTGGGGGAATTGACTCAATAGCACAAAAAAAAGCGATTGAATGTGAGATGGAGGTCGTGTCTGTCGTGGGAAGCGGAATAGATGTCGTCTACCCTTACGAAAATCGGGATTTGTGGCAAAAAATTAGTGAAATTGGAACTATTGTGAGTGAATATCCACTTGGAACTCAGCCGACAAGATGGACTTTTCCCAGAAGAAATCGAATTATTGCGGGAATGTCAGATGGAATTTTGATTGCGGAAAGCTTTAAATCTGGAGGTTCGCTCATTACGGCAGAACTGGGATTTTCTATGGACAGGGAGATTTTTGCGGTACCTGGATGCATTAATTATCCATCGTTTGAGGGCTGCAATAATTTGATAAGGGATAACAAAGCTAAACTTGTGACTTGTGCTGAAGATATAGCAAAAGAGTTTTTGTGGGACATAAAAAAAGAGAAAAGCAAACTAAAAAAATTGAGTCCAGAAGAGAAAATTGTTTTTGAAGCGATAACGGAAGAGACAAGTTTTGAAGAAATAATTAATAAAACGAATGAAAAAGTGGATAAAGTAAAATTATTTTCAATAATAATGAGTTTAGAAATAAAAGGTTTGATTACTGAAACAAATGGCTCGAAATATATAAGAATTATTTAAAATGGGAGATAAGAAAGTTGGCAAAAAAGTTAGTAATTGTGGAGTCGCCATCAAAGGCGAAAACTATTGAAAAAATACTTGGAAGAGGCTATGAAGTCACAGCGTCTTATGGACATGTGATTGATTTGCCAAAAACAAAATTGGGAATTGACATAGAAAACAATTTTGAACCGCAATACAAGGTTATAAAAGGTAAAGGTGAAATTTTAAAAAAATTAAAGGAAAAGTCGAAAAAGGCAAGTGCCGTGTATCTTGCGTCCGATCAGGATAGAGAAGGTGAAGCAATAGCTTGGCATATCGCAAATTACATAAATCAGCCGGACAAAATTAAAAGAATAGAATTTAATGAAATTACAAAAAATGCCGTGACTAATGCAATAAAAAATCCAAGAGCAATAAACGAAAATCTTGTCCATTCACAACAGGCGAGAAGATTGCTAGATAGAATTGTCGGATATAAAATCAGTCCGCTTTTGTGGAAAATTATAAGCAGAAATGCGAGTGCTGGAAGAGTCCAGTCGGTTGCATTAAAATTAATTTGTGACTTGGAAGACGAAATAAAGGCGTTTATACCGCAAAAATACTGGGAAGTCAGTGCGCTTATTCAAAAAAGCATAAATCTTAATTTGATAAAGATTGCAGGTGAAAAAGTTGACAAAATTTTTGATTAAAAATGCGGTCGCACACTCGTGACGCAAGGAATGAGTTAGACCGAGAAGTATAGTCAGCATATATAGAAATATGTATGTAGGGGTAGCAACTTAAAAAAGCTATCCAATACTACTCGAATTGCTGGAAACCCCTAAAGCTAGTATAGCTACAACATAACATCTTAAAATAAGATGCAAGTGTGAACGTTGCGAAAGCAAAAAAAATATACTAGATGACATAAGGTTAAACCCTAAGTGTTAAGACAATGGGCAATCAGCAGCCAAGACCGAAAGGTAAGGTTCAACGACTATTCCTCCTGAGGGAAGTACACGGAAAGCTTCGTGGAAGTGGGTAGACCCAAACAGGTAGAGCTGTGGGATAAGATATAGTCTGTGCTTAATAGAAATATTAAGAAGTTCATAAGAGAACTGCATAGGTGGTAGCGTACTTATGTGAACGACAACCTCTAAAACGACTAAGTCAGTTTTTAGGTTCATATATTTAGAAAAATTTTACTTTTTCATTTACTTACAGTATAAAAAATAGTATACTTATATATAAGTAAATGGAGGTGAAATCAAATGGAAAAAGCATACAAGTTCAGATTTTATCCAACTAAAACTCAAATAGAAAAGTTAAATTGTACTTTTGGCTGTGTAAGATATGTTTATAACCATTTTTTAGTTTTAAAACAGGAATTATATAACAAAGAGAAAAAATCTATGTCATATAATCAATGCTGTAAAGTATTGACTGTTTTAAAGCAAGAGAAAAAATGGCTAAAAGATGTAGATAAATTTTCTTTACAAAATTCTTTAAAAGATTTAGATAAAGCGTATAAAAATTTTTTTAGCGGAAATGGCTATCCAAAGTTTAAATCTAAGAAAGATAATAGAAAATCGTACAGAACTAGTTATACTAATAATAATATAGAGTTTTTAGATAAATGGATAAAAGTACCTAAATTAGGAAAACTAAAAATAAGAGATAAGATGAAGCCGTAAGGAAGAATAATAAATGCAACAATAACACAAGCACCTAGCGGAAAATATTATGTATCTCTATGTTGTACAGATGTAGAAGTAGAAAAGTTAGAGAGCACAAATAAAAATGTTGGAATAGATTTAGGTATAAAGAACTTTGCGATTACCAGTGATGAAACCTTAATAGAGAATTCAAAATATTTACAGAAATCTTTGAATAAACTAGCCATATTACAAAGAAAACTGTCACGAAAACCAAAGGGCAGTTCAAATAGAAATAAGGCTAGAATAAAAGTAGCGAAATGTTATGAAAAAGTAACAAATCAAAGAAAAGACTTTTTGCAGAAATTATCGACAGAACTGATAAGAAAATATGACATTATCTGTATGGAAGACTTGCAAGTAAAAAATATGGTAAGAAATCATAAATTAGCAAGAAATATTGTAGACGTATCATGGAGTGAATTTAGTAGAATACTGGAATATAAAGCGAAGTGGTATGGAAGAACAGTAGTAAGAGTGGATAAATTTTTTGCAAGTAGTCAAATGTGTAATTATTGTGGATATAAGAATGAAGAAGTAAAAGATTTAAGTGTAAGAGAATGGACTTGTACATTCTGTGGAGCTGTACATAATAGAGATAAAAATGCAGCCAAAAACATACTAAAAGAAGGGCTAAGGATATTAAGAGAAAGTGCTTAAATATATAAATATATGAACCGTAGGAACTATGGGGATAGCTTGGTAAATTTAGTTGGCTAACAGAAGCAACTACTACCCAAGAACCTCGTGACTTCAGTCGTGAGAGGTTCAGGAAAAAATAATAAAAAAATTGAAAAAAGATTTGAAAGATAAAGAGCTTACACTTGATAAAATCGAAGTTAAGAAAAAGTCTCAAAGACCGCCACTTGTCTTTAAAACAAGCACATTGCAACAACTGGCTTCATCATATTTGGGTTACGGCGCAACTAAAACTATGAGAATCGCACAGCAGCTTTATGAAGGACTATCAGTAGATGGTGAAAATAAAGGTCTTATCACATATATGAGAACAGATTCGACAAGAATTTCAAATGATGCGATAAATATGGCAAAAGATTACATAACTCAAAATTACGGCGAAAAATATGTCGGAAAATATGTGACACGAAATTCAAAATCAAATGTCCAAGATGCACACGAAGGAATTAGACCATCTTACATCGAACTTACACCAGATTCGATAAAAGACAATTTGACAAATGAGCAGTATAAATTATACAAATTAATTTGGGAAAGATTTTTGGTTTCTCAGTTTGCTGCGATGAAATATGAGCAGATGCAAATTAATGCGGTAAATGGCGATTACAGATTTCGTGGAACAATTAATAAAGTAATTTTTGACGGATATTACAAAATTTTTAAAGATGAAGATGAAATAAAGACTGGAGATTTTCCTGAATTGAAAGAAAATGATGTCTATCCAATTGAAAAATTGAATATTGACGAAGGAATTACAAAAGCACCGACAAGATTTTCTGAAGCGACTCTTGTGAAAAAACTTGAATCTGAAGGAATTGGAAGACCGTCGACTTACGCTACAATAGTTGAAACTCTAAAGGCAAGAGAATATGTTGAAGTCGTTGATAAGCGATTTTTTCCAACTTATTTAGGTTATGAAGTAAAAGATGAGTTGATTAAAAATTTTAAAAATATCATAAATGTGAAATTTACAGCAAATATGGAAAAAGATCTGGATAAGGTCGAAGAAGGTCTGGTTGAATGGGTTCAGCTTTTATCAGATTTTTATGATTCGCTTGAAAAAGATATTAAAAAATTTGAAACTGAAATTGAAAAGATAAAAAGTAAAAGAATTGTTTCGGATGTGATGGACAGCGAAGGGAAACCGATGGTTTTAAAAACTGGACTTTATGGGAAATATCTTGTGAGTGAGAGCAATGAAAAAGAAACAGTTTCATTAAAAAAAGTTATAATTCCACAAGAGCAGCTGGAAAATGGTCAAATTTTTGTAAAAGAGGAAGTTGAAAAGATTCAAAGTGCTAAAAAAGGGATTTTGACAGATTTTTTTACAAAGGATGGAAGCCGATATTTGCTTAAGGTCGGACGGTTTGGAGAATATTTGGAGAGCGAAAACTATGAAAAAGATGAAATTAGAATGTCATTGCCACCTGAATTGAAGCAAAAATTTAAAAAAGGTGCGATAGTTGAAGTCGACGATGTTCTGCAAATTAGCGAAGAAATGAACAGAATTTTGGAAGAAAATGAAAAAATTGTAAAAGAAGCTGGTGTTTGTCCAATTTGTGGAAAACCATTTGAAATAAAAAATGGACGGTTTGGGAAATTTTTGGCGTGTACAGGTTATCCAGATTGTAAGACGATTAAGAATATAAAAACTGGAAAAATAACAGTTGCTTCTGATACATCTGAAAAAAATGACGAATCAAAAACAAAAGCTAAAACAAAAACAAAATCAGCAACCAAAGCGAAAAAAACAACTAAAACTACAAAAAAAGCAGCCGCTAAAAAGACAAAAGCAAAAACAGCTTCAAAAACTTCTGCGAAAAAAAAGAAAAAATCAGATAAATCAGATAACGATTAAGAATTAAGAATTAAAAATTAAGAATAATATTTAATATTAATTTATTAAAAAATTCGTGAATTTTTTTGAAAGGGGGGAATTTAAAGTGGAAAATGAGAAAAGTGAAGTTCTTCTTTCATATGTCGATAAGTTTTTGTATTATGAAGAAGTGCTGATGGGTAAAAGTTATAATACGATTAGAAGCTATAAAAGAGATTTGCTTCAATTCATGGAATATCTTTTTGAATATGAAAAAATTTTCGACTTTGAGCAAATTGAAATGATGACTTTTAGGTCATTTATCATGTATCTAAATTCTCCTGAAAGAAAAAAAAACAAATCTGATGAAAAAGATGTTTTAGGCAGAAAAAAAGAAATCAAGCCAGTTTCCAAAAGAAGCATAAATCGTAAAATATCGGCACTTAGAACATTTTTTAAATATTTGCAGGAAATTGATGCTGTAAAGACAAATAAAGTTATTTACATAAATATGCCAAAGTTTGAAAAAGAGCTGCCAGATGTGATAAGTCGAAGTGAGTTGCACAAGCTAAGAGATGAGATTGACACGAGCAAAATTCTTGGAGTGAGGGACAGGCTAATAATTGAGCTTCTTTATTCCAGCGGACTTCGTTCAATAGAACTTATAAATTTAAGCGAATATATGGTCGACATTGACGAGCGGGAAATCCGTGTCATTGGAAAAGGCGGAAAAGAAAGATTCACCTTTTTTAGCGAAACTGCAAAAAAGTGGCTTATAAAATATATCACAGAAAAGCAAAATCAGTATAAAAATTACACGCCAGACGCAATAATTGTAAACAGTAAAGGCAGAAAATTGACGACTCGCTCACTCAGAAGAATAATTTCAACTCACGCAAAAAATGCTGGAATAGAAAAGGAAATAACGCCGCATGTATTTCGTCATTCATTTGCAACAGAGCTTTTAAATAAAGGTATAGACATAAAATATCTGCAAGAGCTTCTAGGACACAGTGCACTTTCAACAACGCAGATGTACACTCGCATAAACAAAAATTTACTGCGAGATATTTACATGAATACACATTCTTTGGCAAAGGAATAATTTAAATTGATTTTTTTGGTAATTTATGCTAAAATTTTACAAAATTAGGAGGTAAAAAAATGGGTTTAGATATTAAAAATCAGAGATCAATAGCTGGATTAAGAGCAAACGCTGTAGCATTTTTAGTGAATTTAAGCACTTTTGTTGGAGTTGGACTAATTTTTTCTTTAATCGTGTTAATCTTAGAGCCAGACAATGAATTTGTCAGAAAATATTCAAAACAGACGCTTTCACTAAATGTCATCACAATCGTGGCGTTGCCATTAAATATAATAATGAAAATAGGAACATTTCTATTTATTATAGTTATTGCAATTGTGTTAATATTACAAGCTATAGCAGCGGTATATGCAATTTTAGGAAAAGAGTTTGAAGTACCAAAAGTGGATGCGATAAGTAATTTGTTATTTGTGGATTAAAAATATTATTTAAAAAGGCACTAAAAAGTGTCTTTTTTTATCAAAATATTAATACAATAGATTGATTATTATATAATAATATAATAATATAATAAATAAAAAATATAAATATAAATAGAATATTATGGCAAATGCAAATTTAAGTATTAGAATTGATGTAAAAGTAAGAAAGAAAACATATTTAATCTTAGAACTATGTTTTTTTTTTTTTGATTTGAAAAATCTTAAAAAAAACTTGTATTTTTTAGAATTTTTGGTATAATAGTATTGAAGGAAAGTTTTGAAAGTTTTGAAAGTTTTATCACTCATCACTCAATTTAATGTTATTTTTACAAGGTTAATTTAATATTTTCTAGCTTTCTTAATTTTTTTTATTAAATAGTGCAAGAACACTCGTGACTTTAGTCGTGAGATGAATTGCACGAAAATTTTAGTAAGCATATGGGGAAACTTGTATGTAGACACGGAGCAAAATCGTGCAACAAAGAAACTGAATTGCTGGGAACTCTTAAAGCTAGTATAACCACAACATAATACTTAAGTGAGAATATAGTATAAGTGTGAAGGTAGCGAAAGCAGAAAAAATATACTAGATGGTGCAAGGTTAAATCCTAAACATTATGATAATAGACAATCAGCAGCTAAGCCTGAAAAGGAAAGTTCAACGACTATCCCTCGTGAGGGGAGTACAATACAAGCGATTGGTATTGGAAGTGGTTTCGCCTAAGGTGTTGAGATACACTATGGATAAGATATAGTCTGTGCTTGTTAGAGATAACAAGAAGTTCATAAGAGAACTGCATAAGTAGTAGCGTACTTATGTGAACGACGCTTCCCACTGTTGTGGGGTTTTAAAAACTTTAAAAATATTTAAAAATAAACAGATAAAATGTAGAATACATGGTATAATATCTCTGATGAAAAGGAGGTGATTATATATGTATTTAACATTAAAACAACAGGTAAAACATCTTAGTAAAAAAGAGTTTAGAAATTTAAAATATTTGTGCCATATAGCTAAGAATTTAAAGAATCAGGCTATATACAATGTTAGACAATACTATTTTAAAAATAAAAAGTATTTAAGTTATAATGAAAACTATAAAATACTTAAAAATAGTGAAAATTATAAGAAATTAAATTCTAATATGGCTCAACAAATTCTAAAAGAAGTAGACAGAAGTTTTAAATCATTTTTTGGACTTTTAAAACTTGCTAAGAATGGTCAATATAATTTTAAAGATATAAAATTACCTAAATATCTTGCTAAAGATGGATTTACAACTCTTGTTATAGGTTTTGTTAGATTAAAAGATGGTATGCTGATAGTTCCTTATTCAAATTCGTTTAAGAAAACTCATCAGGAAGTTAAAATTAAGTTACCGCCAGTATTAAAAGACAAGAAAATAAAAGAGATTAGAATAATACCAAAACAACATTCTAGGTACTTTGAAATTCAATACATTTACGAGGTAGAAGAAGTTCAAAGGGAATTAAATAAAGAAAATGCACTAGGAATTGATTTAGGTATAAATAATCTTTGTACTTGTGTTACAAATACAGGAGCTTCATTCATAATAGATGGTAGAAAATTAAAATCAATAAATCAATACTATAACAAGACAAATGCAAAATTGCAAAGCATTAAAGATAAGCAAAAGATTAAGCGGACAACATTAAGACAAAAGAGAATAGCTAGAAAGAGAAATAATCGTATAGAAGATTATCTTTCAAAAGCGGCAAGAATAATTGTAAATTATTGTCTTAATAGTGATATAGGAAGAATAGTTCTAGGATATGACGAGAATTTTCAAAGAAAATCAAATATAGGGAGTATAAATAATCAAAATTTTGTAAATATACCATATGGAAAATTAAGAGATAAACTAATATATCTATGTAAACTATATGGAATGGAATTTAAACTGCAAGAAGAAAGTTATACATCGAAAGCAAGTTTCTTTGATGGAGATGAAATTCCAATATATGATAAAGAAAATTCACAAAAATATATATTCAGTGGAAAAAGGATAAAAAGAGGACTATATCAAACAAGCACAGGTAAACTCATAAATGCAGATTGTAATGGAGCATTAAACATATTAAGGAAAAGTAAAGTTGTGGATTTAAGTATCCTATACAATAGAGGTGAGCTGAACACACCTAAAAGAATAAGGGTAGTGTAAAGCTATCAAACTTCTTAGAAAATTTTTGAATATTTTTAAAGATTTTAGAACCCTGCGACTTTAGTCGTGGGAGGTTCAGAAAAGGAAAAGAGGTAAAGAGATGACAAATAATTTAAAAGATTTGAAAAAAGAATTGAAGTCTTTTGCAAAAAGAGTAAAAGATTTTAAATACACAGATTCAGCGCTTATTACTTTCTTGTTGACAGGAATGATAGGTATTGGTGAAGTTTCGACTAATCTTTTTTCAAAAGAAAATGAAATCGAAGCACAGACAAAAGCTATAAATACATCAATATTTGATCTGAAAAAGGATTTTAAACGGGCAAGACAAGAAAATGACAAATTGCTTAGAAATACAAACTTAGAATTAATTCAATTAATGGAACAAGGAGATCATGTGACAAAATCACCTTGGAGTTCTTGGCAATATGGAGCAAATAGCTTTTATAACGATTGGCAAGGTCGTTATAAAGGGCGTGGAGATAAAGTTAAAGATGTGAAATATACTAGAAGTACAGGAATGGATAAATATCAGTACAAGAAGAGAGGGCAAGTGACTTATGGTGGTTCGACTGAGATATCTTTCCCAATTGAGCCTAATGCAGCAATACCGATTGCGGCGTCTTTGAAACCTATTTCGCCAACAACTAGAAATGTTAATTTGGCGTTGAAAGTGGATCTTAGTGGACTTCCGGCTTTTGAGCCTACTACTGTTATGCCACCAGTTACTCCTTTGATTAAGGCTCCTGAACCTCAATTGAGTATTAATGTAAGTGTTTCAGGTCCTTCAAGAGGTAGTTCTCAATATGACTTTGCTTTTAATGACGGTTATGCGTGGGGTAGTGGTATAGTAGAAAATGTAGCTTTAAATGGTGGAAAAGTTAAAATTAAAAGAACAGGAACAACTCAATATGACTACAGTGTTAGTAATGTAAAAGTTGAAAATATAAGGGGAGTAGCAGCAACCTCAACAGTACCTAGTTTTGCTTATGGAACGACAATTACTTCTTATACAAGTAATGCTAATCATTCAGATAATAATGCTTTTTTTCAAGTAAGAGGAGGAGAAAATGCTCCTTATGGTATAACAATAAATGGTTCAAATATAGAATATGAAGTTACTTCTGGTTATGCAGATTTAAATGAACTTGTTCACCAAGATGTTCATGGTGGTTCGTCAAGTGCTGATGTAATTGATGCAATAAATAAAGCAACTACAGCAGGAGTAACTAATCTTGATTCAAATGTTGTTAATGATATTGTTAATACAGTTGTTTATGAAGTTTCAAAATCTCAACCAGATCAATATAATGTATTTGCTAATGGAGGAACAATAGACATAACAGGACCAAAAGCTATGCTTGTAAACAGTTATAATCATGGTGGTGGAAACGGTGTTGTTATAAATGGCGGAACAGTAAATCTAAGTGGAACAGATGACAACCGTGCCGTATTTTTACTTACACCTCACGCAGATAATACAGATGAACCTATACAATATTATTACAATACAGGAGATATAAATGTTAATTCAAAAAACTCTTCTATATTTTCGTTTCTTCCTGAAACAAAAAGAAATGTAGCAATTATTAATAAAGGTCATATGAATTTAAATAATGAGGGAACTGCAGGAATAATAATTGATAAAAGTGTTGTTGGTCCTGGTAGATATCATTTGCATGGTCATTCGGATGGTAATACAGCTGTTAATTTACACCTTAATTTCAGTAAAGCAAAGAGTGATACAGTAGCTCAAGTTTTGCTTAGTAGTACTGGATATAAGTCTGATGATATGCCAAGTAGTACAAATGACAGTCTTTTTATAAATAAACTAGATGGTAATGGAATTGTTGATAAATTAACTGCTAAAAATAATTCCTTTCCTTTAGTTATTACTGGTAAAAAAAGTGTAGGACTATATACAAAATACGATACTAGTACTGGGACTAATAATGATACTAATGCAAAGACTTTTATAAATGGACAATTTGCAGTAGATATAAAAACTAATGCAAGTAAAGCTGAAGATGGTTCAGCGGGAATTTATTCAGCTTCTAATATTGACTTGCAAGGACATTATATAAAGGTGGAAGGTTCAAATAATGTCGGAGTATATCCTGTAAAAACTTCTGATGCTACTAACTCTCCTATTTATTTTTTAGGAAAAGGTTCAATTGAACTTACAGGTGGTAATAATAATACAGGAATTGTTATAAAACATACTAGTAATCCTGGTGTAAATCCAGCTTCTGGTCAAGTATATTCCGCAAGTGAAATGGTGTTAAATGGCGGAAAAGAAAACATGGCTATCTATGCTGAAGGACACGGTACTAATACTAATGATGTAGTTGTTAAAAGTATTGAAACAGGGACAGATACACAAGACAATATTTTTGTTTTTGCTGATAATGGTGCAAAAGTAAGAGTAGGTTTAAAAACAGGAGGAGCCACTCCTACAGTAGACGGCGGACTTAAAGTAAAAGCTAATTTAAGTACAAATCCTATTTACAATGCCACAACAGGAACTCTTAGTGCAAATGTAGGTGGAGTTTACGCTAAAGGTGCAAATACAGGAGTAGATGTAAGTTTAACTAAAGCAACGACTGACTATAATATTGATATAACAGGAGCAGCTGCTACAAATAATCCTAGTGTCTATGCAGGATTTGGAATATTTGCAAATAATTCAAGAGTAAATGCTGAATACAATAAAGTTAAAGCAACTGATACTGGAGTTGCTGTAGCAGCTACCGATGCAGCTGGTTATATTAAATTAGATCATGGTGAAGTAAATTATAAAGGTTCAGGATATGCTTTATATACTAAAGATGGCGGTAAAATTGATTTAAAAAATGGGAAATTGACATTAGATGGTAAAGCGACTGGATATATTAATCAATGGGGAGCAAATGCTGTTGATTTGACAGGTACTGATATAGATGTTAAATCAGATGATGTAATTTTAATGGATTTAAGAGGTATATCTTCACTAGACTCACTAAACTTAGATAATAAATTTAGAGGTGCTGGAGGATTCTTATCAGGAGCTAACATAACACCAGGAAGTAATGCTTATAAATATAAATATGCGGTAATTGATGGCATCACATTCAATGTTAATTCAGATCTTGATAAGGGAGATGCAACATCAACATCAGATGGTTACATATATGCAAGAAGATTACTTCTACAAAACTCTGAAATCAATGTAAACGCAGGAAAAAATGTAACTGCAAACTTAAGCAGCGCAGATCTTACATCAATAGGTGGTCCACAAATTCCAGTAGGACTTGCAATAGCAGCTTCATCTAAGTCAAAAACAAATAATAAGACAGCTATTAACAACGATGGAAATGTAACAGTAAACAGAACAGACAGTGGAAACGGTGGAGTAGGACTTTATGTAAACTATGGACATATTAATAATAATGCAAGTGGAAAAGTGGAAGTTGAAACTACGAAAAATAATCCACATGCAGTAGGAATTTATGGAACAAACAGTACTCCGATTGTAAATGCTGGAAAAGTGACAGTTGGTGGAGATAAATCATTTGGTATTTTAGGACTTTCTTACAGAATAGATAATTCTGGTACAAGAGTTGATCCAACTACAGAGGCATATTATGATCCTGCTTTAGCAGCTGCTCCAAATAGTAAATACGGTAAAGTAGATATAACAAATGCATCTGGCGGAGAAATCACAATGAATAAAGACACGGCAGTTGGAATTTACGCTTACAACAACAGCTTGGGTATTGGAAACAATAATGAAAGAGGAGCTGGAGATGTTAAGGCGACAAATGCGGCTGGTGGAACAATCACAATGAATGGTGGAAACAACTCGATTGCAATGGGAACTTCACGAGGAACATTGATAAATGCGGGAACAATTAATGTAAATGGAACAGTTTCAGCAGGTATGTATGCCACTGATAAATCTTCAATGGAAAATACAAGCACAGGTGTAATTAATGTTGCAGCAACAAAAGTTGGAAGTGAATCAATTGGTATGTTCACACAGGATGTAAACACACCAATAACAACATCGGGAACAATTAATGTTGGTAAAAATTCATATGGTATTTATGGAAGAAATGTAAATATGAATGGTGGAACAATTAGTGTTGATGATAATGGATTAGGTATTTATTCAACAGGACCAAATGTTGCATTAAATAGCGGAACAATCAATGTTGCCAATAATAATGCGGTAGGAGTATATGTTCAAGATGATAAAGCATCTCCAACACCAATAAATATTATAGGAAATGTAAATATGAATGTAGGAAGCAATCAGTCATTTGGATATAGCCTGATTACAACTAAACCTGTAAATTTAACAACAGGAGCAGGAACTACAGCAACAGTTGGAGATAAATCAGTATATATTTATTCAGCTTCACCAATTCAGGCAGGAAGTTTG
The DNA here is from genome assembly GCF_018128225.1 of Leptotrichia sp. oral taxon 218. Classification (NCBI taxonomy): domain Bacteria; kingdom Fusobacteriati; phylum Fusobacteriota; class Fusobacteriia; order Fusobacteriales; family Leptotrichiaceae; genus Leptotrichia; species Leptotrichia sp. oral taxon 218. The sequence goes on along the minus strand of NZ_CP072377.1, from coordinate 1,092,043 downwards.
ATAACTAATAACAGTACTGTAACTACAACAGGAAATAATGGTTATGCAATTTACTCATTGCAGGATGCAGTAAATAACGGAACTCTTAATCTAGGTTCAGGAGTAGGAAATATAGGTCTTTACTCAACAGGTGGAACAATTACAAATACAGGAGCAATTAATGTAGGACCGTCAAATACAATGACAAAAGAATTTGGAATTGGAATGGCAACAGGATATTATAATGATACAACTACGCCACCAAGTATTTCAAATGAAGGAACAATAGTAAACAAAGGAGTAATCAATGTAACAACTCCGAACAGTATAGGAATGTATGCAGTAGGATCAGGTTCAAAAGCGATAAATGAAACAACAGGATTAATTAACTTAAGTGGACCAAATACAATAGGAATGTATATTGATCAAGGAGCGACAGGAATAAACTACGGAACAATAAAAACAGTTGCAACAGGTGCGAAGATGAAAGGTGTAGTATTAGCAAATGGAGGAATACTTAAGAACTACGGAAACATCGAGATAACAGGACCAGATACAATGGGAGTTTATTCAGATGGAACAGGTGTTGTAACTATGCCTTATGCTGAAGATACAGATTCTACAAGAGGAGTGACAGGACATAATAATTCAGATAAAGCAGTATATATAGCTTCAGCGACAGATGAAAAACCAGAAGGAAGCGTAATAATCAAAACTCCGCCAAAGGCAAATCCACAGTCAGTAATGGTAAGAAAACCAGATGGAACATTGGAATCAGTTGCAATAGAAAATGTTGATACGAATAAAGCGACACCAGATGCGACAGTTGTGGAAGTAAGAGCAGGAGACAGCACATTATTAAATGATCCATTTAAAACATTTGACTTAAATACTTTCTCACAAAAAGGACAAACTGGAGAAATCACAAGCCTTGCAATGTATATAGATACATCAGGAATTAACTTCACGCACCCAATTCAAGGGTTACATTACTTGTCAGGATTGACAGATATAAACTTGATTGTGGGAACAGAAGCAACTCAATATTCGAATGCTAAAGCAATTGAAATTGGGGACAACATATTAAAACCATATAACGATGCACTAACAGGAATAACTGGAACACTTAATGTAAATTCGTCAAGTTTGACTTGGCTTGCACAACCAGTAAGAAACGCAGCAGGAAATGCAATTGACAGGGTATACTTAGTAAAAGTTCCATATACAGATTTTGCGAGTGAAAAAGATCCAGATACGAAAAACTTCTTAGACGGATTGGAACAAAGATATGGAGTTGACGATTATGGTGACAGAGGAGAAAGAGAAAGAATAGTATTTAATAAATTAAACGATATAGGAAAAGGTGAAACTCACATCTTTGCACAAGCAGTAAATGAAATGAAAGGTTACCAATATTCAAATACTCAACAAAGAATAAATGAAACAGGAAGTTTACTTGACAAAGAGTTTACTTATCTTCATGATCAATGGAGAAATCCTTCAAAACAAAATAATAAAATAAAAGTATTTGGAATGAGAAATGAATACAACACAGATACAGCAGGAGTGATAGATAATGTAAGCAACTCTTATGGTGTGGCTTATGTTCATGAAGATGAAGCAGTAACAATGGGTAATAGTCAAGGATGGTATGCAGGAGCTGTAAACAATTACTACAAATTTAAAGATTTAGGCGGATCAAGAGAAAATCAGACAATGATAAAAGCAGGAATCTTTAAGACAATGTCACCAGCAGGAGATCATAACGGAAACTTGAGATGGACAATAGCAGGAGATGTGTTTGCAGGTAAAAATGAAATGAAGCGTAGATTCTGGGTAGTTGATGATACATTTAGTGCAAAATCTGACTATTATTCATATGGTGCCGCATTAAAAACTGATATCGGATATGATATAAGAACATCAGAAAGAACTCATATTAGACCATATGGAGCATTAAAAGTGGAATACGGAAGATTTACTGACATAAATGAAAAAGATGGGGAAATCAGATTGAAAGTTGACGGAAACGACTATGTTTCAGTAAAACCGGAAGCAGGAGTGGAATTTAAGTATGTACAGCCATTAGCAGTAAGAACAAACTTATCAGTAGGACTTACAGCGGCATATACAAATGAGCTAGGAAAAATAAACGAATTGAATAAAGCCAAAGTAAGATATACAACAGCTGACTGGTACAACTTGAAGAACGAAAAAGAAGATAGACGAGGAAGCGGTAAATTTGACCTTAATGTAGGAGTAGACAACACAAGATTTGGAGTAACTGCAAACTTAGGATACGATACAAAAGGGGAAAATATAAGAGGTGGACTTGGATTTAGATTGATTTACTAATACACTTTTTCGCTAAAAGTTTAGTTTAAAAAAATAACTCTTGTAGATTGAAAAATCTATATAGAGTTATTTTTTATTTTTTTTAAGTTAATTTATTTTTTAAAAACGATGGAATAACTCGGCAATTTATGGTATACTTAAAGTGCGATTTTAGCAAAAAAATTAGGAGAAAAATTGAAAATGGAAACAGAAAAAATTAATAGAGTTGCCTTGATTATGGCAGGGGGAAGCGGTACGAGATTTTGGCCGCTGTCGACTAGCGAAAAGCCGAAGCAATTTTTGGACTTGGTGTCGGAAAAGACGATGATCAAAGAGACGGTTGACAGAATTTTAAAGCTGATACCGAATGAAAATATATTTATTTCGACAAATATAAATTATTTGGAAATTGTAAAAAAAGAGTTACCACAAATACCTGTAAGAAATATTATTTTTGAGCCAATGGCACGGGATACTGCGGCTTGTATCGGTTATGCTGCGCAGATAATTGATAAAATTGCGGGAAATAGCATTATGGCAGTTCTGCCGTCTGATCATTTGATTAAAAATGCGGTCGCACACTCGTGACGCAAGGAATGAGTTAGACCGAGAAGTATAGTCAGCATATATAGAAATATGTATGTGGAGATAGCAACTTAAAAAAAGCTATCCAATACTACTCGAATTGCTGGGAACCCCTAAAGCTGGTATAACTACAACATAACATCTTAAAATAAGATGCAAGTGTGAACGTTGCGAAAGCAGAAAAAATATACTAGATGACATAAGGTTAAACCCTAAGTGTTGAGATAATGGGCAATCAGCAGCCAAGACCGAAAGGTAAGGTTCAACGACTATTCCTCCTGAGGGAAGTACACCAAAGCTGGTGGAAGTGGGTAGACCCAAACAGGTAGAGCTGTGGGATAAGATATAGTCTGTGCTTAATAGAAATATTAAGAAGTTCATAAGAGAACTGCATAGGTGGTAGCGAACTTATGTGAACGACAACCTCTAAAACGACTAAGTCAGTTTTTAGGTTCATATATTTAGAAAAATTTTACTTTTTCATTTACTTACAATATAAAAAATAGTATACTTATGTATAAGTAAATGGAGGTGAAATCAAATGGAAAAAGCATACAAGTTCAGATTTTATCCAACTAAAACTCAAATAGAAAAGTTAAATTGTACTTTTGGCTGTGTAAGATATGTTTATAACCATTTTTTAGTTTTAAAACAGGAATTATATAACAAAGAGAAAAAATCTATGTCATATAATCAATGCTGTAAAGTATTGACTGTTTTAAAGCAAGAGAAAAAATGGCTAAAAGATGTAGATAAATTTTCTTTACAAAATTCTTTAAAAGATTTAGATAAAGCGTATAAAAATTTTTTTAGCGGAAATGGCTATCCAAAGTTTAAATCTAAGAAAGATAATAGAAAATCGTACAGAATTAGTTATACTAATAATAATATAGAGTTTTTAGATAAATGGATAAAAGTACCTAAGTTAGGAAAACTAAAAATAAGAGATAAGATGAAGCCACAAGGAAGAATAATAAATGCAACAATAACACAAGCACCTAGCGGAAAATATTATGTATCTCTATGTTGTACAGATGTAGAAGTAAAAAAGTTAGAGAGCACAAATAAAAATGTTGGAATAGATTTAGGTATAAAGAACTTTGCGATTACCAGTGATGAAACCTTAATAGAGAATCCAAAATATTTACAGAAGTCTTTGAAAAAACTAGCTTTATGCCAAAGAAAACTGTCACGAAAACCAAAGGGCAGTTCAAATAGAAATAAGGCTAGAATAAAAGTAGCGAAATGTTATGAAAAAGTAACAAATCAAAGAAAAGACTTTTTGCAGAAATTATCGACAGAACTGATAAGAAAATATGACATTATCTGTATGGAAGACTTACAAGTAAAAAATATGGTAAGAAATCATAAATTAGCAAGAAATATTGTAGACGTATCATGGAGTGAATTTAGTAGAATACTGGAATATAAAGCGAAGTGGTATGGAAGAACAGTAGTAAGAGTGGATAAATTTTTTGCAAGTAGTCAAATGTGTAATTATTGTGGATATAAGAATGAAGAAGTAAAAGATTTAAGTGTAAGAGAATGGACTTGTCCAGTATGTGGAGCTGTACATAATAGAGATATAAATGCAGCCAAAAACATACTAAAAGAAGGGCTAAGGATATTAAGAGAAAGTGCTTAAATATATAAATATATGAACCGTAGGAACTATGGGGATAGCTTGGTAAATTTAGTTGGCTAACAGAAGCAACTACTACCCAAGAACCTCGCGACTTCAGTCGTGAGAGGTTCAGTGAAAAGGAGGATGAATTTTTAAAAAGCCTTGAATTTGCATTTGAGGCGGCAAAGGAAGACAGAATTATTACGCTTGGGATAAGACCTTCGTATCCTGAAACGGGATATGGGTATATTGAATATGTGAAAAAAAATAAAAGCTGTGAGAAAAAAGATGGACTTTGCATATACAAAGTTAAGAGATTTAGGGAAAAGCCGAATAAGGAACTTGCGGAAAAATATATTGAGCAGGGGAATTTTTTGTGGAATAGCGGAATGTTTGTCTGGAAGACGGAGTTTATTTTGAGCGAGATAAAAAAACATATGGATTCGCACAAGATTGTTTTGGAGAATATTGAAAAATTGCTCGAAAAAGTTGACTTGCAAGAATTCTATGGAGAAAAGCTGAGCAGTTTTGTCAAAGATGAATTTGAAAATTTTGAGAAAATTTCGATTGATTTTGGTGTTATGGAACATACAAAATTGGTGAGCGTGATTCCTGTAAATATTGGTTGGAACGATGTCGGCAGCTTTAAGTCGCTGGGTGATATTTTTCCAAAGGACGAGAGCGGAAATGTTGTAAAATCTGAGAAATTTGAAGAGATTGAGTCTGAAGGGAATATTGTCATTAATAAAGAAAATGATAAGATAATTGCGACAATTGGTCTGGAAGATATTGTCATTGTAAATACAAAAGATGCACTTTTAGTTTGCCATAAAGATAAAAGTCAAGAAATTAAAAAGATATTGGCTAAAATTGAAAAAAATAAAAGTTAAGGAAGTTTAAGAGAGATGGAAAATAATAATAAAAATAAAATTGATGTTATTAATGTTATTGATGAAGGAAAAAAAGTTTTTGAAATTGAAATAGACGAATTAAAAAAAGTTAGAAATAAAGTTGACGAAAATTTTGAAAAACTTGTGAATATGATTTTTAATTTGGGGAAAAATAAAGTTGTAATTACAGGGATTGGAAAATCTGGAATAATTGGAGAAAAAATAGCTGCAACTTTGGCTTCAACTGGAACAAGTGCTATTTTTGTAAATTCAGCAGAAGCACTTCACGGCGATTTAGGAATGATAAGCTGCGGCGATATTGTCATAGCGATTTCAAATAGTGGAAATTCAGATGAAGTTTTGAGCATTCTGGAGCCGATAAAAAAAATTGGAGCAAAAATTGTCAGCCTTACTGGAAATAAAAGTTCAGCACTTGCAAAACATTCTGAAGTTGTAGTAAATATCGGAGTTGACAAGGAAGCGTGTCCGATTGGTCAAGCGCCGACAAGTTCGACAACTGCAACACTTGTCATGGGAGATGCAATAGCAGCAAGTCTTATGAAACTTAGAAATTTCACAAAAAATGATTTTGCAAAATATCATCCAGGTGGAAGTCTTGGAAAAAGACTTTTGTTACATGTGTCAGATTTAATGCACATTGGCGATGAATTACCTGTAATCGGTGAAAATGAACCGATAGAAACTGTTATTATGACTTTGACTAAGAAAAAGATGGGAGCTGTCTGCATTTCGGAAAATGGGGAAATTAATGGCAAATTAGAAGGGATTATAACAGAAGGGGACATACGACGGGCATTGCAGCACAAAGAAAAATTTTTTGGCTACAAGGCAAAGGATATTATGACAAAATCACCGATTTTTATCAATAAAGAAGCGATGGCGCTAGAAGCGCTAAAACTCATGGAAAATAGAAAAAATGAAATTGGAGTGCTTCCAGTTACAGAAGATGGAAAAGTTATTGGAATTATTAGAGTACACGATTTGGTTGGATTAAAATAGGAAAGAAAAAATAGAAAAAATAAAAAAATAGAAAAGATAGAGAAAAATAGAAAAGATAGAGAAAGAGAAAGGAAATTGATGGATAATAAAAGTTTATTAAAGGGAACGCTTGTCTACACGCTCTCAAATGTTGTCACAAAAATGGGCTCACTCGTATTTTTGCCGATAATCACAAGACTTTTAACCGTTGAAGAATATGGAATTGTCGGAATGTTAGAGCCAATTGCTACGCTTTTTGCGGTGTTTTTGGGACTTGGAATTTATAATGCGCAAATGAAAAAATATGTGGATTTAAAAGATGATCCAAAAGAATTTGGAAGTTTTTTGTTTTCTTCGTTTTTTGTCATAATAGTTTTTAACTTATTAGTTTTTTTATTTTTAATAACTCCATTTTCAAAAAAATTATTTTCATATATAATTGATTTAAACAAAATTGATTACAATTCGCTGATTATTTTAACGATTGTAATAGGGTTTGTAAACGCTTTAAATACACTTGCAATGACGCTTTTTAGAATGAAAAAGATGTATAGAAAAGTGGCATTTGGAAGTTTAATCAAACTTTTTTCAAATTATTTCTTAGCGATATATTTTATAAAATATATGAAATTAGGGGCGCTTGGAAATCAAATTGCAAATTTTTCAGCTGTAGTTTTACTTTTAGTCTATTTTTTTAAAGATTATTTTGGAAAATTTAGTTTTAAATTCAAGAAAAAATATATGGATTATTCGATAAGAAATGGACTTCCATTAATTTTTATTGAATTGACAGACCAAATCGTAAATTTCAGTGACAGAATTGTTTTAGGAAAATTTATTCCAATTGCAATTGTCGGAGCTTACAGTCTTGCATTTACTGGTGGAAGGGCGCTTTCAGTAATAACAGGATCGTTTATAAACAGCTGGACTCCTGAGTTTTATGAAGCAATGAAAACTGATAGAAATAATCCCAAAATTACAAAAAGTCTTGAGACATTTTTGGGAATAATTTCGTTTGCATGTGTAATTGCGCAGCTTTTTGCGCCAGAAGCAATAAAACTTATTTTTCCAAAAAGTTATGCCGCTGCAATTGACTTTATTCCGTATGTTCTTGCGGGAATTGTGATACAGGCGCTTGTTTGTCTGGATTATTTTTTCCATTTTCATGAAGACAGCATGTATATTTTCTATTTTTCAGTTTTTGCGATGGCTTTTAATTTAATTGGAAATTTAATTTTGATTCCAAATTTTAAAAGTTATGGGGTATTTATTGCGCTTTGGACAACAATTTTGGCATTTTTATTGAGAGCAGTTGCCGAAATGGTTGTTATAAAAAGAAAATATCACATTTCTTTTAATTACAAAAAAATGTTTTTTTATTTGATAATTTTATTAAATCCAGCGATTTTTTATCTGTCAAATCACGAAGTCTCATGGATGAAATTTTCATTAAAAATAGTTTATTTGGGAATCATCGCAAAAATACTTATTAATAAAGAAATTGCTGAAAAAATAAAAAATATTTTTAAAAAATTTTTGAAAAGATGAAATAAATAGGAGAAAATTATGAAATTTACAATTTTTACACCGACTTACAACCGAAAAGAATTACTAAAAAAATTATATGTTTCATTGCAAAATCAGACTTTCAAAGATTTTGAATGGCTGATTGTCGACGATGGCTCAAATGATGGAACAAATGAACTTGTAAAAGATTTTTTAAAAGAAAAAAAACTCGATATAAAATATTTTTTTAAAGAAAATGGCGGAAAACAGAGGGCGTATAATTTTGCGCTGGAAAAAGCACAAGGAGAATTGTTTATCTGTCTTGATTCTGACGACAAATACCAAAATTATGGGCTTGAAATTATTTTAAAATATTTAAAAAAATATGAAAACAACAAAAATTTAGCTGGAATGGGCTATCTTTCAACTTATCCAGACGGAAAAATTATAGGAAGCGCTTTTCCAAAAGACGAATTAATCGCATCACAGTTTGAAGTTTATAACAAATACGGCGTAACAGGAGATAAAGGGCTTATATTTTTTACAAAAATTATAAAAAAATTTCCGTTTCCTGTATTTGACGGCGAAAAATTTGTAACTGAAGCTGTCGTTTATAACAGAATTTGCAGAAATTATAAAATGCTTTATGTCAATGAAAAAATTGAAGTCAAAGATTATCAAAAAGATGGATTAACGGCAAAATATAATAATTTGCTGCTAAAAAATCCAAAGGGACAAGCGCTTTATCATAACGAAATAAATTTTGAAAAATTATCTTTTAAGCAAAGGCTTTTAAATAACGCAGTTTATTATAAATTTTGCAGATTTTCAAATTATAGCTACTTAAAATCTTTTAAAGAGTGCAACAGCAAGTTATTTTTTGTTTTGGGAAGTTTTTTAGGATTTATTATGTGGCTGAAAGATAAAAAAAATTTTTAGAAAAGAAAAATTATTAAAATTTATAATAACAGCAAAGGTTCAAGCCATCTTGTCAAATATTAAATTTTATAAATTTTTATAAAGTAATAAAAATAAAATAATAAAAAAAGGAGAAAAATAAAAAAATGAAAAGAGATAAACTGTTATTTTTAATATTTCATATATTTGTAATAGCTTTTGTGTTATTTTTAAAAGTGGCAGTACATTTTGAAAACATAAAGTCAGATATGAAATTTTTAGAAGTTTTGCTTATGTTTGTCTATATTTATGTATTTTTAACAGCAAAAGTTTATTTAGATTGGCTAAATTCCTATATGATTTTTTTGTACACCACATTTTTATTCAATTTTACGAGAATTTTTTTAGATGTTGTAAACTACCGTGAATTTGGCTGGGCAACAAAATTTGCCAATTTTTACTTTTATTACGATGTCCGAATAGAAATTATAACAATATTTTTGTTAGTTTTGCTATTTACACATCTAGGATTTTTTATTGGAATTATGAATGAAGAAATCTATGAATTAAAAAGCAGCGTAACACTTCAAAAAAATCCCATTTTTGAAAATTTAGGAATGTTCTTATTTATAATTTCATTACCCGCTCTAGCTTACAAGATGCTGCTTCAGTTAAAAGTAATTTTAAGTGCTGGATACGAAGCATATTACACAGGAATCTTAAAAAGTGTTGAATATCCCGTTTTTACAAAAGGAAGCGGAACAATAATGACAATCGGATTTTTAATATTTTTAATTTCTATTCCTAAAAAAAAGAAATTTTTATTCGTTTCAGCACTTTATTTAATGGTAAAATTATTGGATTCATTCAAAGGAGCAAGAGCGATTTTCTTAACGCAATTATTATTCGTTATGTGGTATTACGCAAAAGTTTATGGAATAAAGATAAAACCAAAGACAATGGTAAAATTAACGGCTTTTACAGTAATTTTTTCCCAATTTCTGGTCTCATTCAGAAGTAAAAAAATATTCAGTTTCGACTTAATAAATTCAATCTGCAACTTTTTATTCTCACAAGGAGTAAGTTACTTAGTTTTAGGATACACAGTCAATTTCAAAGGCAAAATTGTGGGTGCAGGTCCATATCCTTACATTTTACAAGGACTTTTTGGATTTAAGCCACAGTCAATGGACACGCTTTACATGACAAATTCATTAGCCGACAGATTGACATACGAGCTAGATCCCACAGCGTATTTAAAAGGAGAAGGAATAGGTTCAAACTATATCGCTGAAATGTACGATTTAGGATATATTTGGCTAATTATAATCTCAATTTTATTGGGAATCGCAATCATAAAATATGAAAAATATGTTGTAAAAAACAGATTTTTATTGCTTACAAGCTATTATTTCATCCCAAATTTATTTTACATTCCAAGAGGTTCATTCTTTGGAGATGGATTAATAAAAAATATGGCACTATTAGTGGCAGTTTATGCAATTGTTACAAGTATTGACTACATGTATAAGCAAATTGAGAAAAAAAGGGAATTGGAGAGAATTAAAGTTTAAAAATAAAAAAAATTATAAAATTTTTGATAAAAATATTTAAAAATTTAATATAATTTTATTTAAAAATAAAAATAGGAGAAAAAATGTCAGAAAAAAAAATTATAGATAAAAAAATATATTATGTCTGGATAGGAAATGCAAAAAAACCAGAGATTTTTTACAAATGCTTGGAATCTTGGAAAAAGAATTTGCCAGATTTTGAGATAATTGAGATTAACGAGAAAAATTTTGATATGGAAAAACATCTAAAAAAGAACAGATTTTTTCGTGAGTGTTATGAGAAAAAATTGTGGGCGTATGTTTCAGATTATATGAGAGTTCATTTTATGTATGAGAATTCAGGAATTTATGTGGACACAGATATGGAAATAATAAAAGATTTGACACCAATTTTGGAAGGAAAAATTTCTTTTTTTCAAAATCAAAAAGATAAAATTTCAAAAAAAATGGAATTTTTTATTGGTTACGAAGACAAAAAACACATAAGTGTCGGTATTTTTGGAACAACGAAACATAATAAAATTTTAAAAGAAATAATGGAGTTTTACGAAGCTGACATTTGGAAAAAGCCTATTTGGACGATTCCAAAGATTTTTACTTATGTTTTTGAGAAAAAATATAATTTGAGCGAAAAAAGAGAAAATATTTTAAAAGATGGAGAAATTATAATTTTTCCGAAAGAATATTTTTATCCATACGGTTATCACGAAAAATACACAGAAGATTGCATAAAACCTGAAACTTATGGAATTCATTGGTGGAATGACAGCTGGAGCAGCTTATCTGCAAGTCTTTTTTTGGAAACGAAACATTTGAAAGGAATAAAAAAGATTGTGAAGTTATCTAGGATTGTGGCTAGATATTGGATTAAAAAGAAATAATAGTAATTTAAAAAATTATTATCTTGTATTCTATTAAATCTTATTATATCTTAAGATTATAAAAATTATTAATAACTTTAAAAATTTTTTTTGACTAGTAAAAATAATTTTTTGAGTGCCATGTGTGGCACTTAATTTTTTTATCATAAAATTAGAAATATAAATGAAAATATGTTATAATTAAAAAAATTATAAAAATAATTTTTTTATTTAGAAAGGAAGGAAATATTGGTAAAAAGAACACTAGTAATTTTATTAGCATTTTTAAGTCTTAATGTATTTTCTGATGTTGTAGTAATCACTGATGATAAAAAAGTAGGAGATTATTTTAAGCAAAAAGTTAATAATGCTAAAGTGATAAATATTCAAAGTGAAAAAGGTATAAAAAATGTAAAAAAAGATGAAACAAATCAAGATGCAATAAAAGAAGTAATAGAGTTGTCTAAAAAGGAATTTAATGAAATAAGTAAGGTAAAAATAAATGAAAAATCAAAAAATACTTTTTTGGAAAGTATAAAATATTTTTATAGTGATGAAGAAAAAATGAAAGATTTACTTTTGAGGTCTATAAAAGAAGATAAAAATAATTATTTGGCATATTTTTATTTAGGTTATTATGAGCAATATTTGAACGATAATCCAAAACAAGCGATTGAATATTACAAACAAGCAATAAAGATTAATTCTGAATATCCGATGGCGTATAATAATTTGTCAGATTCCTATGAGGAAATAGGAAATAAAAATGAAACTGAAAAAATTCGAAGACAGCTGACTTCATTATTTCCAGATTTTCCTGAAACATATTATCAGGCAGGAATGAAATATAGAAAAGAAAAAAATTTTTTAAAGTCAACAGAAAGTTTTGAAATAGCTATAAAAAAATATAAAAATTTATCTAATACTAAATTTTATACATATTTAGGTTCAGATTTAAAAAAAGAATACATAATGGATGCAGAATTATATATTATAACTAATTATTTAAATACTAAAAATTTCTTAAAAGCACTAGATTATTTTTCAACTGTTTATCCAAACATGAAACAAAATAAATATGAAAAACTTTCATATATAATAGAGGCTTTGGAAAATTATAATGAAAATGTGATAAAATCTAAAAATATTAATGAATACAAACAAAATTTAGAAAAAATAAAAAAATTTGATTTACAATAAATTTATTTTTTCAAAAATCAAGTCTATTTTATAAAAAATAAAATATAGAAATAAAAAAGAAAGGAAGTAAATAAATGTACATAGATCCAATAATAAAAGGAATAGAAATATCAGATATAAGAAAAATTCACGAAAGATTGTCGGCTTATAAAAATGTTATAAATATGACAATTGGAGAGCCAGATACAGATGCACCGCAAAAGGTGAAAGAAGCAGTTGCGTATCATGCGTTAAATAGTCCTATAAAATATTCGCCAGTAGGTGGGATTCCAGAATTAAGAGAAAAAATTGCAAAATTCTATAATGAAACTTTTGGTGGAAATTATAAAAAAGATAATGTTTTAGTTACAGTTGGTTCAACTGAAGGATTGTCTTCTACGCTTAAAACAATTTTGGCAAAAGGGGATGAAGTTCTTATTCCAACACCAGCATATGTTGGGTATGAGCCATTAATTACAGTTTCACAAGCTAAAACAATTTTTATGGATTTAGAAGAAAATAATTTTGTTTTGACTGAAAAAATCTTGGAAAAATATGTTACAGAAAAAACTAAATTAATAATTTTGACTTATCCAAATAATCCTTCAGGAATAACGCTTCCAGAAGAAGAAATGATAAAAATTGTTGAATTTTTGAAGGATAAAGAAATTTATCTTTTGAGTGATGAAATTTATGCTCAAATTGCATTTGAAAAATTCACTTCGTTTGCAAAATATAGCGATATTTTGAAGGAACAATTGATAGTTGTTAATGGTTTTTCAAAATCACATTCGATGACAGGATACAGATTAGGTTATACGATTGCTAGTGAAAATTTACAGTCACAAGTGAAAAAAATTAGCCAATATACAGTTACAAGTGCTTCGACATTGTCACAATATGGAGCAATTGCAGCATTAGATTACTGTTTAGACACGACTGAATTATCAGAAATTTACAAAAAAAGAGTTTACTATTTTGTGGAAGAATTGGAAAAATTAGGATTTAAGTGCTTGAAGCCTAAAGGGGCATTTTATGTATTTGCGACATATAAAACAATTGATAAGTTTAAAGATGCGGATTCTTTTGATTTTGTCTTGGATTTATTGGAAAAAACAGAATTGGCGATAGTTCCTGGGGTTACATTCCAAGTTGAAGGATATTTGAGATTTTCAATTGTGCATGACTTGCCTGTGTTGGAAGAAGCGATTGCAAGATTGAAAAAATATATTGAATCTAAATAAAAATAGAAATTAATTTTTAAAATTTTGGAAAATTTGTTTGGTAATCTTGTATAAATGATGGGATTACCAAATTTATTTTTAATTAAAGTGAAAAAATTTTATGGAAAAATGGAGATAAAATGGAAAATAAAGAGAAAAAAATTTTAAGAAAAGGTGATGAAATACAGCTGAAAATAGCAGGACTTAATACGAAAGGTCGTGCGTACGGTTTTTATGGAGATGACGAAAATAGGATTTTTCCAAATATAAATGCGGCTGAAGGGCAAATTGTTGAAGGAATTTTTGTGAAGAGAAGAAGAAAGTATGAATTGATTCGATGTGAAATTATTGATTTTGCAGGAAGAAAAAATGCGATTTATGACGAAATTGCTAGACAAAATGGTGGTTGTAACTATCAGTATTATTCATACGATGAGCAACTTGCGATAAAAAATTCTAACATTGAAAAAGAAGTGAAGAAAATTGCAAAATATGATTTTACTTTTGAAGAGCCGGTTAGAAGTGTAGAAGTGGAGAAATATCGAAATAAAATGGAATTTAGTTACGGAAATGCTGTGAAAGATGGGCCTATGATTTTGGGACTTCATAAACAAAACAGTTTTCATGATATTGTTGAAGTAGACGGCTTGAAATTGATGGATGATAACTTTAATAAAATTTATATTTTTTGTAATGAATTTTCAAAAACGACAGGGCTGGATTTTTATCATAGATTGGATCATATTGGCTTTTTTAGGAATTTGGTTATTAGAAAAGCGGATTTTACGAAACAAATTTTAGTAAATATGGTTACGACAACTCAAATTGAAGATGAGAAAAAATTGGAATTTCAAAAAGGTTTAGTTGAAGGATTGTTGGCTTTGGAGCTTGAAAAAGGGTTTAAAATAACAGGAATTTTACATACATTTAATGACAATTTTTCTGATTCGGTTGTTTCTGAAAGAGAGGAAATTCTTTTTGGAAAAAGAGATTTGGAAGAAGAAATTCTAGGATTAAAATTTAAAATTAGTCCGTACAGTTTTTTTCAAACAAATTCAAAAACAGTGGCAAAATTATACGGAAAAGTATTGGATTATTTAGATGAAATTGAAGGGGAAAACATTCATAATTCGGTTGTTTTCGATTTATTCAGTGGAACAGGCACGATTGGGCAAATTGTTTCCAAAAAGGCAAAACAAGTTTATGGAATTGAGCTTGTGGAAGAAGCTGTTGAAAAAGCAAATGAAAATACAAAATTGAATGGTATCGAAAATGCACATTTTATCGCAGGAGATGTTTTTGAAAAATTAGATGAGTTTGATAAAAATGGAATCAAGCCAGATATTATAATTTTGGATCCACCTCGTGCAGGTGTTGGTGAAAAGACGCTTAATAAATTACTGAAATATGATGTGAAGGATATAATTTATGTATCTTGTAATCCAAAAACATTTAATATAGATTTGAAGGTTTTACAGGAAAATGGGTATGAATTAGTGAAAATGGTTACGGTTGATATGTTTCCAGTTACGCCACATATGGAGGTTGTGTCGAGATTGAGAAAGATTTGAAAAAAGATTGAAAAATAAAAAACGAAAAATAAAATAAAAATAAATATTAAAGAGAAAATTTTGATTAATCTTCTCTTTTTTAATTTATTTTTTATGAAAATGCTTAAAAAAGTTATAAACACTTATTCATTAATTAAATTATCTAAAATTCACTTCAAAAATATATAAAATATATATATTAAAAAAAATCTTTATTTAAGACAATCGGCAAACTTCTTAATTTAATTTTAAAAATAATCTTATTGAAAAATTTTAAAAAATAAGATACACTACATATATGTATTTTTTAAAAAACAAAACACAATATATTGTGTTTTTTAGTTTGGAATTAAATATTAAACTTAAAATAAAAAAAGGAGAATAAAAAATGAAAAGAATAATTAAATTTGAAAAAAATGACTGCAATCCGTGTGCGATGGTATCGGAGTTTTTAGATAGAAAAGGTGTAGAATACGAAAGAATAAATGCTTTTGATAATCCTGAAATGGCTATGAAGTTTAAAGTGAGAACAGTTCCAACTGTGATTTTGATGGAAAATGATGCTGAAGTAAAAAGAGTTATGGGATTTAAAATGGAAGAATTAAATGAAATGACTTCGGAATTATAGAGTAACTGAGCAGGTTTATTTTAAAAATTGGGAAATTCTTTAGAAAAGAAATTTTTTGAAAGAAAAAATTAACATAAACCTGAAACAAAATACAAGGAGAATTCTATGATTATATATTATGACTCAAAAACTGGAAATGTTCAAAGATTTATGGAAAAAATAAAAGACGAGAGACCAGATTGGGAAATTATTAAAATTAATCCTGATTTGGAAGCCAAAGAAGATGGACATTTTGTCACATTTACAACAAAAATAGGTGAAGTTCCAGAAACTACAGCTGAATTTTTGAAAAAAAATAGTAAATATATAAAGTCAATTAGTTCCAGCGGAAATATGAACTGGGGAGTATATTTTGCGGTTGCTGCGGACAAAATAAAAGAAGAATATAAAATTCCAGTTTGCATGAAATTTGAATTATCTGGAACAAATAGAGAAGTAAAACATTTTATTGATTATGTTGAAAAATTTAATAAATAAAAAAAATAATTTTATTTGAAAATTTTTATAAAAAAACTTAAAAAACTATAAATTTTACAAAATAAAAAAAGAAAGCGAGAAAAATAAATAATGGTAGATAACAGAGCAAAAAAATGGATTTATCTAAATAATGAAATAATGATAAAAAAGGGTGAAGATTTTCAGCTAGAAAAAGATAAAGAAGCAGTTTATTCATATTTTGTGGACTATGTAAATAAGAATACAGTTTTTTTTCACAACTTGGAAGAAAAAATGAGATATTTAATAAAAAATGATTATTACATTGATTTTTACAAAATGTATTCACATGACGAAATTAAAGATGTTTTTAAACTTGTTTATGACAAAAAATTCAGATTTGCATCATTTATGAGTGCATCAAAATTTTATCAAAGCTATGCGTTAAAAGACGACGCTGAGCACAAATTTTTGGAGAGATATGAAGACAGAATTGCAATTGTTTCGTTATTTTTGGCACAAGGAGATGTGGAAAAAGCAAAAGAATATGCACTTATGTTAATAAATCAAGAATATCAACCAGCAACGCCGACATTTTTAAACTCTGGGAAAAAAAGAGCTGGAGAACTTGTTTCTTGCTTTTTAGATGAAATGGGAGATAATTTGAGCGGAATTGGATACATTTTTGACTCTTCAATGAAACTTTCTTCACTTGGAGGAGGAGTTTCAATTAACTTGTCGAAAATAAGAGCAAGAGGAGAAGCGATAAAAGGTGTTGAAGGAAGAGCATCTGGAGTTTTGCCAATTATGAAGATTTTAGAGGATATTTTTTCTTATGCAAATCAATTGGGACAAAGAGCAGGAGCAGGAGCTGTTTATTTAAATGTTTTCCATTCGGATATAAATGAATTTTTGGACTGTAAAAAAATAAATGTTGATGAAAAAGTGAGAATAAAATCACTTTCAACAGGAGTAATAATTCCAGATAAATTTTTGGAACTTGCCAAAGAAGGTGAAGTTTGCTACACATTTAATCCACACACAGTATTTTTGGAATATGGAAAATATTTAGATGAGATGGATATGAACGAAATGTATGAAAAACTAGTCGATAATCCAAATGTCAAAAAGAAAAAAGTTGATGCAAGAGAAATTTTAGTAAAAATTTCACAATCTCAAAAAGAGAGTGGTTATCCGTATATTTTCTTTAAAGATAATGCGAATAAGGAACATGCTTTGAAAGAGATTGGATCAGTTAAATTCTCAAATTTGTGTGTTGCTCCGTATACAAAAATTTTAACAAAAGAATACGGTTATACAGAAATTGGACAGCATGAAAATGAAAAAGTTCATGTTTGGAATGGAGAAGAATGGAGTAAAACTACAGTTATTAAAACAGGAACTGATCAAAAGTTATTAAAAGTTAGTACAGATAATTTTCAAACTGTGGATGTAACACCATATCACAAATTTTATATTAAAGATGAAAATGAAAAAGTTGTTGAAAAAAGAGCACACGAACTTAAAGTTGGAGACAGACTTATAAAATTTGATTTGCCAAAGTATGAAAATGAAAATCGTGAAATACTTGAAAATGCTTATGCAAATGGATTTTATTCAGGTGATGGTTGCGAATATGATGTGAAAGATAGAAAAAATCTTACAAATAAAATAATTTATTTATATGGAGAAAAAAAAGAACTTTTAGATAAATTTGATGACTTAGAATATAGTAAATCAGAAAATGAAGATAGAATAATTTTAAATTATTGTAAGGGACTGAAAGATAAATTTTTTGTACCTTTTAATTATGAAATTTCAAGTATTGTTAAATGGTTAAGCGGATTGGCAGATGCAGATGGCACTGTTTCAAAAAATAATGGAAATAATTCATTACAAATAGCTTCAACAAATTTAGAATTTCTTTCTAACATTAGATTGTTACTTCAAGAAATTGGTATTCATTCGAAAATAAATAAAATGCGAGATACTGAAATCAGAGAATTACCATTAAATAACGGAACAGACGAATGTGGAGAATTTGAATGTAAGGCATTATATAGACTACTTATAACACATAAAAATTTACAAAAACTTGTGGAGTTAGGATTTGAAACATTTAGATTGAAATTTGATTTGGAACATACTCCAAATAGAGATGCTTGTGCTTTTGAAAAAATAACCGCTGTAGAAGAAATTGATGGAGTTTACGATACATATTGCTTTACTGAAGAAAAAAGACATATGGGAATGTTCAATGGAATGCTTTTAGGGAACTGTACTGAAATTATGCAATTATCAGAAGTTTCAGACATTAACGCTTATTATGAAGAAGATACAATAAGAAGAGGAATATCATGTAATCTAGGTTCACTAAATATCGCAACAGTTATGGAAAACAAAAGAATTAAAGAAGTAACAAAAGCTGCAATTGATTCACTTACAATGGTTTCAGATTTAACAAACATTGATGTTGTTCCGACAATTAAAAAAGCAAATGAAGAATTACATTCTGTAGGACTTGGAGCAATGAATTTACATGGATTTTTAGCTAAAAACTTCATTATGTATGAAAGCCGTGAAGCACTTGATTTTTGTAACATTTTCTTTATGATGGTAAATTTTTATTCGCTTGAAAGATCAATGGAAATTGCAAAAGAGAGAGGCGAAACATTTAAAGATTTTGAAAAATCAGAATATGCGAATGGAAAATATTTTGACAAATATTTGGAAAAAAATTATGAGCCAAAAACTGATAAAGTAAAAGAATTATTTGAAGGAATGTATATTCCGACGACAGAAGATTGGAAAAAATTAAAAGATCAAGTTATGAAATACGGAATTTACAATGCTTATAGACTGGCAATTGCGCCAAATCAGTCAACATCGTATATTATGAATTCGACAGCTTCAGTTATGCCAATAGTTGACACGATAGAAGTGAGAGAATACGGGGATAGTAAAACTTTTTACCCAATGCCATACTTGACAAACGACAACTTCTTCTTTTATAAATCAGCTTACGACATGGATCAAAAAAATGTGTTAAAATTAATGTCAGTAATCCAAAGACATGTGGATCAAGGAATTTCAATAATCCTTCATACAAAGAGCTCTGATACTACAAGAGATATTTCAAAACTTTATATTTATGCGCATAAATTGGGGTTAAAATCGCTTTATTATACTCGGACTAGGAAGGCTACGATTGAGGAGTGTATAAGTTGTTCAGTGTAAAAATAAAATAAGGGGAAAAGTGATGAATAAAATATCTAAAATTGAAATTTTCAAAAACTTTTTAGAAAAAGAAAGACCTTTAAATAAAGGGATTTTGACAAAATTAGAAAGTAATCTTAAAACAAATTTTATTTATAATTCAAATGCGATTGAAGGTAGTACTCTTACTTTGAAAGAAACGGATATTATTCTTCAATATGGGGTTACTGTGAAAGGGAAAAGTTTGAAGGAGCATGAGGAAGTGAAGGGACAGGAATATGCTCTTAATTTTCTGAAGGAAGTTATAAAAACAAATGAATCTTTATCGCTGAGATTGATAAGAGAGTTTCATGCTCTTGTGTTGAATGATGATATTGAGAATAGAGGGAAGTTTAAGAAAAGTAATAATGAAATTTTGGGTGCTGGATTTGAAACGACGCCTCACTATCTTGTTGAAGAGAAGCTGACTGAATTAATTGATGAATTTAATAGTAGTGAAAATAATGATTTGATAATGAAAGTTGCTTGTTTTCATGCTGATTTTGAGAAAATTCATCCGTTTATTGATGGTAATGGACGAACTGGGAGATTACTTCTGAATTTGGAGCTTATGAAGAATGGTTATCCGATTACAGTTATACGAAATGAAGATAGAGATGAATATTATACTGCTTTGGAAACAGCACAAGTTGAATCAAATTACGAGCTGCTTGCTGGTTTTATAGAAAAGAGTGCTGAAAATACTTTTTGGATGTATTACAAATATTTTGATGAAGATACAAAAATGAAGTTTGAAGAATATTTAAAAAAGAATGGAATTAATCCGAAAGAAGTTTATCAAAAGAGATTTGAGGATTATCCAGAAACAGAGAGAGACTTTCCAAGAGATTGGGATAAATAGACATTATGATAAACTAATTGATTGACAAAAGATATACTTTGTATGTATAATAAATATAAAAGAAAGTAATATTTTATGGCAACAGTTAATATAAGTATAAAAATAGATGAAGAAACTAAAAAAGAAGCACAGAAATTATTTAAAGATTTAGGATTAAGCCTTAGTACAACAATTAATATATTTTTAAAACAGGCTATAAGAGAAAAAGGAATTCCCTTTTACATAAGTTCTCTACCTGAAAATTCAGAATTGGTTCAAGCATTTGAAGAAGCTAAACAAATTAAGAAAAATCCTTCAAATTATAAATCGTACAGTAGTCCAGAAGAAATGTTTAAAGATGTCTTGGGAGAAGATTATGAGGGATAAAAAAGAAGAGTATAAATATTCTATTATTCTTACTGGGAAATTTAAAAAACATTTAAAAAATCTAAAAAAACAGAAAAAAGATTTAAAATTATTGGAAAGTATCATCTCAATATTGGCAAAAGGAGAAAAACTTCCTCCTAAAAACAAGGATCATAAATTAGTCAATAATTATGATGGAGCAAGAGAATGTCATATAACTCCAGATTGGTTATTAATCTACGAGATAGTTGAAGATAAATTAATATTGATAAAACAATTTTATCAAGAAAGGAAAACAAAAAAATGGAAAAGAAAATATACAAAGCAGTAAACTGGAATACCCCAGAAAATGATTATGTGGAAACTTTTTGGGAACAAAATATTAGACAATTTTGGATTGATACGGAATATATTCCGTCAAGGGATATTGACAGCTGGAATGCGCTTAAGCCTGAAATGAAACTGGCTTATTTACATGCACTTGGAGGACTTACAATGCTTGATACATTGCAAAGTCATACTGGAATGCCTAAAATTATTGATCACATTGATTCACTGCAAAATCGGTCAGTGCTTTCTTATATGTGCATGATGGAGTCGATTCACGCAAAATCTTATTCGACAATATTTACAACAGTAGCGTCAACTCGTGAAATAAATGAAACATTTAACTGGGTTCAAGAAAATCCGCATTTGCAGTATAAAGCCAATAAAATTGACAATTATTATCAAAAGATGAATAATCCAGAAGCTTCAAGAAGAGATATTGCGATGTCTTTAGCGGCTTCGGTTTACTTGGAAACTTATTTGTTTTACAGCGGGTTCTTTTTACCGCTTTGGCTTGCTGGACAAGGAGAAATGGTCGCAAGTTGTGATATAATTAAGAAAATTATTGCGGATGAGTCAATTCACGGAGTATTTGTCGGACTGCTTTTCCAAGAATTATATAATTCATTTGATGAAGATACTAAAAAAGGAATGAGAGATGAATTAAAGACATTGCTTTACGACTTGTATGAAAATGAATGCAGATATACCGACGAAGTATATGGAGATATTGGACTTACAGGCGATGTTAAAGAATATATTAGATATAATGCCAACAAAGCGCTTATGAATTTGGGATTTGAAGAAGAGTTTGAAGTAAAAAATGTTAATCCGATTGTGTTAAATGGACTTAATGTGGAAACTACTCAACATGACTTTTTCTCTAAAAAATCTACAAATTATGAAAAAGCGTTGGAAGTTGTGCATTTGCATGACGATGACTTTGGATTTGATGACGACGACGATGATGATTTTGATATATAGTTCTAAAAATTTCTAAAAATAAAAAAACATTAAAATTATTGTTTAAAAATTTTTAATTTTTTGGGTTATGTGGTATAATAATACTGAAAATTAAAAATAATTTGAGTTTGGGAGTGGATGGGTATGAAAAAAATTAGAAAAATTGGGATTATGTTTTTAGTTTTGGCAATTTCTATAAGTGTGATAGCTTGTGGAAATCAAAGTAAAAATAAAAAAGTAAATGATTTTTCTTCTAAAACAGAGAAAGAAAGTGAAGAAATATTAAAAGCTTCTTATGGCGACGGAGAAAATCGTGATTTTACAACTGATGGAAAACTTCACGAAGATAAATTTCTTAATAAAAAATTTGGATATACTGATACTTCTGATGAATTCGAAATAAAAAAAGATGAAAAAGGTTATTATGTCATAAGTTACTATTATGACGAAGATAATGAAAATGCTCAAGCAGAAAAGGAAGTAAGAAGATTAAAAGTTTATAAAAATTTTGCGCTTGTAAAAGAAGATGGCGATAACAGTATGGTCTATGCTTATGACACAAAATTACAAAAACTTGTATTTTTAAATTCAAATGGTAAAATTTTTCTGGAAGCAACTGAAATGGAATAAAAAAACAATTTTAGAATAAAAAAATGAGAGTGTTCAGAGTTTTTTATGTAAATTTTTATAAAAAATTGTCAAGTATAGCGATTTTTTAATAAAAAGATAGCAAGAAGTCTCCAACTTCTATAAGTGGGAGTAGTTCACAATATTTGCATATAAAAAATTTTTATACAACTAAAATTTGAGATAAAAATTAGGGAGAATATATTTTTCTCCCTTTTTTATATTATAAAAATTCTTTTTCAAATTCATCTTCGCTTAGTACTCTAATTCCTAAATTTTGAGCTTTTTCTAACTTACTTCCAGCTTTTTCTCCAGCAATTAAAAAATCCAAATTTTTTGAAACGGCAGATAAATAATTTCCACCTTTTTCTAAAATTATATCTTTTATTTCGTTTCGCTTATATTTTTGCAATTTTCCAGTTGCAAGGAAATTTTTTCCTTTTATTGGATTGTCTTTAACTTCTTTTAGTTCATCTTCTTCAAATTTAAATTTTAAGCCAATTTCTTTAAGTTCCGTAATAATTTTCCAGTTATTTTCATTATTTAAAAAAGTATTTACAGCGATTGCAGCTTTATCTCCAATTCCTTTTACTTCCAAAAGTTCTTCAACTGACTTTTCTTTTAAAACATCAATATCTTTAAAAGTTTTACTCAAAAGGTTGGCGTTAAATTTCCCGACAAATGGGATTCCAAGAGCATATAGAACTTTGGAAAAGTCTTGATTTTTACTTTCGTTTATGCTATTTAACAAATTTTCAACACTTTTTTTTCCCATCTTTTCCAAATTTTCTAATTCATTGCGATAATTTTCTAAAAAATAAATATCAACTACAGTTTTAATTTTTTCAAGTTCAATAAATTTTTCCACAATTTTTTCTCCCAGACCTGAAATGTTCATGGCGTCTCTTGACACAAAATAGGAAATTTCTCTTTTAATTTTTTCAGGACAGTGTGGATTTAAGCATTTTAGCGCAACAAGGCCCTCTTCTTTTACAAGTTTTGTGCCACAAGCAGGACAGCTTTCAGGTTCTTTTATTTCTTTTTCAGTCCCTTTTCTGTCATCAAATACGACATTTACGACTTGCGGTATAATTTCTGCTGCTTTTTCGACAATCACATTGTCCCCAATTTTTATATCTTTTCTACGAATTTCATCAAAGTTATGAAGACTAGCTCTTTTTACAACCGACCCTGATAAATTCACAGCTTCCAGTTCCGCAACAGGTGTCACAACTCCCGTTCTTCCCACTTGAAAAGTCACATTCAAAAGTCTTGTTTTAACCTGTTCAGCAGGAAATTTATAAGCGATTGCCCATCGTGGACTTTTTGTCGTGTAGCCCAAAGTTTCATAAAATGAGAAATCATTTATTTTTATAACCAACCCGTCGGTTTCATAATCCAATTTTTCTCTTTTTATTCGCCATTTTTCAATAGATTTTTCAAGAGTTTTAAAGTCGGAATATTTCTCAAAGACTTTAGTTGTCTTAAATCCCAGCTTTTCAATAAATTTAATACTTTCCAAATGTGTTTTAATTCCATAATTTTCCGCATTGACCAAATAATAGAGATAGCAGTCAAGTCCTCTTTTTGAAACAATCGTGGAATCCAGTTGTCTAATTGTTCCAGCAGCAGCATTTCTTGGATTTGCAAAAACTTCTTCCCCATTTTCTTCCCGCTCTTCATTTATTTTATTAAAATTTTTAATCGGCAAAATAATTTCCCCACGAACTTCCAGCGAAATCGGCTCTTTCAATTTTTTTGGAATAGATTCAATTTCCATAATATTTTCCGTCACATCTTCTCCAATTTTTCCGTCACCACGAGTGACTGCTCTCGTTAAGTTCCCATTTTCATAAATAAGGCTGATACTAAGTCCGTCCAATTTCAGTTCCAGAATATATTCAATTTTTTCAGAAAAGTTAATTATTTTTTTTACTCTTTTGTCAAAATCTTCGATTTCAGCGATATTATAAGTATTTGACAAACTTAACATAGGAACTTTATGTTCAACTTTAGAAAATTTATTACTCGCAGTCCCTCCAATTTTTTCAGTCGGAGAATCATCAATTTCTAAAAGAGCGGGATATTCTTTTTCCATCTCTTTTAACTTTCGCAAGAGTCCGTCATATTCCATATCTGAAATAATTGGATTATCTTCGTTGTAATAAAGATTATTATATTTTTCAATTTTGTTTTTCAAATTTGTATAATTTTTTAATATTTCATTATCAAGTGAGTTCATTTTTTCTTTTTCCTTTTCTTTTTTGATTTTTTTTATTTTTAAATTTAGTATATCATTTTTTGAGAAAATTATAAATAAAAATTTTTAAAGAGAGAAATAGAAAATAGAGAAATAGAAAATGAAGTTTTTTATTTATCATAAAAAAATTTAAAAAAAATTTTGAAAAAACAAAAAAATATGGTAAAATAAGTTCGTAGGAAAAGTTCCTACCACTCCAAGAATTAAAAAATAAGGAGAAAAATCAACTCAAAGTCAGTAAATATAAGGTTTAGGAGTTACGGAAAATGATAAAAAAACATCAAAAAATAACAAAATTTAAGCAAAAAAATGTGATTTTAATGTCTGAAAAAATCTCTGTAATACTGATAAATAAAGGATTTTATTGAAAATACGAGTTGAAGTAGTGTATCCATTAAAACAAGGATTGAAACAATTTTTCGCTCAATCTATAAACATATTTCTTAATTTGCGGTTGAAGTAGTGTATCCATTAAAACAAGGATTGAAACCTAAAGATTTATAATATGCTACATCAAAATCTTCAAACCGTTGAAGTAGTGTATCCATTAAAACAAGGATTGAAACCTTCGATTTCCAGTCTTTTCATGTATTTTTTTAATCGTTGAAGTAGTGTATCCATTAAAACAAGGATTGAAACTCATCTTCTATTTTTATTATACGATTCATATACAAAGTGTTGAAGTAGTGTATCCATTAAAACAAGGATTGAAACACAGTCGTTTTGTATACAAAGAAGAAATTTGTATAGGAGTTGAAGTAGTGTATCCATTAAAACAAGGATTGAAACCTTGAAAAGGTACTTCCTCTCCAAGAATTTTTTTAATGTTGAAGTAGTGTATCCATTAAAACAAGGATTGAAACTTCTTATAAGATGGATGTATGTGAAGTTCCGTTAGAGTTGAAGTAGTGTATCCATTAAAACAAGGATTGAAACATTGGAGAGCCTGATACAGATGCACCGCAAGAAGTTAAGGTTGAAGTAGTGTATCCATTAAAACAAGGATTGAAACTATCAGTCAATTTTTTTCGCCATTGGTAGATGTATCTGTTGAAGTAGTGTATCCATTAAAACAAGGATTGAAACTACTATTTAATTTAACGCAACCATTTAAAGTTACATTGTTGAAGTAGTGTATCCATTAAAACAAGGATTGAAACACTTGCACTCTCACGCTCCCTAGATTCTTGTAATTGAATAGTTGAAGTAGTGTATCCATTAAAACAAGGTTTAAAATTATTATTCGAATATTTTTATTAAATTAAAGAAAGTTTAAGAGCTTTCTTTTTTTAATTAATGATAAAATAAAAATATATTGATTTTTAAAATTATATTTTGTATAATAAAATATATGCTTATAAGCAAAGAAAGGAAATTGAAATGGGAACATTATTTAAATTATTTTTTTCATTTGCAAAAATGGGACTTTTCACATTTGGTGGCGGATATGCTATGCTTCCAATGATAAAGTCGGAGATTGTTGAAAAAAATAAATGGGCTACAGAAGACGAAATTATGGATTATTATGCGATAGGACAAGTGACTCCAGGAGTTATTGCGGTAAATACGGCAACATTTGTTGGACATAAAGTGAAAGGTCTTATCGGATCTATATTTGCAACGATGGGAATGATTGTCCCTCCTATTATAGTTATAACTTTGATTGCTTTATTTTTGAAAAACTTTTCTCACCTTATGGTCATAAAATACGCTTTTAATGGAATCCGTGCGTGTGTCTGTGTGCAAGTTTTTCAAGCTATATTTATGATGGCAAAAAAATCACTTCCTGATTTTATCTGTATTGTGATATTTATTCTTGTAATTGTATTTTCAGTTACAAATATATTAGACCCAACTTTACTTGTGGTTTTAGCTGGTGTGACAGGGATTATTATTAAAAATTTCACAAGAAAAAAAGATGGTGGAAAAAGTGACGAAGCTAGTCAGAAAATAGGAAATGGAGGCGGAGAACAATGAATGAAGTGATGAGATTGTTTCATTTATCAATTGAATTTGGAAAAGTTGGACTTTTTTCAGTTGGTGGAGGACTTGCGACTTTGCCGTTTCTTTATCATATGGGACAGAGAACAGGATGGTTTACCGCTAATGATGTGTCAGATATGATAGCGATTTCTCAATCAACACCTGGACCTATGGGAATTAATATGGCAACTTCAGTTGGATTTACAATAGCGGGACTATGGGGAGCAGTGGTTGCACCAGTTGCACTTACAGTGCCATCAATAATAATTATTATTATGATTTCTCACGCATTAAGAAAATTTCAGGATTCAGTTTTAGTGCAGGATATTTTTTATGGATTAAGACCAGCTTCGATTGGACTTATTGTTACAGCTGGAATTAGTGTAGCGAAAGGGTCTTTACTTGATATAGAAAAATACAATTTGTCAAAAAATATTGTCAATTTGTTGGATTACAAATCTATTATTTTGGCAATAGTTATTGCAATACTTACAAAGTTTAAGTTTAATCCAATACTTTTAATTGTATTGTCGGCAATTGCAGGAATAACTTTCAAATTTCAATAAAACAAATAAAAAGAATAAATTAATAAATTAAATTTAAAAATTAAAAATTAGAAATTAATAAAATAAATAAAAGGAGTGATTTAATGGCAACATCACAATATAAAAATTCATATGATTTTTTACAAAATGATTTAAAAAATAGAATTTTGCTGCTAGATGGAGCGATGGGGACAATGATTCAAAAGCAGAATTTGACTGCGGATGATTTTGGCGGTGAAAAATATGAAGGGTGTAACGACTATCTTGTGTTGACAAAACCTGAAATTATTAAAAATATTCATAAAGAATATTTGAAATCTGGAAGTGACATCATCGAAACAAATAGTTTTGGAGCTTTGGACATTGTTCTAAAAGATTATGATTTGGAAGACAGGGCTTTTGAAATGTGCAAAAGAGCGGCAGAGCTTGTAAATGAAACAATTTTAGAGTACAGAAGTGAAAATCCTGATGATACTAGGCATCTTTATGTTGCAGGAGCTTTAGGACCATCTAATAAGTCAATTAGTGTTACTGGAGGAGTCACTTTTGATGAACTTGTCCATACATATTATACAGCTGTTTCAGGGCTTCTAGCTGGAGGAGTGGATTTAATCCTATTTGAGACAATTCAAGATACAAGAAACTTAAAAGCTGCATATTTAGGGCTTAAAAAGGCTATGGAAGAGAATTATACCGTGCCGCTTATGTTGTCATTTACGATTGAAAGCACAGGAACGACACTTGCCGGGCAAACTGCGGATGCTTTTTATTACGCTGTAAATCATATGCATCCATTTTCTGTCGGATTAAACTGTGCGACTGGACCTGAATTTATGACTCAGTTTTTAAAAACATTAAATGATATTTCAAATACTTACATTTCCGTTTATCCAAACGCAGGGCTTCCAAATGAAGATGGAGAATATGAAGAAACTCCAGTAACTTTGGCAAATAAATTAGAACCTTTTTTCAAAAATAAATATTTGAACATTGTGGGCGGATGCTGTGGAACTACGCCGGATTATATCAAAAAAATTAAAGAGAAAACTGTGAATTATGAACCTAGAAATATTGATAAAGATAAAAATTTTAATAATTTATCTGGGCTAATTTCGCTTGAAACACCTAAAGATAGACCGATTTATGTAGGGGAGCGAACAAATGTAATTGGTTCAAGAATTTTCAAAAATCTTATTGCACAGGAAAAATTTGATGAAGCGACTGAAGTTGCAAGACTTCAAATTAAAGGGGACGCCGATGTGATTGATGTCTGTCTTGCAAATCCAGATAGAGATGAAGTTGCTGATATGAAAGCGTTTTTGGAAAAGGTTTCAAAATTTGCAAAAGTGCCGATAATGCTTGACTCGACTGATATAAATGTCGTTGAAAAAGGACTGACTTATCTTCAGGGAAAAGGAATTATTAATTCGATAAACTTGGAAGACGGGGAAGAAAAATTTAAGAAAATGGCTGAGGTTA
The DNA here is from genome assembly GCF_018128225.1 of Leptotrichia sp. oral taxon 218. Classification (NCBI taxonomy): domain Bacteria; kingdom Fusobacteriati; phylum Fusobacteriota; class Fusobacteriia; order Fusobacteriales; family Leptotrichiaceae; genus Leptotrichia; species Leptotrichia sp. oral taxon 218. The sequence continues at coordinate 1,063,134 of NZ_CP072377.1, read as the reverse complement.
TCAAAGAATTTGGGGCTGCGGTTGTTGTGGGGCTTATTGACGAAGAAGGAATGGCTGTTTCGCTTGAGAAGAAAATTAAGGTGGCAAGACGAAGTTATGAGCTGCTTACAAAAAAATATGGAATTGATGAAAGAGATATAATTTTTGATACGCTTGTTTTCCCGGTTGCGACAGGAGACCAGAAATATATTGGTTCTGCAAGTGCGACAATTGAAGCTATTCGAGAAATAAAAAAAGAAATGCCTAATGTTAAAACAATTTTGGGAGTGAGTAACATTTCATTTGGATTGCCGATTGCGGGAAGAGAAGTGTTAAATACTTATTATATGAATAAAGCCTATGAAGCTGGGCTTGATTTTGCGATTGTAAATACTGAAAAAATTATTCCGATGGATGAAATTTCAGATGAAGAAAAAGAGCTGTCAGAAAATATTTTGTTTCATACAAATGATGAAAATGTTTCAAAATTTGCAAATTTCTATAGAGATAAAAAAGCGACTAAGAAAAAAGTTGATGTAAGTAACTTGACGGTGGAAGAAAAAGTCGCAAATTTGGTTGTTGAAGGAAGTAAAAAGGATTTGACTATTTTATTGGATGAACTTTTAAAAAAATATACTCCAATTGAAATAATAAATGGGCCTTTGATGACTGGAATGGACGAAGTTGGAAGACTTTTTAACAAAAATGACTTAATCGTTGCAGAAGTTTTGCAAAGTGCGGAAGTTATGAAAGCTAGTGTCGCACATTTAGAGCAGTTTATGGAAAAAGACGAGTCTTCTGTGAAAGGTAAAATAATTATGGCAACTGTAAAAGGTGATGTTCACGACATCGGGAAAAATTTGGTTGGAATAATTATTGGAAACAATGGCTACGAAGTAATTGATTTGGGAATTAATACTCCTGCGGAAAAAATTCGAGATGCTGTAGTAAAAGAAAAAGCTAATTTTTTAGGACTTTCAGGACTTTTAGTAAAATCTGCGGCTGAAATGGTGAATACTGTTGCTGTGTTGAGAGAAGCGGGAATTTCTATACCGATTTTCGTTGGAGGAGCTGCTCTTACAGAAAAATTCACAGTTAATAAAATTGAACCAGCTTATGAGAATAACATTGTAATTTATTCAAAAGATGCGATGACAGCACTTTCTGATTTAAATAAAATGATTGACGAAAAGAAATTTGAAGAATTTAGGGAATATTTGCAAAAACGAAGAGATTTACTTTTAATAAAAGATGAAAAAGAACTGCAAAAATTAAAAGTAAAACAAACAGTCAGCGATATTAAAGATAAAGACGGAACTTTTGACTATTCTAAAATTGAAATTCCAAAATATAATTTTGAGAAAATTTATAAGCCTGAAACTTTGAACAAGCAAATTATTACAAATATAAAGGCAAAAGATGTATTTCCGTTTATCAATTTGCAAATGCTTATTGGAAAACATCTGGGTCTTAAATGGATTGTTGGAAAAATGCTTGAAAAACAAGATCCCCGTACAGTAAAAATGTATAATGAAATTAAAGAGATTATTGAACATGGCGATGAATATTTTGATATAACGGCAATTTACAAATATTTTCCTGTTCGAAGAAAATATGGTAAAGAAAAAAACGAATTTTCGTTGGAAATTTTATCCGATGATTTGAGTAAAGTTATCGAAACATTTAATTTTCCAAGACAGAAATACGGTCAATATTTGTCATTAAACGATTATGTAAATCCTGATGGAATAGATTATGTAGGATTTTTTGTTGCAACAGCTGGAGAGAAGTCAAGAATTGTGTCTAACGAATTAAAAGCAAAAGGTGAATTTTATAAAGGACATTTAGTAAATTCGATAGGACTGGAACTTGCAGAAGCGACTTCTGAGTATATTCATCAAATTATGAGAAAAGATGTGGGAATTATTGACAAAGAATTGCAAACAGAAGATATATTAAAAGCGAATTATCAAGGTAACCGTTATTCATTTGGATATCCAGCGTGTCCAGATTTAAGCGACCAGAAAAAATTGTTTAAATTATTAAAACCTGAAATTTATGGAATAAAACTTACTGATGAATTTATGATGTATCCTGAAGCGTCTGTAAGTGCTATCGTATTTTCACAGCCGTTTTGTAAATATTTTAATATGTAATTTTAAATAAAACAATTTTTTGTTATTAAATACTTAACTAATAAAAAAAGGGAAACTTAATTTATATTTTTAAATTTCCCTTATTTTTTATTTTTATGAAAAATATATAATTTGTTAATTATTGATTATTTCCGTTAACATTTTTCATAATACTGTCCCATATTTCTTCACCTTTTTTCATTACATCTTGTCCAATTTGGCTAGATTGAACTTCTTTTATTCCTTTTTCAATACTTTTTAGCATTTCTAACGCTTTTTCAACTGTTACTTGTTTTGAAGAGTATAATTCTTTTCCTTGTTCCAATAGTTTTGGACATTCTTTGTCAAAGTTTGCATCACCTGTTTGAACGCATTGAGCATTTTTAAACATTTCATTTGATTTTTTAACATTTTTAAGTGCTTTTTCACCATTTTTTATACCTTCTTCAGCATCCTTATTTTGAACATTTCGAGTGAAGGCACTAAGTAAATCTTTTGTATTTCTTTCGCTTTCTTCGAACATTTTATTTATTCTATTTTGCTCTCTTCTTACATTATTTTGTATTGCTTCATCATTTCCGTTTTCAGACGAATTATTTAAGTTTTTGCTAGTAGCAGGAGTATTTTGAGTGTCAGAAGAACTGTTGCCATTTTGATTTTGCACAGTTTGTCCGTTTGGTCCTGTTGAAACTTCTGGCATTGAATTTGTAGGCTGCAATTGAGTCTGAGTGTTATTGTCAGTCATCATATTGTTATTTTGAGTAAGTGAATAAATATTGTAAACTCCGCTTATGACAAAAACTACAAAAGAAAAATAAAACAAATAGCAAATAACTTTATCAGTCGAAGTCTTCCCGTCTCTTAATTTTCCTTTTGCTTCATTTTTCCCCATTCCATTTTCTTCAAATTCTTTTAATTTTTTACCATCTTCCACAGTCTTTTTTATATATGGAACTCCTGTTAAAATTGCTACAACTAGCGAAAATATTAGTAACATTATCATCATTACCATAAAAAATCATCTCCCTTTAATTATAAAAAATACAAATCCACACACAATGTGGATTTTTACTTGTATAACTCACTTTATGTTTTTCATTTTTTTTTATTAAAAGCGTATCACCGCTTGATAATTTTACAATTTCAGAATTTTTAAAATAAGTTATTTCAGCATTTCCTTGCACCAAAATCACAAATTCATTTTTATCAGAACTTTGCCAATCGGTAGTTTGACTTTCTGAAACAATTCTTTCAATTTTTATATTTTTATTTTTTTCTAAAATTGTTACGATTTCTTCGTTATTTTCAAATTTTTCAAAATCAAAAATGTTCATATTCACCTCAACTGTCGTGATCTTTTTCTGTTTCTGTAATATCTATAAATTTAAATGCTCTTTCTTCTTTTTTATTTTTATTTTTTATTTTTTTGTTTTCTAATTGAGATACTCTTTGTGCCATTTCATTTTGTTTTTTTATTAATTCATCCAATTTATAGTGCAAATCTTCGATTACAATTTCATTTTTTAGATTTACTTTATAGTCGTTCAAAGATTTTTTCTCATTAAGTTTTTTAGATTTATTTTGATTAATTATAATAAGTGAACAAAATAAAAGCATAACAAAAGACAAAATTGCATTTAAAATTACAAAAGAATAAGAGTCAAACTGTCTATTAAATATAAATATTAAATTTATAAAAAGCCAAATTGCCACAACTGTAATAACTAAATGAATAAATTTTTTACTGCCAATAAATTGTGACAATTTATTTGAAATTTTTAATTTGTCATCTTTTTCTTCTTTTATAACTTTAGAAACTTTTTGTTCTAAAAGCATATGTATTATTTCTTCTCGCTTTAAATCATCGTCAACATTTTTTAACATCTGCTTTAAGGAAACTTCTTTATTTTGTGTATCTTTTAATTTAGTTTTGGCTGTTTTCAATCTTTTATCTCCCTTTCATCTTTTTTTTGTTTTTTTCTTTTTTTATTTAAAATTTTATTTTTTATTTATCTATTTCTTCTTGATTATTATAATAACATTTTAATTAAAAAAATACAAGTATTAAACAAAAAATACATTTAAATTTTTTTACTATAAATTCACTAAAAGCTCTTTTATTAAAATATAAATTTTAAGTATATTATTAATATTTTTTTGTTAATTCAAAGAGCAAGATATGTTATTTTCAAGTGCACCATCTATTTTTATATATTTTAATTTCCCATTTTTGTCAAATTTTTTAAATTCGCTATTTTTATATATAATTATAATTTTTCCAACTCCTTAACTATATCTTCAAGATCTTTAAAAAAAGATGCACTATCATAAACTTTTCTTCTCATTTCACTTTCTCCCCAAAGTTCTTCAATTTTATCTTTGCCAGAATACTCAGACGGCACATTTCCTAAATATTGTAACGAGTTTATTTCGTGTTGTTTATATGCATTACCTGAATATTTTTTTTTCACATATCCAGAAAGTTCTATTTCATAACTGAAATCTAGTTTTTCAACTGATTTAGTTTTACTTTCCTGAAATATAAATTCTTTTTTTACCGTTTGTCCATCGTTATTTTTAACCTCTTTTACTTGAGATAAATTTTTTATTTGGCTAGGATATGTAGAAACTTGATAATTATCCGTAACTTTACAATTTATTTGGACTTCAGCCTCACTTGAATATTTTGTATAAACTCCAACTTTGGATAAATGACCATTTATATATGCAGGGACATGGCTATTATCACAACCAGAAATGTTGTATTTTACGTAGGCTTTTTTAGAATACTCTGAAATTTTCTCTTTTGAATCTCTAAAATTAGGGATAATTTCTTGTGCCTTTTTTAATTTTTCTATTGATTCTCTGTATCCATGTTTAGTTACAGCACCAGAAGTTTGTATAGCACTTTGGTAAAGCTTGTCTGCTTCTTGATAATCAGCTTTTTTTTTGAGTTCTCTAATTTTTATATACAAATTTTTATAATTTTTCTGATATTGTTCATAAGTTTCTTGTGCTGCTTCGTTTAATTTTTGTGCTTCACGGTATTTTTCAGCTTTTTCTTTTATATTGGCATACTCTATGAGTTTATCAGCTTCAGCTTGAGACATTTTTCTTGATATTGATTCATATTTTAAAATTTTATTTTCATCTATTTTTTTAATTTCACTTAATTCTTTAGTATAACCAATCATATTTCTGTAATATTCATCAAGTATTGAAATAATATCTCTATAATATTTACTTTCCAATTCTCCTGTTTTTATACGTTCATCTATAATTTTATAAATTTCGCCTAAAAGTTCATCGCCATCATATTTTGATAAAAAATCAGTAAAATTTGAAGATTGAGAGTAAACATCGAATAGTGCATAAATTTTATAAAGTCCTTCATAACCATCTTGTCTTTCTTCTAAATTACTGCTTCCAGCTTCTGTTTTATAATAATTTACAATATTAGAAAACTTTTCCATAATTTCATTTTTAATATCTGGTTTAATTTTTTCAACTTTGTTTGGATGTTTCTCAAAATAACTTAAAGTAAGATATATGCTTCTTATATATTCTTTATTATCATACGCCTCTTGTGCTTTTTTTAATTCACAAGATACAATGGTAAATAACAGCAATAAAATTAAAAATATTTTTTTCATAAGAACAGATCCTTTCGATTAAAATTTTTTATTTTTTTATTATTTAAACTCAAATACATCTATATTCCTTCTAGAATCATCAAAAATATATTTCCTATTCCTTCTCCCACAGATTTTAAAAAATTCATTCCAGGCTCACTATTATAGATATACTTTGAAGTAGCTAAATTTTTAGAAAAATCCTTTTTAATTTGTTTTCTGATTTTTAGTTCTCCATTTTTTTTATAGTATTCGCAGCTCCATTTATCGGTTTCGATTTCCTTACAACTCATTATTTTCGCTCCGTTGGAATTATATTCTTCATACAAATCTTTTATTTCCATATTTATCATATCGTTATTTTTAGCAATTCCAGTATATTTCAAATTTCCGTTTGGATAATAAACTTTTTGCGTTTGATTTTCAAGAGTTCCATTTTCAAAAGTGTATTCCCTCTCAATTTCCCCGTTTTTTCCAAAGATTTTTATAGTCTTTGGCATTTGATAACTTTGTCCTTTTTTGTTAGTTTGTAAAACTTCCATTTCTGATAAAACTTTTTTGTTGCCATTATAGTAAATAAATTTCCCGTTTTCTTTTCCGCTAGATTTATATTCTGCGGCTAAAATTCCGTTGATATATTGATTTTCTGATTTTAAAAATCCATTTTCATAAATTTTTTGTGAAGCAGTTTTTTTATTTTTATCATATTTTTGGATAATTACTTGATTCTTTTCTTTGTCAATCTCTTTTGCCTCTTCAATATTTCCATCCAGAAAATATTTGTAATAAGAAATGAGGTTTCCATTTTCATAAAAATTTATATTTTTGATGTTATCTTTTATTTTTTGAACTGCAACTCCAGTAAATAATTTATTATTTTCTTTTTCATAAGCGAGATTATTATTTAGTACAATTTGTGTATCATAATCCAATATTTTTTCTGCTTCAATATTTTTTATTTTTGAAAAATTTTCCAATTTTGAAATACCCAAAATATTTTCCAAACTTTGGGATTTCGCTATAATTGGTAAAAAGCAAAATACGCTAACTAAAATTATTTTTTTTATTTTCTTTTTCATAACTATAACCTATCCATCGCATCAATTATTTGATTTAATTCTTTTTCTAAATTAGATTTTTCTAAAATTTTATTTCTCATTTTGGTTTCACCTAAAGGTTTTTCTATTTTATCCTTATCTTTATATTCTTTTGGAATATCTCCTGTATATTGGAGTGAATGTACTTCATTTTTTTCTGAAAGATTATTTGAATATCTTTGTTTTACAAGACCTGATACTTCTATTTCATAGTTAAAACTTATTTTTTCGATTGCTAGACTTTTAATTTTTTGAAATATAAACTCTTTTGTAACCTTTTCACCAGCATTATTTACAATTTCCCTTATTTCTATCAGATTTTCAATATTGCTAGGAAATGTAGAAATATTATAGTTATCAGTAACTCTGCAATTTATTTGAACTTCAGCAGAATTTGCAGAAGTTTTCTTACCAATGACATTTTCCAATTTTTTATCTAGATATTTTTCAACCCAGCTATTGCTACACCCAAAAATATTGTATTTTACATAAATTTTATCTTTATATTTTGAAATCAAACTTACAGAATCTTTATAATTTGGAACAAGTTCATTTGCTCTTTCTAAACCCCAAACTGCGTTTCTATAGTCATTTCTAGTTTTAGCATTTTTAAGGATTGATAAAGCTATACTATATGCGTTTTCTGCTGCTTGCAAATCAGCCTTTTCTTTTAATTCCTTTGTTTTAATTGAGACTTTTTTTGCATCTTGGCGAGTTATTACAAAAAGTTTATCAGCTTCTTCGTAAAATCTCTGTGCTTCTCTATAATTTTTTTTATTTTCACTTGTATTAGCAAATTCGATAAATTTATTAGCTTTATTTTTATTTATCTGCTTACTTATTTGTTCATATTTTAAAGCCATTTCATTAGATATTTTGGGATTTTTTTCCATAGATTCAATAAATTTTAAGATATCTTCATAATAATTATTTATATCATTCGTCACATCTTTAAAATAGTCATAACCATAATATTCATAATTATAATTATTATTTTTTAATCTTTGCGTAATTATTTTTTCAATATTATTCAAAGATTCATCCAAAGGATATTTTTGCTGAAAATCCGAAAAAGCTGAAGAGTTTTTATAAGTATCAAATAATGCATAAATTTTAACCAATTCTTCATAACCTTTCTGTCTTTCGCTCAAATCACCACTCCCTGTCATCACTTTATAATGATTTGTAATATTCAAAAACTTTTCCATAATTTCATTTTTTATTTCAGGCTTAATTTTATTAATTTTTTTGGATTTGTTTCAAAATAATTAAAAACTAATTCTATACTTTTTAGATATTCCTTTTTATTATAAGCTTCTCTGGCATCTTCTAATTCACATGACACAACCATAAATAGCAGAAGTAAAATTAAAAATATTTTTTTCAAATAAAACACATCCTTCCAATAAAATATTCTCTTTTTTAAATTATACCATATTTTCGTTTATATAAAAGCTAAAATTTTATTTTTTTTTGTCCCTTGTCTTGCATATTATAAAAAATAATAGTATAATTATTCCATATAAAAAAATGAAAATGAAAAGAGGTATGTTATGAACTATAAAAGTACGAGAGAAATTAATCCAAGCAATGTGAAAAGTTCCACTTTTGCAGCACTTCATGGACTTTGTGAAGATGGAGGATTATATATTCCAGAAAAATTGCCAGATGTAAAATTGACTTATGATGAATTAAAAGACTTATCTTATCAAGAAATTTCAGAAAAAATTATAAAATTATTTTTTACAGAATTTTCAGACGAAGAAATAAAAACTGCTATAAATAATGCCTACAACAGCACAACTTTTAACGACAAAAACATTGTTCCAGTTCACAAATTAAATGATAAAGTGAGCTTTGGAGAATTATTTCACGGAAGAACATTGGCGTTTAAAGATTTGGCTTTATCACTTTTCCCATATTTACTGCTTTTGAGTAAAGAAAAACAAAAAGAAGACAAAAAAATCTTAATTTTGGCAGCAACTTCTGGAGATACTGGAAAAGCAGCACTTGAAGGATTTAAAGATGTTGATGGAATTGACATTGTCGTTTTTTATCCAAAAAATGGAGTTAGTCCAATGCAAGAAGAACAAATGAGAAAACAGCTTGGAAATAATGTAGAAATCGTTGCAATTAATGGAAATTTTGACGATGCTCAAAGCGCTATAAAAGTGATTTTTTCAAGCGATGAATTTAAAAAATATGCAAATGAACACGATGTTATGTTTTCAAGTGCAAATTCAATAAATATTGGAAGACTATTCCCGCAAGTTATATATTATGTGACAACTTATGTAAATTTAGTAAATGCTGGAACAATTAAAGCTGGGGAAGAATTTAATGTAGTGGTTCCAACTGGAAACTTTGGAAATATTTTAGCAGGGTTTATTGCAAAAAAACTTGGAATACCAATCAAAAAATTTATTTCAGCTTCAAACAAAAACAAAGTTTTAGCTGACTTTTTCCAAACAGGAACATATAACAAAAACAGAGACTTTTATGCAACAAATTCGCCATCAATGGACATTCTTCTTTCATCAAACTTTGAAAGATACTTATATTATGCGTTAAATGAAGACAGCAAGAGAGTAAGTGAATTAATTAAAAACTTGCTTTCAGGTGGAGAATTGTCGGTAAGTGACAAAGAACTAAAAAATATTCAAAATGAATTTTACGGAGAATTTGCAAACGATGAAGAAACTGTAAGTGCAATTAAGGAAATTTATGAAAATTACCACTATTTAATGGATCCTCACACAGCTGTTGCCTATTCAGTTTACGAAAAACTGGATGAAAAATATTTGGACAAAGACATTCACACTGTGATAATGTCAACTGCTCATCCATTTAAGTTCCCAGCTCCAATTGCAAAAGCGTTGGGAATTGACGACACAAAAGAACCTTATGCAATTTTGGATGAAGTTTCAGAAATTACTGGAGTGAAATTTCCCGAAAAATTGACTGAAGTTAGAAATTCTAAAATTAGATTTTCAGATGTGATTGACAAGGCTGATATTCAGAAATTTGTGAAAAATTATATAAAAAATTTGAAATAATTAAATAATTTTATTAAATAATTTGAAAATAAAAAACTGTATATAAATAATTAATAAATAAATTCAAATACAGTTTTTATTTTTATTTTTTTATTTTATTCTATATCAATTCTACCTTCCAGCGATTTTCCAAGCGTTAAAATATCGGTATATTCAATATTTCCGCCAATTGGGATTCCACTTGCAATTTTTGAGACTTTTATATTTTTTCCTTTTAAAATTTTAGTCAAATATAAATTTGTCGTTTCCCCTTCCAAATCTGGATTTAGAGCTAAGATAACTTCCTTGACAGAACCATCTAATCTATTAATTAAATTTTTTAAATTCAAATCTTCAATAGTTATTCCATTTAGCGGATCAATTTTTCCACCTAAAACATGGTAAAGTCCAAAATAAGTGTCCGATTTTTCAAAAGCGATCACATCTCTTACACCTTCTACAACGCAGATAACATTTTTATCCCTTTTATCGTCTGAACAAATTTCACAGATGTCGTTTTCTGACAGATTTCCGCAAATTTTACAGTGTTTAATTCCAGAATGTGAAGTTTTAATCGTATTTAGCATTTCATCAATTTCATTTTCGCTCTTTTCCAGTATATCAAAAGCTATTCTTTGTGCACTTTTTCTTCCAATTCCAGGAAGTTTTGCAAAGACATCTATCAAATCATCTAGTTTTTTCATTTTTTTTACTTTTCTCCTTAATTTTTAAATTTTTTATAATTTTTTTTATAATTTTATCACTAATATATTTTGAAAATTATTCAATTCATTTTCTATTTCAGAAGTTGCTAGTATTTTCATAGTAACTCTGTCGGAGTAGTTTTTTTCCAATATTTCAATTTTATATTCATCTTTTTTGTTATTCAAAAAAAGTTCAATCTCCGAAGTATATTCATAATTATAGTCTATTATAAATGTTGATTTTTGTATATATTCCACAATTTCGGCTTCATTTACAGCAAGTTTAGCTGTCTTGGCATAATTTCTGATAAGTCCTCCAGCTCCCAATTTTATTCCGCCAAAATATCTCGTTGCGACAATTGCCACATTGTAGACATCTAAAATATTTAAAATTTCAGCCATAGGTTTTCCAGCAGTATTTGAAGGTTCTCCGTCGTCGTTGTATTTAAAATATTCCTGTCCATTTTCAATGACACGGTACAAAGGAACATTGTGAGTGGCATTTGGATGCATTTTTTTTATTTTTTCTATGAAATTTTCACCTTCCAAAACTGTAGTAATAGGCTTAATATAACCAATAAATTTAGATTTTTTTTCTTCAAATTCGATTATAGTTTCTTTTTTTACTGTTTTCATTCTAATTCCTTTAGATAATAATTAATTATTATAATTATTAATTTTTTAAGATATTATTTATTTATTTATTTGTTTTTGTTTCAGAATCTCTCAAAAGTTTTGCAACTTTTGTGTCTTTTAATTTTTGTCTATAAGTTTCATAAACTTTTTCATCTTTAATTGTTGCAGAAGCTAGATATAGCAGTGCATAAAGCGTCATTTCTCTATCTTTTGTAAATTCAAATTCTTTATCTTGCGCTTTATTAGAAACATTGTTTATATAGTAATCCAGCGCTTTTAAGATTCCATCATTTGCTGAAATTTTTTCAATGTTGTTAGTTTCCATAATAAGTTCCAAATTTCTGTAAATATCGTCTGTCAAAGAAAATTTTTGTTTATTTTTTTCATCTGAAAAATATTTTAAAATTCTTCTAAATTTTTCCACATTTTTATCAGTTTCTTTTGAAGAATTTCTAATTGTTTTATTGATTTCATCCAGACTTTCTTCAAAATTCATATTTTGATTGTCATTTTCATCGTCATCGTCAGCAATACCATTTATAATTTCGCCAGTATTTTCATCATAAAAAGACCCAAATGGCAAATCATCAGAGCTGTTTGGTAACTTCTCATCTCTGTAATTTTCAATTCCAGAATAGATAAAGTCCAGTAAATCCATAACAGGAGTTCCATTGTAAATTTTCTTTAATTCATTTTTATATCTTTTTTCATCTTTCTCTTTATTAAATACGGTATACAAATTCACTTTATTAAGCAAATTATCAAATTTTTCGTTATATTTTTCCCCTTTTTCCAAGTATTCTTTTGCCTTATTAAAGTCTTTTTCATCAGAAAATATGTACCCACTTGCAATTAAATCGCTAACATAAAAATTTTTATTATCTTGTGCGTAAAGATTTTGTAATTTTTCCATTTTATCATCAAAATCTTCAGAAAAATCATCTTTTATTTCATAATCTAACTCGATAGTTTTATCAATTATTGTTTTATTAACTCCAATTTTAGAAAGTTTATTTTTAATATTTTCAGCTCTTGTATAAGCCAAAGCGTTTAAACTAACTATAAAAAATACTAAAAGTAAAAAATTTTTTTTCATTTTTCCTCCATCTAATTAAATTAATTAAAATTATTTAATTCAAATTTATTTATTAATATTATTTTTTAATTATCTCATAAAAAAATAAAGTTTATTTTGTTTTATTTTATATTGTTTTGTATTATTTTTATTGTAACATTTTATCCAAAAATTTGCTATCTTTTTCAGTTTCTTCTTTAATTTTAGCAGCAATCCAAGTATCTTCCAAGTAAGAAGTATTAATCGCTTTCTTCAAATCATCTTGAATTTGCTCGTTCATCAATACAACATTGGAATAAAGTATAACTTCTGCACGAAGATTGTAATTTTTTACTTCGTCGCTAACTTTTATATTATTTACATTTTTCAAATATTCTGAGACAGCCTTTTCAATTTCACCGTTATCGTAATAATTTCTGATTTTATTCAAAAAATATGTAAGTCGTATAAAATGGTACTCTTCATCTGAAACCCCTATTTTTTCTCTTTCTTTTTCTTCTTTCAACAAATTTATCACTTTTTCAGTTTGAATCTGCTTTTCTTCAAAATTATTTATTGTAAAAAGTTTTGCCAGTTCAATAATAACAGGAGTATTTTTGTAAGTTCTAGAAATTTGGTTCATATAATTTTGGAAAGTTGAAATATCGCCATTATCACGTGAGTAAATCATTTTTGAAAAAATTTTTTCATAGTCATACGGAGTATACTTTATAAACAAATCTAGATAATGCTTATAGTCTTTTCCCAGTCTTTCTCCAAAAATCGTAATTAAATTCTGTGAAATTATATAATTTCTTTCATCTTTAACAAAAAGTTTTTTTAGCTTTTCAATTCTTTGTAAAACAACTTTTTCGTCATCTTCAAAATATTGTGTGTCCCTTATTTCATAATTAAGTTTTATTGTTTCGTCAATAATTTCCTGATTTACTCCAATTTTTGACAAAGTATTTTGAATTTTTTCTTTTTGTGTAAAACCATAAATTTTTATGCTTAACAAAAAGATTGCTAATATTAGAAAAAATTTTTTCATTTTTATCACATCCCAAAAATTTTTTGTGTTTATGTTATTATTATTATATCCTATTTTTTAAAAATTCAAAATTTTTTTATAAATAAATTAAAATTTTTGAAATATAAGAAAATCAATAAATAAAAAGGGAAAAAGTTATAAAACTATTTCCCAAAAATAAATTATTATTTTTAATTTAAAAATTTTTCAAGTTTAAAAGTCAATTATTCTCCAATTCTTTCTACTCTGAATGTATTAGTTGTTCCTTCTTTAGAAATTCCAGTTACTAATACTACTAAATCACCTTTTTTAGCTTCTTCATGATTAGCTGCAATTTCTCTTGCTTTTGCAAAAAAGTCATCAGTTTTATCTAATCCTTTTTCTACGTAAGCTCTAACTCCTCTTACTAATGCCAATTGTCTAGCAGTTTGTTCGTTGTCAGTTAATGCGATTATAGGTACAGTTGGTCCATATTTTCTAATCATCTTAGGAGATCTTCCTGTTTTTGTCCAACATACGATTAATTTAGCATCCAATGATTGTGTAGTACTTACTGCACCACTTGAAATTGCTTCTGTAACAGAAATACCTGTTCCTGGAGTTTCAACTGGTTTGAATTTTTTAAATTCATCTGTTCTTTTTGAAATAGTAGCCATCATTTTAACAGCTTCTACTGGATATTTACCTTTTGCAGATTCTCCTGATAACATAACTGCATCTGTACCATCCAAGATAGCGTTAGCAACATCTCCTGCTTCTGCTCTTGTAGGTCTTGGGTTTCTAATCATTGAATCTAACATTTGAGTTGCTGTAATAACTGGTTTTCCAGCTTTGTTACATTTTCTGATCATCATTTTTTGCATGAAAGGAACTTCTTCTGCAGGAACTTCTACTCCTAAGTCTCCTCTTGCTACCATGATTCCATCACTTAATTCCAAGATTTCATCGAAGTTGTCAACACCTTCTTGGCTTTCAATTTTAGGAATAATTTGAATATTTTTTCCACCGTTGTCATCTAACACTTTTCTTACTTCAGCAATGTCAGAAGCTTTTCTTATAAATGAAGCTGCTACAAAGTCAACACCTTGTTCACAACCAAATTTCAAGTCAGCAATATCTTTTGCAGCTAATGCTGGTAAACCAACTGAAACATCTGGCAAGTTTACACCTTTAGTTTCTCCTAATTCTCCAGTATTTGTAACAACACATTCAACTTCTCCAGCTTCTTTGTTGATAGCTTCAACTTTTAATCCAACTAAACCGTCATCTAATAAAACAGTACTTCCAATTTTTAAGTCATCTATGATTCCAGGATATGAAACTGCGAATTTACTAGCATTTCCGACAAAATCATAATCAGTTGTCATAATTACTTTTTTACCAGTTTCTAGTAATACATCGTTTCCACCTTCTAATTTTCCTGTTCTGATTTCAGGACCTTTAGTATCTAATAAAATCCCTATTTCTTTACCAGTTTTTTTCATAACTTCTCTGATGTTTTTGATTCTTTGTCCGTGTTCAGCAAAATCACCGTGAGAGAAGTTTAATCTCATTACGTTCATTCCGCTTTCTACTAATTTTGTAAGCATTTCTACACTTTCAGTTTTTGGTCCGATTGTACAAACAACTTTTGTCATTTTAATTTTCATTTTGTCTTTTCCTCCTAAAAATATCTTTCATTGTTTCTATATCAATGAATCCCGCAAAATTGCAGGAAAATCATTTACTAAAATTTATAGTGATAACATATTTGCAACTGCATAGTCAGCTGAAGAGGCTTTTGAGTAATTTTCCCAAGCATATGATAATTTATGAGTTGTAACTTCTTCACTTTGGATTCCAACCATTAATCCACCTTTTCCTTCTTCAATTAATTCAACAGCTTTAACAGCTAATCTTGTAGCTAAAATTCTATCAGCTGCTGTTGGAGCTCCACCTCTTTGAATATGACCCAAAATTGTAACTCTTATACTTGTGTCAACTCTTTTTGATAATTCCTCTTTAAGATGAACAACATTTCCAACACCTTCAGCAACAACAATTATGTCATACAACTTACCTTCAGCACGTCTTTTTTTGATTACTTCAGCTAAATCATCAATTGAACTTTCAGTCTCTGGAATCATAACTCCACTTGCACCTCCTGCGATTGCAGAATAAAGCGCTAAATCTCCACAGTTTCTTCCCATTACTTCAACTAAATATGTTCTTTCGTGAGAAGTTGCCGTATCTTTCAATTTTGAAATTGCATCCAATATAATGTTTAATGCTGTATCATAACCAATTGTGTAATCAGTTCCGGCTACATCATTATCAATAGTTCCTGGAATTCCGATTGTTTTGATTCCATGTTCTTCATATAAGTAATGTGCCCCATGGAACGATCCATCTCCACCAATTACAACTAATCCGTCAATTCCATATTTTTTCAAATTAGCCGCCGCTTTTGCCCTAACTTCAGGATCTTTAAATTCAGGCAATCTTGCTGATAATAAAATTGTTCCTCCTTTATCAGCAATTCCACTTACATCCAATAATGTTAATGGAGTAATTTGATCTTCAAGCATACCTTTGTATCCTCTTTTTATGCCATAAACTTCCATTCCTTTGTTAATGGCAGCCTTTGTCACAGCTCTTATCGCTGTATTCATACCTTGTGAGTCTCCCCCACTTGTTAAAATTGCGATTTTTTTCATAATTATGTCTCCTTCTAAAAATTTACTACAATTTTATTAACGAGTTTTTCTATTTACCTTATAATTAATATTATCATTTTTAATTTTGAATGTCAATACTAAAATAATTTTTTCTGTTTTTTTTAATATTTATGGCTTTTTTAGACTTTTAAAAAGTAGAATTAAATATATTTTTGGATTTTTTTGTATAAAAAATTTAAATTTGTATATGAAAATAAAATATGATTAAATTTTTCTGTTTTTTTTTATAAAAAAATATTATTTCAAAAAGTTTGACAAATAGAAGAAAATGTAGTAAAATAACTTTAACGCTTAGAATTGGTGGCTAATGCCAAATATAGCGAGAAAAATAAAAATAATGTGGAGGTGGACTTAAATGTTTGCAGTAATTAAAACAGGTGGAAAACAGTACAAAGTAGAAGTTGGAACTGTGTTAAAAGTGGAAAAATTAGCAGCTGAAGTTAATTCAGAAATCGAAATTAAAGAAGTTCTTATGGTAGGAGAAGGTGACAATGTAACAGTTGGTGCTCCTTTTGTAGAAGGTGCAAAAGTTGTAGCAGTAGTTAAAGAACAAGGAAAAGGTGAGAAAAAAATCAACTTCAAATACAACAAAAAAACTTATTACAGAAAAAAAGGTCACAGACAACAATATACAACTATTGAAATTAAATCAATATAATTAGTTTTTAAAGAGAAAAATGATAAAGATAAAAATAAAGCGAAAAAAAGATAGAATTGTGTATTTTAAAATTAGTGAGCACGCAGGTTATGCTGATCGAGGTGAAGATATTGTGTGTGCAGCAGTTTCATCTGTTTCACAGATGGCTTTAAATGGAATTTTAGAAATTTTGAAGTTAAATGGTAAAATAAAATATGAAATAGATGAGAACGGAAAGTTAATTTGTGATTTACAAAATTCTAATTTAACAGAGGAAGAATTTAAAAAAGTCGACATTTTAACAGAGTCAATGTATTCTTATTTGAGTGATGTCGCAGATGAATACAAAGAATTTGTAAAATTTGAGTAAAAGTAAACAAAAAACTAAACGAGAGAATAAACAAGGAGGTCAGAAATGATATTAAAATTAAACTTACAGTTATTTGCCTCAAAAAAAGGACAAGGTTCAACTAGAAATGGTAGAGATTCAAATCCTAAATATTTAGGAATTAAAAAATATGACGGAGAAGCTGTAAAATCTGGAAATATTATCGTAAGACAAAGAGGAACTAAATTTTACGCAGGAACTAATGCAAAATTAGGAAAAGATTATACTTTATTTGCAGTAGCTGATGGATTTGTAAAATTTGAAAAATTTGGAAAAGGTAAAAAAAGAGTTAGTATTTACCCTGAAAGAGTTGAAGCGTAAATAAATAAAAAAAAATAATAAACTGTCTCATGTGATTAAATTGAGATGGTTTTTTTTATTATAATAAAAAAAGGGGTCAAAACCCCTTATTAAAAAATTATTTATACATTTCTTCCAATTTTTTTTGAACATTTTCATCATTTAAATAATCGTCATATTCCATTTCTTTTTCAAGTATTCCTTTTGGCGTGATTTCAATTATTTTGTTTGCAATTGTTTGAATAAATTCATGGTCATGCGTTGTAAATAAAATTGTTCCAGGAAATCTCTCAAGAGACTTATTTAGCGATGTAATGCTTTCCAAATCTAAATGGTCAGTTGGATTATCTAATAGAAGTACATTTGCGTTTGACAACATCATTTTTGACAGCATACATCTTACTTTTTCTCCTCCAGATAAGACTTTTGCTTTTTTTGTGGCTTCTTCGCCAGAGAATAACATTCTTCCTAAAAACCCTCTCACATATTCTTCATGTTGGTCGCTTGAAAATTGTCTTAGCCAGTCAATTAGAGATAAATCCACACCTTCGAAGTATTCTGAATTGTCTTTTGGAAAATAGCTTTGAGAAGTTGTAACTCCCCATTCAATTTTTCCTTCATCAGGCTCAATTTCTCCAGCTAAAAGTTGGAAAAGAGTAGTTTTGGCGATATCATTATTTGATAAAATTACAACTTTGTCACCAGTATTTATTGTGAATGAAATATTGTCAATTACTTTTTCTCCATCTACAGTTTTTGATAAATTTTCCACTTTTAACATGTTGTTTCCAGCTTCACGCTCAGGTTTAAATTCAATATATGGATACTTACGGTTTGAGATTTGCATATCTTCAAATTGCAGTTTTTCTAGTTGCTTTTTACGGCTAGTCGCTTGTTTTGATTTTGAGGCGTTGGCAGAAAATCGAGCGATAAAGTCCTGTAATTCTTTTTTCTTCTGTTCTAGTTTTTTATTTTGGTTTCTTATTAAATCTTGCATTAATTGATTTGATTCATACCAAAAATCATAGTTTCCAACGAACATCTTAATTTTTCCGTAATCAATGTCGGCAATGTGAGTACAAACTTTGTTTAAAAAGTGTCTATCGTGCGAAACGACTAAAACTGTCGTATTTTCCAAATCCATCAAAAAATCTTCCAGCCATTTTACAGCATGTAAGTCAAGTCCATTTGTAGGCTCATCTAATAATAAAATATCTGGATTTCCAAAAATTGCCTGTGCAAGTAGCACTTTTACTTTTTCAGGTTCTGTCAACTCTTTCATTAGTTTGTGATGTAATTCAGCGTTAATTCCAAGTCCAATTAAAAATTTTTCAGCATTTGTTTCAGCATCCCATCCGTCTAGTTCAGCAAATTCACCTTCTAGTTCAGCTGCTAAATTTCCATCTTCTTCAGTAAATTCTTCTTTTGAGTAAAGCGCTTCTTTTTGCTTCATGATGTCATATAATCTTGCGTGTCCCATCATTACCACATTTAAAACTTCTTCATCTTCGTAGGCAAAGTGATCTTGTTTTAAAAATGACAATCTTTTCCCTTTGTCTATAATAACTTCACCTGAAGTTGACTCCATTTCCCCTGTTAAAACTTTTAAAAATGTAGATTTTCCAGCTCCATTTGGACCAATTATTCCATAGCAGTTTCCTTCTGTAAATTTTATATTTACTTCGTCAAAAAGTTTTCTTGAACCAAATTGAACTGATAAGTTACTTGTAGATATCAAATAAATTCCTCCCTAATAATATTTTATTTTATAATTATTTATATTATATCAAAAAAAGCACTTAAAATAAAGAAAATTTTAAATTTTGCAATAAATTACTTTATTTTTTTTTGAATAACTGGTAAAATAAGAAAGAGAAAAATTTTTGAATAAAAATTTAACTAAAAAAATATTTTTTCAAATTTTAACAAAAAGATAGCAAGAAGTCGTAGGCTTTCTACAAGTGAGAGATGAATTGCTTTTTTTGTAAAAAAATTGAAGATTTGAATTAAAAAATATAAAAATATAAACAAATTTAAATAATTAAGCAATTAAATAAATAAATAAATTAATTAAATTATTAATAGAAAGGAAGATAAAAATGGATAGTAGTTTTAAATTTTTAAAAGGGGAAAAGATGTTGCATCCGACAACAGGAATAACATTGGAATATTTGGCAAAATCTGATGCGGTTTGCATAGTTTTGTTTAATGAAACTAAAGAAAAAGTGATTTTGGTAAAACAATATAGACCTGGACCAAAAGATTATATGGTAGAAGTTTGTGCGGGATTAATAGATCCGGGAGAAAATCCTGATGAGGCAGTTTTTAGGGAACTTCGTGAAGAAACAGGGTATGTTAAAGAAGATTTGACGGATATAAAAAAATTGCCACACGGACTTTATGTGTCTCCAGGATACACGACTGAAAGCTTGCATTTTTACGGTGCAAGATTAAAATCTGACAAGATTAAGCCAAAAGAGCTGTCACTTGATCACGGAGAAGATTTGGAAGTTTTGTGGGTTGATGTGAAAGATATTTTGAATATTACACGAGATATGAAGACTGTACTTGCAGTAACTTATTTTTCAAAATTATAAAAATAAAATTTAATTTTAAAAAAAAGAGAGGTGCTGAATGAAAGATGCAAAAAATAAAGAAAATTTTGAAAAAGATTTTGAAGAAAATTTGGAAAATAAAAAAAATAAAGAAAGTAGTGAAGAGAGTAAAAAAAGTAAAGAAAATTTAGAAAATTTGCAAAATTCAGAAATTTCAGAAGAAGATGTAGAAAAATTAAAAAAAGAAATTAGAGAGCGTATTTCGGACGATGAAGAAGTTGAAGAAGAAGAGGAAGAAAAATTTTCACCTGAAGAAATGGCACAGGAAATTCAGCAAATTGAAACTGAAAAAGAACTGGAAGAGTATTTGGATGACAATCATTCGATTGATGTTGCAGAAAGTTTTGAAAAACTTAAAGACGATGAATTAATAAGAATTTTTGAGCTTATGAGCGATGAGAATAAAGCGGGAATTTTGGAACAGGCAGATGAAGAGCTGCAAACTAGAATAATAGATTTACTTTCAGACGAAGAAGCAATTGATATTTTAGGTTACATGTCGCCAGATGATGTTGCCGATATTTTGGGATTTATTGATATTCAAAAAAGTAAATCGATACTTAATAAAATGAAGCGTTCACAGGCAAATAAAATAAGGGAATTGTTGGGTTATGAAGAAGATACCGCCGGAGGTATCATGACGACTCAGTACATAGCATTTAAAGGAAATCTTGAAGTAAAAGATGTCATGAAAAAATTAAAAGATATTGCTCCAAGAACCGAAGTTATAGAGACAATCTTTGTGACGAGTAAAAAAAAAGAGCTTATAGGTGAAGTCGATTTAAGAGATATTTTAATTTCTTCCGATGATACAAAATTAGTGGATATTATGGACGATAATCCAAAATATGTCTATGTCGAGCAGGATCAGGAAGAAGTGGCAAGGCTAGTATCAAGATATGATTTAAAAGTTGTTCCAGTTACAAATCACAAAAAAATTATTTTGGGAATCATTACGATAGATGACATAATAGATGTAATTCAAGAAGAAAATACAGAAGATATTTTAAAATTAGGAGGAGTTTCGGAAGAAGAAGAAATTTATTCAAGTTTTTGGTTTTCAGTAAAACAGAGACTCCCGTGGCTTGTAATAAACTTGGGGACAGCGTTTTTAGCATCATTTGTGATAAAACTATTTTCGGGAACTGTGGAAAAAGTGGTTATTTTATCGTCAATAATGACTATTATTAGCGGAATGGGCGGAAATGCAGGAACACAAGCGCTTTCAGTGACAATTAGGGCGTTGGCGCTGGGAGAAGTTGATTTTAAAGATACAATAGGAATAATCGCAAAAACTTTTTTGGTTGGAGCAATTAACGGAGCGCTTTTAGGGCTTTTGTGTGGCGCAATAATATGGGCATTTTGTGGAAATTTTTATATGGGACTTATCGTATTTTTAGCGATGGTAGGAAATTTAGTAATTGCTTGTATGATTGGATTTTTAATTCCGATTACATTGAAGGCTATGAAAATTGATCCAGCGATGGCGTCAGCTGTTGTGCTTACGACTGCGACAGATTGTTTTGGATTTTTAATTTTTTTGAGTTTAGCGACAGTGTTTTTGAATAAATTAGTTTAAGAAGGGAGAAAGTTTTGATAATAGTTTATATAATTATATTTTATATATTGTATTTTATTTTTAGAAGAATATCAGAAAAAATAAAATATAAAGCTGAAAAGTTGGAAGAATTAGATGGAGAATTTATTTTTACATTTGTAAGACGAATTAGGAAAAAAGAAATTTATTTTAATATTGATGAAGTTACGATGGCGATACTTACCAAAATGTTCATAAAAAAAGGAAGTTTTCAAACTATGAATTTTAGAATTTTTTTGGTTGACGGATACAATTTAAGACTTAGAAAAAAGCAGGACTGTCTTTTATTCTTAAAAACATGTCGAAATAAAAGAGCAGAACTTTATCAAAAAATTTTGGAAATGATACCGGCAGGAGCTAGTATAATTTCTATATTAGAAAAGGAATTGGATAATTTTGAAAATTAAAAATTAAAATTAATATTTGAGAAAGGGAAGAAGTTACTGTGGGAGTATTAGATTTTTTTAAAAAGAAGCGAAAAGAAAAATTAATTATATGTTTTTCAAAAGATAAGACAGAAGAAGAACTTTTAAAAATTTTTTTGAAGCCTATGCTGATAAAATAAAATCAGTTACAAATGAAACTGATAAAGAAATAACTTCAAAGACAAAAAAGTTTTTTTTGGTTTTAAAAAATGGTAGGAAATTGACTATTCAAGTAAATCCAAGTCCTAAATATATTTTGGAAACAGAGTTTTTGATGGAAATATTTGTAGAAAATTTAAAATTTGAAACTTGCAAAAATTTGAGTGAAAAAGAGATTTCAAAATATACGAGAATGCTTATAACTGTTGAAGCGTTAAATAAAGAAGAAAGAAATGACGAAGAACTTTTAAAGAAAAAATCAAATGAGTTTTTTTCGAATTTCAAAAGTTTTTAATAGCAAAAAAATTGAAGCATTATCATTTTAACAAAAGAAATCTTGTGCGAGATGAAAAAAAATGGGATTTCTCAGATTTTATTCCGCCACTTTCTGAAAAAATGTTTGAAAATTTTGAGCAGACAAAAGAAGATGTTGACAGAATAGAAAGAAATATAAAATTAATGGAAAAAGATAAGTTGCCATTTTATGATAAAATGGAAGTGAATATTTCTGAAAAAAATGTAAAAATAAGAAAAAAATGGGAAATTATAAGAAAAGTTGTAGCAGTTGTCATAACTAGAATTGCGGCTCAGACATTTCTTGAAAAAAAAGAAAATATGCTAAAAAATTTGAGCGAAATAATCGAGATTTTTGAGAGAAAATATCAGTTTAAAGAGATTTTGACAAAGAGAGAAAAGGAATTTCTAGAAAATAAAGTGGAAAATTCTCAATTAAATGTAGAATTTTATTTTAGACTGGAAACGGCACAGACGCTTTTGTGGATTTTGTCTGCTGGTAAATTGCCAAATTTAAATAATTTTTCTGATTTGACGGAGATAATTGAGATTTTAGAAAATGAAAATTTAAAATCATTTGCAAGAAAATGTGAAATTCGTTCCAAAAATCAGATTTTGGATGCGCTTGATTACATGTATCGGCTAAATTGGGCTAATGTAGAAGTAAAATTAAATGGTTATGACAGAATTGTAAATGAAAGTATTTTATATTTTACAAGATTAGGACTTGAATGGGCAGTTCAAAGTGACATACCAATGGAAAAAATAGTGATTCATACATAAAAATAAAAAAATATAAAAAAAGCGAAAAAATCTCGCTTCTTTTTTTATTTTATTAAATAAATTTTCGCTAAATCAAAGAAGAATATCATAACAAGCGACACCGAAACAATAATTCCAAGTCCAAATTTTTTCAGCGACAAAAAAGTGACAACACCCATTCCAATCAATATTTTTACAATGTCATAAGGAGCTGTACCGCCCGAAGTAAAAATATCTGGAAAAACCATAAGTGCTAGTACTGAATATGGCAATGCTTCAAAAAATTTATTCATTATTGGATTTTTTGGAATCTTCACAAACAGTGGCAGCAATCTTAAAGCCACCGTTACCAACGCTGAAATGACAATTACTTTAAAAACCTCCAAATTATTCATTTTCTTTTACCTCATCCTTTCTATGTCTTATCGCATAAATTAAACTTGAACCTATCATAATTAAAATCATCGCCCATCCGCTGCTTACCTTATTTAAAATTGGCAAATACATAAATGCTAGTTTTGCGGCAATTACATAAATTACGACTTCAAAGAATTTTGGCAATTTTTGCAGCGACATTACAAGCAAACTAAAATATATCGAATATAAAATAAAACTTAGGCTTGCACGGAAAACTTCAGGTATCATATTTCCAAAAAGTGAACCTAGAACAGAACTTCCAGCATAGCATAAATACGGAATTGTATTTAGTCCAATAATATACCAAGGTGAATTTTCTTCCTTTATAATCGCATAAGTTATCGTTTCATCAGTAAGTCCAACTCCAACCAGTATTTTTTCAAATAATTTAGTTCCATTTTTTAATTGCCTGAAAATCAATAAATTTAAAAGCAAATATCTCAAATTTATCATAAATACTGAAATTATAACTTCAATTGCTGTAGAATGTTGCACATAAACCATTTTCAAAAGCATTGCTTCCGAGCCGCCAGCATAAATTCCAAATGACATAGCTGCCGTGACAATCGTATACATTCCGTTATTTTTAGCAATCAGCCCAACTGTCAGACCAAACGGAATATATGCAATTCCCATTCCAATTCCAGCTTTTAGTCCTTTTAGATATTTTTCTGTATTAATCATTTTTCCCTTTCTTCTTTCCTTTCTATTTTATTTTATTCTATTCTATTCTATTATTTATTCTATTCTATTATTTATTTTATTTATTATTTTTTTAATTTTTATTGTATTCAAACTTATTTAAAAATAAAATGCTAAAAATTATATAAATTTAGGTTTTGAGTAAAATAGTCATAGTTTTTGAGTTCAACTTTAAACTTTAAAGCAGTTTTATATAAACTAAATAAATTTCATTATTTAAAAATTATATCACAATTTTTTCATTAATTGAACTTTATTTAAATTTATTTAACTTTTTTAATTAAAAAAATAAAAAAAGAAGTTAGTTCATATTCAAGCTAACTCCTTTAATTTTTTTATTTATATTACAATGCGTCTTTTCCTCTCTCTCTCGTTCTAATTCTAATCACATCATCTATTGGCAAAATAAATATTTTTCCATCTCCAACTTCTCCAGTGTAAACGGCATCTATTATAATATCAACTAATTTTTCAACATTAGCATCTTGAGTAATTATTTCGATTTTTAATTTAGCAAGCAATGTCGGCGTAATCTTTTGCCCACGAAAACTTTCTGTGTAACCTTTTTGATTTCCGTGTCCTAAAACTTGGCTTACTGTCATTCCTCTGACTTTGGCTTTTGTCAATGCATCTTTTAAATCTTCTAACTTATCAGAACGAATTATAACTTCTATTTTTTTCATAATTTTTCTCCTTAAATTAAGAATCTAGTCCCATAAATGTTGGGTAAGCAGTTTCTTTATGTTCACTGTCATCCATTCCCACAGCTTCTTCTCTATCTGTAGCTCTAAGCGGTAAAAATACTCCGATAACTTTTATTATCACAAATGTAAAAGCTCCTGCCCAAATAGCTGTTATCAGTATGGCAGCAATTGTTGCACCAAATAAATGAGTTCCGCCGTATAAAAGTCCAAAATTTCCCTTTTCTGGTGTTAAACTTGGCGTTGTAAAAATCGCTGTCGCAATTCCTCCAAAAATTCCACCAACACCGTGACAGCCGAAAGCATCTAATGCATCATCATACTGCAATTTATGTTTTAAACTTGAAATTGCAAAATAGCAAATTGGACTGACTAACAATCCCATTAAAATTGCTGAGCCGTACGAAACATAACCTGCACCTGGCGTAATTGCCACAAGCCCCGCAACTAGACCAGTTGAAGTTCCAACTAATGTAGGAGTTCCGTTACTTAACTTTTCAATAATTACCCAAGAGCATGTTGCCGCAGCAAGTGATAGCATTGTTGTAATAAAAGCGTGAATCGCTATACTATTTGCTTCAAGAGCTGAACCTGCATTAAATCCTAGCCATCCGAATGCCAAAATTCCTGTTCCAAGCAGTACAAAAGGCACATTATGCGGACGATACTCGGTTCTTGTAAATTCTCTTCTCTTTCCAATAATTGTCGCTAAAACAAGTCCAGACACTCCTGATGAGATGTGAACGACATCTCCCCCAGCAAAATCTAATGCTCCCATTTTTGCAAGAAGTCCTCCGCCCCAGACCATGTGAGCTAAAGGATAATAAACAAATATTAGCCAAATTGGAGCAAAAACTAAAAACGGCGCAAACTTTATTCTCCCAGTCACGGCACCTGTTGCAATACTTACCGTAATTATTGAAAACATCATCTGAAATAATGCAAAAACTGCATCTGGAATTTTATATCCTTTTGTACTAGCTGTTTCACTAACTCCACGGAATAAAACATTTCCAAAATTTCCTATAAATTTCCCATTTCCAGAAAATGCTAGGGAATACCCCACTAAAAACCACATCACAACTGCAATAGCAATTGGAAGAATAACCATCATCATCGTATTAATGACATTTTTTCTTCGACCCAGACCTCCGTAAAAGAATGCCAGTCCCGGCATCATAAAAAGCACTAATGCTGATGAAAATAAAATAAAAACTACACTTGCTGTATCCATACTGATACCTCCTTTAAAATATATTTCGACATCTGTGTGTCTTATTCAATAAAGTTATTCTAGCACTTTTTAAATCATTTGTAAAATATATTATTTTTATATTTTTGATATATATTATATATATTTTGAAATGTAAAATTTTATTTTAGCATAATTTTTATTTTTTGTAAAATATTTTATTTTTTTAAAAAATTAAAAATAAAAAGACAAAAATTATTTATTGTGATAAAATATAAAGGGAAAAGTTAAAATGGGAAGGAGAGAAAAGAGAAAGATGTTATTTTTGAAAAATGGTGTTGATGTTTTTGGAAAAAAGATTGAGATTTTGACTTTGGATGACAAGATTTTTAAAATTGGTGAAAAGATTTCAGAAAATGAAGTTGAAGAATTTGAGAAAAAAAATAGTGATAAAAAATTAGAAGTCATTGATTTGAATGGAAAACTTTTAATGCCGGGAGTTATTGATGTTCATACACATATGAGAGAACCAGGAGTTGATTATAAAGAAGATTTTTCAACAGGAAGCAGAGCTTGTGCTAAAGCGGGAATTACAACATTTTACGACATGCCAAATACAATTCCAACGACCACAACCTTAAAAGCGCTGGAAGAAAAAAAGGAATTGGCGGATAAAAAATCTATTGTAAATTATGGATTTCACTTTGGTGGAAGCAAAAATGACAATGTCAAAGAAATAAAAAAAGTTCTTGAAAGTGAAAAAGTAAATACTGTAAAAATATTTATGAATATTTCGACAGGAGAAATGCTTATTGAAGATGACGAAATTTTAAAAAAAGTATTTGAAAATTCTAAATTGGTGTTGGTTCACGCTGAAAATGAGATGATTGACAAAGCATTAAAACTTAATAAAGATTATGGAAATGGACTTTATGTCTGCCATATTCCGTCAAAAGAAGAATTGATTAAAGTTTTGAATGCGAAAAAAGATAAGAATTTTAATAATGAAAAGCATCCTGTTTATGCGGAAGTTACGCCACATCACTTATTTTTGAATGATGAAATTAGAGAAAGTACAGATAGAAATAAAATGCTTTTGAGAATGAAACCAGAACTTAGAACAAAAGCTGACAATGAATTTTTGTGGGAAGCGTTAAATAATGGTGAAATTGATACAATTGGAACAGATCATGCGCCGCATCTAATTTCAGAAAAATTGGAAAAAATAACTTTTGGAATGCCAGGTGTGGAAACTTCACTTACTTTAATGCTTAATGCCTATAATGAGCAAAAAGTGAAATTGGAGACAATCCAAAAACTTATGTGTGAAAATCCTGCAAAAATAATGAAAATTGAAAAAAGAGGAAAACTAAAAGAAGGATATTTTGCAGATATTATAGCTGTTGATTTAGAAAAAGAATGGACAGTTGGAGTTGACGATACGATTGAGTCAAAATGTGGATGGACACCTTATGAAAACTGGAAATTAAAAGGAAAAAATATTTTGACAATAGTTAATGGAAAAGTTGTTTTTGAAAATGGAAAATTTAATGATAATTTAGAAAATGGAAGGGAAGTGGAATTTTATGAGTAAAAATTTAAGTTTGGAAGAGAGAGTGGCAAAGGCGCTTTTTGATGTAAAAGCCGTGAAAATCAATGTAAATGAACCTTTTACATTTGCATCTGGAATAAAAAGTCCAATTTATTGCGACAACAGATTTGTTTTGGGATTTTCTAACGAGAGAGATGTAATTGTTGACGGATTTGTACAAGCAATTGACAATGATGTAGATGTAATTGTGGGAGTTGCAACTGCTGGAATTCCTTGGTCCTCATTTATTGCAGATAGAATGAAAAAACCTCTTGCATATGTCAGAAACAAACCAAAAGATCATGGAGCTGGAAAACAAATTGAAGGTGCTGAAGTTAAAGGTAAAAAAGTTGTTGTAATTGAAGATTTGATTACGACTGGAAAAAGTAGTTTAATTGCCGTAGATGTGCTTCAAAAAGAAGGAGTAGCCGATATGGAAGTAAAATCAATTTTTACTTATGGATTTGACACTGCAAAAGAAAATTATGACAAATTTAACTGCAAATTTAGTTCTCTATCGAATTTTAGTATTTTGATAAATTTACTTAAAAATACGGATTATTTGACAAAGGAAGAAGCAGAAATTGCACTTGAATGGAGCAAAAGTCCAAATACTTGGGGAGTTAAATAAATTTGAATTTTGATTTTAATCAAAATTTTTAAAATTTTTAAAATTAAAAAACGCTGACTATTTATAATTCAAAACTTAATAATAAAGTTAAAATTACAAATTTTCAGCGTAATTTTTTATTTTTAGATTATGGACGAAGTTTTGCTAATTCTTCAATATCAACATCGGCATTGTAGTCAACATTGTCAAAGTCAAATCCATTTAATTGCATGAATTCTTCTCTTGCACCTTTATAGTCACTTATTTCTTTAAAGTTTTCAGGTGTTACTTTGTCCCAAAGTGCTTCTACTTCTGCCTGAACATCTTCTCTCATTTCTAAGTTGTCAGGTCTTAATCTTCTCTCAGAATCAATTACAGGTTTGTTTCCATAGACCATATCTTTTAATAATCTATGTTTTTGCTGTATTGTTCCTTCATGAATTCCTTTTTCTTTCATAACTTTGTAAAGAAGTGCGGCATATAATGGGAATATTGGGATAACGGCACTTGCTTTTGTCATTAATGCTTTACTTAGTGAAACATATGCTTCTCCATTGACTTTTTCTTTTAAATAGTCATTCAAAACATCAGCAGTGTGTTCTAAATCTCTTTTTGCAGCTCCAATTGTTCCATCTTTATAAATTCCGTAAGTCACTTTTGGTCCTAAATATGAATAAGCGATAGTTTTAAAACCGTTTGCTAAAACATTTGCATTTGAAAGAGCTTCTATCCATAATTTCCAGTCTTCTCCACCCATTACTTTTACTGTGCTTTTAATTTCTTCAGGTGTAGCAACTCCCATTGTAGTTTCTTCCAATGTTCCTTTTTCAAAGTTTATTGTAGGACCTGAGATTTCTTCTTTTGTTGATTTTAGTGCAGATCTGTAAGTTTTACCGTCTTTAGGATCAGTTCTTACTCCACTTGCCAAGCTATAAATTACCAAGTCAATTTTTCCGCCAAATTCTTCTTTTATATATTTTATGACTTCATCTTTCATTTCGTTAGAAAAAGCATCTCCAATGAAATTTTTTGCAGGAATTCCTTCTTTTTTTGCAGCTTCGGTAAAAGCGATTGTATTCCACCAACCAGCAGATCCGATTCTTTTTCCTTCCACACCTTTTTCAAATGCAACACCGATTGTTTCAGCTCCTGCACCAAAGGCTAGTGAAATTCTTGTTGAAAGTCCATATCCTGATGATGAACCTATTATTAAAACTTTTTTTGGTCCTGTATATTTATCTTGTGATTTTATATAGTCAATTTGTCTTTTTACAAATTCTTTCGCTCCAATTGGATGATTAGTTAAAGCTAATCCACCTTTTAATCTAGGTTTTATTACCATTGTTTCCTCCTAATTGTTTCTTAAATTTTTTATATTCATTTAAATAATACCATATTTCTCATATTTTTTACAAGAATTATTTTTTTTTCTAATAAATTTTATAATTTTGATAATCAAAATAATTTATTTATTTATTTTAAAATTCAAAAAATTGTATAAATATTTTGAAAAATGTGGTATGATATTATATGATATTAAATGAAAAATTTTTAAATTTTTAAAAATTTAATTTAATAAATTTAATTTAATTTAATTAGAAATAGAAAAATAAAAATAAAAAAATTAAATAATAAAATAATAAAATAATAAAATAAAAGGAGAGAGATAAAATAAAAATATGGAAAAAATTGATATTTTGGGATTAAATTTGGAAGAATTGCAAGAAAAGTTTCTTTCGTTAGGACTTAAGAAATTTAATGCAAATCAAGTATTTGATTGGCTTCATAACAAACTTGAATTTGATTTTGACAAATTTTCAAATGTTTCGAAAAAAGATAGAGAAATTTTACAAAAAAATTTTTTTGTGGAAAAGCTGGAATTTAAAACTCATCAAGTTTCAGAAGATAAGGAAACTGAAAAATTTCTTTTTGAATTAAATGATAAAAAATTTATTGAAAGTGTATTAATTACTCATAAAAACAGATACACATTGTGTGTTTCATCACAAATTGGATGTCTTATGAATTGTGATTTTTGTGCGACGGCGTTAATGGGTTATGAGCGAAATTTATCCGTTTCAGAAATTTTGCTGCAGTATTATTATGTGCAAAAACATCTTTTAAAGCGTGGGAAAAAACTTGGAAATGTCGTTTATATGGGAATGGGAGAGCCTTTTTCAAATTATCGTGCCGTGCTTTCTTCAATAGATATATTAAATTCGCCAAAGGGACAAAATTTTTCTAAAAGAAATTTTACAATTTCGACAAGTGGAGTCGTTCCAGTTATAAAAAAATTTACATTGGACGAATCTCAGATTCATTTGGCGATTTCGCTTCATTCGGTAAGAGATGAAATTAGAAATCAAATTATGCCAATAAACAAAACTTGGAATGTAAGTAAATTAAAAGAGGCACTTTTGGAATATCAGAAAAAGACAAAAAATCGAATTACATTTGAGTATATTTTAATTGATGAATTAAATTCAGAACCAAAAGATGCAAGGGAACTCGCAGATTTTTTGAGTTCATTTAACTGTCTTGTAAATCTTATTCCATATAATCCAGTTGGGGGTAAAATTTATAAGACACCGTCAAAAGCGAAACAAAGAGAATTTTATAAAATATTGAAGGATAAAAATGTTAATGTGACGCTTAGGGAAACGAAAGGTCAAGATATTGCAGCGGCTTGTGGACAATTAAGAGCTGAAAAGCAATTGAAAAGAGAAAAGTAACTTTTTGAAAGGTAGGAATGACAGATGAAAAAGAAAAATACAGAAAAAAAAGAAAAAGTGAAAAAGCCAAAAAAGAAATTTAAACTTAGTACTTTTCTTTTAAAAGTTTTTTTATTTTTTTGTGTAATTGGAATAGGAGCAGGAGCGTATTTAGTTTATACTGTGCAAAAAGAAACGCCAGTTGACTTGATTGACGGATACGCACCAGTTTCTCCATCGGTTATTTATGATATGAATGGAAATCAAATAGATACGATAATGGTTCAAAATCGTGCACCAATTGGAATTGGAGATGTTCCAGATTATGTGCAGAATGCTTTTTTGGCGATAGAAGATAGAAAGTTTAGAAGTCATCATGGACTAGATTTTGTGCGTACAGCTAGAGCAGCATTTTTGACGCTTACTGGTAGACGACGAGAAGGTGGAAGTACAATAACTCAGCAACTTGCAAAAAATGCATTCTTGTCACCTGAACAAACTTTGTCAAGAAAGTTAAAAGAAGCAATTTTAGCGATTGAAATTGAAAGAAAATATACAAAAGATGAAATTTTGGAAAACTATTTGAATACAATTTATTTTGGACAAGGTGCTTATGGAATAAAGAATGCGGCAATCAAATATTTTGACAGAGAACCTAAAAATTTGACACTTGGACAAGCGGCAATTTTAGCCAGTCTTCCAAAATCTCCAACAAAATATTCAAAATTAAAATATGCACTTGAAAGACAAAAAATAGTTTTGCATCAAATGAGAGAATATGGATTTATAACTGATGAGCAATATAACGATGCGATTAATGAAAAAATTGCTTTCAAAAATGGAGACATAAAGAGCCGAAATGAAGAAGAACAAATTTCAACTTCAAATGTTGCACCAGAATTTACAACAATTGTGCTGAGCGAATTAAGAAAAATTTTGAAAATTTCAGAAGAAGATCAAAAATTTTTATTTGACGGATACAAAGTTTATGCAACTGTCGACTTAGACTTGCAAAGAGCGGCATATAAGGCATTTAATAGCAATTACAATTTAAAAACTAAAGCTGAGTTAAACGGAGCGCTATATTCAATTGATCCAAGCAATGGATTTGTAAAAGCGATGGTTGGGGGAAAAGATTATAAAAAAGGAAACTTTAACCGTGCTGTAAGTTCATTGCGACAGCCAGGTTCATCATTTAAACCAATAGTATATTTAGCAGCATTGCAGAAAAAAATGACAATGGCAAGTGTGATGGAAGATTCTCCACTGAAAATCAATAATTGGTCGCCTAAAAACTTTGATGGAAGTTACAGAGACAGCATGACTTTAGACAAGGCGATAGAAATTTCAAATAATATAATTCCTGTAAAATTACTGCAATATGTGGGAATTTCCAAAGCTGAAAAAGTTTGGCGAGATGCTGGAGTTGTCGGTGGAGATTTTCCTAAAAACTTTACATTGGCATTGGGATCAATTTCTACAAGACCTTCAGATATGGCGATGTTTTATGCAGCACTTGCAAATGGAGGTTATCAAGTTGAGCCGCAATATATTTACAAAGTTGAGAATAAATATGGAGAAGTTATTTACGAAGCAAAACCTAAGATGAAAAAAGTTTACGATTCAAAAGATGTAGCAGTTCTTACATATATGTTAGAAAATGCTGTAAATTACGGAACTGGTCAATCAGCAAAAGTATTTAAAAATGGTCAGTTAATTCCAATGGCTGGAAAAACTGGAACGACTTCAGATTATGTGTCAGCTTGGTTCACAGGTTACACGCCAACTCTTGCAACAGTTGTCTATGTTGGAAATGATGACAACAAGTCAATGGGAACTGGAATGACAGGAGGTTCAGCTGCAGCACCAATTTGGAAAAATTATATGCAGTCAGTTGTAGATTTACCAAATTACAATGTCGGAGTATTTGAATTTATCGACGATTACATCAAGAGAAAAGATTTGACAACAAGAGATATTGACTTGGAAAATGGACTGCTTGATACAGATGGTGTAAACAAGAGAACAATGTTATTTAAGGCAGGAACAGAACCGATAGAATATGACAATAAATTTAGAGGTGGAATAAGATTTTAAAATAAAAATTACTCACTTAATAAATAATAAAATAAGTGAGTAATTTTTTTTGATTTTAAAACTAAATAAATAATAATTTTATTATGAATAAAATCGCTAAAATAACCATAACTGTTGAAACAGGTCTTTTATCTTCTTTTTTTGCAAATAAATTATAAAGTAAATTTATTAAAACATATGATAAAATTCCTAATGTCAATCCGTCTCCAATGCTATATGTAAGCGCCATAGTTGTGATTGTGATAAAAGATGGAACACCTTCTAAAACATCGTGCAAGTCAATTTGCTTAACTGAGCTCAACATCAAATATCCTACATAAATTAAAGCCGGAGCAGTTGCACATGCAGGAATTGCGATAAATATTGGCGAAAAGAACATTGAAACTAAAAATAAAACTCCTGTTGTAATTGCTGTCCATCCAGTTCTTCCACCAGCTAGAACACCTGTCGAACTTTCCACATATGTTGTAACTGTTGATACACCAAGTGCGGCTCCTAAAGTTGTGGCAATTGCATCAGCCATCAGAGCACGACCAACATTTGGCACATTTCCTTTTTCATCAAGCATATTTGCCTTAGAACAAACTCCAATAAGAGTTCCAACTGTGTCAAAAAAATCAACGAATAAAAATGTGCAAATTATTACAAAAAAGTTACCAAATGATTTTATATCGTAAAAAAATGAAAAATCCAATTTTCCCATAATCGGTGTCATTGATTTAAATTCAAAGACTCCTTTTGGTAAGAAGATTTTTAGTTCAGCTGCTTCTTTTGGGTTTATTATTGCAAATAGCCAAGCTAGTATTGAACTCACTACAATTCCGTAAAGGATGGAACCTTTAACTCGCTTTTTGTCTAAAATAGCAATTATAAAAAGACCGATAAATGAAATTATCACAGCTGGTGAAAAGTGTCCCATGCTAACTTTAGTCGATTCATTTGCAATCACAAGTCCACTTCCAGAAAATCCTACAAATGCAATAAAAACTCCAATTCCACCTGTAACGGCGTGTTTCATATTTTCAGGAATTGAATTTACAACTGCTTCCCTGATTTTAAACATTGTAAGTAAAATAAATATAATACCTTCAATAAATACAGCAGTTAAAGCCATTTGCCAAGTTGCTCCACCTTTTAGGACAACGGTAAATGCAAAAAAAGCATTTAGTCCCATTCCAGATGCCAGTGCAAAAGGTAAGTTTGCAATTAGTCCCATTATAAAGCAACCAAGTGCCGCTGAAAGACAAGTTGCTGTAACTAGAGCTCCTGCATTCATACCAGTTTTGGACAAAATATCAGGATTTACTGCAATAATGTAAGCCATTGTAAGAAAAGTTGTAACTCCTGCACCAATTTCTTTTTTCATGTCAACATTTTTGTTTGCCAAAAGTGGAAAAATCCTTTTAAGACCTGATAGATTTTCTAATTTTATATCGTTTGAATTATTCATTTTCTTTTTTATCTCCTTTATTCTTTTCAATTTTTTTATTTTTTTTGCTGTTTTCATTATTTCGATGGTTTTCGCCATTTTCACTATTTTCTGCGTTATTCAAAGTCATAATAATTTTTTCAATTTTTTTATTTTTTACCGTCTGCGGTTTAAAAATAACTTTTCCAATTTGTATTGGTTCAATATCTTCAGAGTCTTCTGGAATATATCCCAATTTTTCAATTAAAAAACCACTCAATGTATCATAATATTTGGAATCCAGATTAAAATGAAACTTGTCGTTTAAGTCATTTAAGGAAATTTCACCATTTACCAAATATTTATTTTTTGAAAATGGTAATTTTGTAACTGTTAAATCTTCGTCGTCAAATTCATCTGAGATATTTCCCATAACTTCTTCAATTAAGTCCTCCAAAGTCACAATTCCCGAAAAACCGCCATATTCATCAATTAAAATAGCAATATGTTTTTTTTCCATTTGCATTTCGCTAAATAATTCATTTACATTTTTAGTTTCTGGCACGAAATAAGCTTCTTGAACCAAACTTGCGACATTTACATTTTCAAATCCCTTTTTGTAGGCTTCAATCATTAAATCTTTTGTCATTAAAACTCCGATTATGTTGTCGGCTTCTTCTTCATAAACAGGAATTCTTGAATATCGCTCAATTTCTTTAGTATCAAACAATTCTTTAATTGAAATATTTTTGTCAACTAAAAAAACTTTTGTTCTTGGAATCATAATTTCCCGTGCAATTTTTTCGTCAAAGACAATTATATTTTCAATCATTTCTTTTTCGATTTCATTAATTACACCATGTTCTTTTCCAACTTCCACAAGCGAACGAAGTTCTTCTTTAGAAACTTTTTCTTCAATATTGTCCTCTTTCATTTTTAAAACAGTCAAAACCAAATTTGTCGACAGCGTCAAAAACTTTACAAACGGTGAAAATATTTTTGAAATAAAAACTATAACACCGATGGTACGAAGTGCAATTTTTTCAGAATCTCTAAGTGCAATTCGTTTTGGAATAAGTTCTCCGAAAACAAGAGTTATGTATGAAAGTAAAAAAGTCACTAAAATCATAGAAAACTGACTTGCATAAGGAATTTTAAATTTTTGCAAAAAATCGGAAAAATAGTGCGATAAACCAGTTGCAGCCGATGCAGATGCAAAAAAACTTGCAAGAGTTATTCCAACTTGAATTGTTGACAAAAATTTACTTGGTTCACTAAGTAAATTATTTAACAAAATTGCCTTTTTATTTCCTTCCTCAATTAAAATTTTTATTTTGTTTTTATTGACTGAAACAATTGACATTTCCGCAGCGGAAAAAAAAGCATTGATTCCAGTCAAAATAATTATTATTACTATTTGTAATAATAAGTTGCCCTCGGACATTTTTAATTTCCTCCTAAATTTTTTTGATTAACGATATTATAACATATTTTTTTAAATAAAAAAAGGAAATGAGAAGATAAATAAATTAAATAAAATAAAAATTAATATTTTTTAAAAGGGAGAAACTTAATTCTCCCCAATTTTTTTATTAAATTGTTTCTAAAAATAATTTTGCATTTTTAATTTGCATTTTAACATTTTGAATTGAAGTTCCGCCAAATGAATTTCTTTTATTTACACAGTTTTCGATAGTAATTTCATTTTGAATGTCGTCTTTAAATATTTCAGAAAAATTTTGGAATTCTGAAAGCGTCATATCTTCAATTGCAATTTTTTTATTTTCGCAATAAGAAACAATTTCTCCGACAATTTTGTGTGCCTGTCTAAATGGAACGCCGTGTTTTGCTAAATAATCAGCCACATCAGTTGCATTTAAAAATCCGTATTTCATTGAGTCAAAGATTTTTTCTTTATTTACTGTAACAGTATTCAACATTGAATAAAAAATTTCGATGCAAAGCTTGATGTTGTCAATTGAGTCAAAAATTCCTTCCTTGTCTTCCTGCATATCTTTATTATAAGCAAGTGGAAGAGCTTTCATTGTAGTCAAAATTGCCATCAAATTTCCATAAATTCTTCCAGTTTTTCCACGCACAAGTTCCGCTATGTCAGGATTTTTTTTCTGTGGCATAATCGAAGAGCCAGTCGCAAAAGCGTCATCTAAATTTATAAATGAAAATTCAGATGTGCACCAGATAATTATTTCTTCAGAAAATCTCGACAGATGCATAGAAATTACTGAAATAATCATTCCAAGCTCAATTATAAAATCTCTGTCACTCACAGAATCTAAGCTATTTTCAGTCGGCTTAGAAAATCCAAGCTCTTTTGCAACAAAATGTCTATCTAAGTTAAAAGTCGTTCCAGCAAGTGCTCCAGCTCCAAGCGGCATTTCATCACTTCTTTCTAAAAAGTCATCAATTCTTGTGATGTCTCTTTTAAACATTTGAAAATAAGCCATTAAGTGATGAGAAAACAAGATAGGCTGTGCTCTTTGTAAGTGCGTATAACCTGGAATTATTATGTCTTCATATTTTTCTGACAAATTCAAAATGACATTTTCAAAATTTATAAGAAGTTCTTTAATTTTTTTAGCCTCTTTTCTCACATACATTCTCACATCAAGCGCCACTTGGTCATTTCGACTTCGAGCTGTATGAAGTTTTCCAGCAACAGCGCCAATAATTTCAGTCAATCTTTTTTCAATTGACATATGAATATCTTCATCTTCAATTTTAAACTCAAAAGTTCCATTTTCAATTTCATTTTTTATTAGAAGCAGTCCATTTTCAATTTCTTTTTGTTCTTCAGAAGAGATAATCCCTTGTTTACTGAGCATTCTGCTATGAGCGATACTTCCTTTTATATCTTCTTCATACATTCTTTTATCAAAGGTAATAGACGCATTAAATTTTTCCAATAATTTATTAGTTTCTTTATGAAACCGTCCTTCCCACATTTTTTTCATAATTTTAGTTTTCCTTTCTTTTATTTTTTTTCTTTTAAAATTAAAAAATTATTATTTTAAAAATTGTATTTTTGCTAATATTATAGCAAAAAAAAAGGATATTTAAAAGTGTAAAAAATTTATATAAATTCATAAAATATTATCGGACATTATTTTATAATAAATTAAATTTAAAATAAAACCATTAAAACAGTCAATTAATAAATATATTCAATTTTTTTAATAAAAAAATAAAAAAAGGAAACAAAGTTCCCTTTTATAATTAGCAATATTGTTTTATAATTTTTTTAAAAATTTAAAAATAAATTTATTTTAAACTATTAATTCCAGCAAGATTTATAAAATTCCAAGGTTTGTTGTAATGTGGCTGAAAGAAAAAGTCTAAAAATGCTAAATCATCGATTGTCATTTTGTTTTGAATGCAAACAGATAGCGTGTTTATTGATTGTGTCAAATCGAATTTTGAGTTTAGCTGAGCTCCTAATATCTGTCTTGTTTTTTTGTCAAAAATTACTTTTAGTGTAACAGACTCATAAGTTGGCATAAATTCAGGTCTGTAATTATCGACTGCAGTTACGCTTTCTATATCCAGTCCAAATGATCTTGCACTTTCTTCAGTAAGTCCTGTCGCAGCCATGTTATTTTCATAAATTTTAATTCCTGAAGTTCCTTGTGTTCCTGGATGTTCAAATTTATTTTCAAAAATATTTAGTCCAGCTAGAGTTCCCATTCTGACTGCATTTGTCGCAAGTGGAATATATATTTC
This sequence comes from Leptotrichia sp. oral taxon 218, assembly GCF_018128225.1. Taxonomy (NCBI): domain Bacteria; kingdom Fusobacteriati; phylum Fusobacteriota; class Fusobacteriia; order Fusobacteriales; family Leptotrichiaceae; genus Leptotrichia; species Leptotrichia sp. oral taxon 218. The sequence continues at coordinate 1,024,771 of NZ_CP072377.1, read as the reverse complement.
CTTTTGAAGTGGATTATAAAAAACTGAGCAGCAGTCTCCAGCAGCCATCACATCTTTATTGCTAGTTCTCATAAATCTGTCAACTTTTATAGCACCGTTTGGAAGCATTTCTAATTGATTTTCAAAAAGTTTTGTATTTGGAACAAAACCTACACACATAATCACTAAATCTGCTTCATATTCATTTTTGTCGGTGATGACTTTTGTTACAATTCCGCTATTGTCATTGTCTCCAATAAATTTTAGCACTTTTTCGTTCGTTGCAATTGTAATTCCATTGTTTTTCAATGTGTTTTCTGCCACATCTGTAAATTCTTTGTCAAAATATTTACTCAAAATTCTTTTTTCAGCGTCAACCAAAACAACTTCTTTTCCATTTTCTTTAAATGCTTCGACCAATTCAACACCGATATAACCTGCACCGACAACGACAACTTTTTTTGCCGACTTACTTTTTTCAATGATTTTATTAGCGTGATTATAATTTTTACAAAGTAAAATGTTTTTTAATTCAATTCCGTCAATTTTTGGAACAATTGGCCAAGAACCTGATGTAATGATTAATTTATCATAAGTTTCCTCAAATTCTTCATTATTTTCCAAATTTTTAACTTTTAGTTTTTTATTTTTTATGTCAATATCTGTGACATCATGTTTCATTCGAGTGTCAACTCCAAGTTCAAACAATTCTTCAGGTGAAGAATAAAAAAGTCCTTTTGGATCTTTGACAACTCCGCCAACATATAGTGCGATTCCACAAGATAAAAAGAAATATTGTCATTTCTTTCAAATACTGTAATTTTAGCATTTGGATTCAATTTTTTTAAGTTTTTTATAGCTGCAGTTCCAGCATGAGTACATCCGATAACGACTACTTTCATGAAAAACCTCTCCTTTATAATTAATATTATTTTTTCGATTAATAAATTATAATATTTATAAAAATATTTTTTTTATTAATTTGTAGTTATTATAATTATACTACAAAATTTTAAAAAAACAATAATAAAAAATATAAAAAAATATAATTGAAAAAATTTTCAAATAATGTTAAGATTAATTTGTAATAATTTTGTTTTTATAAAATTTATAATTTATAAAAAATAAAAAAATAAAATAATGGAGATTTTTAATAATTATGAAAAGAAAAACTATAAAAAATCAAGTTGAGATAAATGGAATTGGACTTCACAAAGGAAAACAGATAAAAATGGTTTTAAAGCCTGCGAGCAAAAAAACTGGAATTGTTTTTGAAAGAGTGGATGTCCGTGATAAGAATAATATCATAAAAGTAAATTACAAAAATTTGTTTGATTTAGAGAGAGGAACGAATATTCAAAATGAAGATGGAGTAAAACTTCACACAATTGAGCATTTTATGTCGGCACTTTCAGTTTGTGGGATTACTGATATTTTTGTGGAAATTGAAGGTAATGAAATGCCAATTTTGGATGGAAGTTCAATTAAGTTTGTGGAAAAGATTAAAAGTGCTGAAGTTTTGGAATTGGAAGAAGAAGAAATAGAACCTTTGATTATAACTGAGCCTGTTATTTTTTCTGATGAAAAAATGGAAAATATGTTTTGGCGCTGCCATATGACGGGTTTAAAATTTCTTACACAATAGATTTTAATCATACATTTTTAAAATCAGAATATTTTGAATTTGAAGTAAATTTGGAAAATTATGAAAAAGAAATTGCAAGTTGCAGAACTTTTGCATTTGACTACGAAATAGACTTTTTGAAAAAAAATAATCTTGCTCTTGGAGGAAGTTTAGACAATGCCATTGTAATTGGAAAAGATGGGCCGTTAAATCCTGAAGGGCTTCGGTTTGAAAATGAATTTGTACGACATAAAATTTTGGATATAATCGGAGATTTATATGTTTTGGGAACTCCAATTAAAGCACATATAATTGCAATAAAAGCTGGACATTTTGTAAATGCGAAACTAACTGAAATGATTGCAAAAAAATTTGAAATATAAAAAAATTTTATATTTTTAAAATAAAAGTTTTAAAATAAAAATTTTTATTAAAAAAACTTGTAATTTATTAAAAAATAAAATATAATATAGATAATTTAAATAAAAAATAATATTTTAGGAGGAAAATTAAGATGGAAACAGTTATGAATATAGAAGATATTATGAAAATATTGCCACATAGATACCCATTTTTATTGGTAGATAGAGTTATAGAAAAAAATGGAACAGATAGTTTGGTTGCAATTAAAAATTTGACAATGAATGAAGAATTTTTTCAAGGACATTTTCCTGGAAAACCTGTTATGCCAGGAGTTTTGCAAATGGAAGCACTTGCACAGGCAGTTGGACTACTTATGTTAGAACCTGGAAAGATACCTTTATTTATGTCAATTGATAAATGTAAATTTAGAAAACCTGTTGTACCTGGAGATCAGTTAAGACTTGAGGTTGAAAAATTAAGTGTAAGAAGAAATATTATTGTAGCAAAAGGGAAATGTTTAGTTGATGGAGCTGTTGTGAGTGAAGGTGAATTAAAATTTGCTGTAACAGATATGTAAAGACAAATAAAAAATGAAGAGGTATTAATTTATGAGTTCAAATAATATACATCCAACGGCAATTGTTGATCCAAATGCTAAACTTGGAGAAAATGTAAAAATTGGTCCGTATTCAATAATTGGTCCTGAAGTTACAATAGGAAATGGAACTGTTGTAGAATCACATGTTGTAATTGAGGGTGAAACTATAATTGGAGAAAATAATTATATTTTTTCTTTTGTATCGATTGGAAAAGTACCACAGGATTTGAAGTTTAATAACGAAAAAACTAGGGTTGTAATTGGAGATAATAATAAAATTAGAGAATTTGTTACGATTCATAGAGGAACGACTGATAAATACGAAACGAGAATTGGGAATGACACGCTTGTTATGGCATATGTTCATATCGCTCACGACTGTATTATTGGAGATCATTGCGTTCTAGCAAATGCAGCTACTTTTGCGGGACATGTGGAAGTTGAAGATTGGGCAGTTGTTGGTGGACTTACAGCAGTTCATCAGTTTACGAGAGTTGGAAGACATGCGATGATTGGTGGATGTTCAGCTGTGAATCAAGATGTGGTTCCTTATATGCTTTCTGAAGGAAATAAGGCGAGAGCAGTTTATATAAATATTGTAGGGCTTAAGAGAAGAGGATTTTCTGAAGAGCAGATAAAAACTTTGAGAGAAGTTTATAAAATCGTTTTCAAGAAAAAATTAAAATTGGAAGAAGCGCTGCAAATTTTGGAAAAAGATTATAAAGATAATGAAGATGTAGTAAAATTGGTCGAATTTATCAGAAAAAGTAAAAGAGGAATTACAAGATAAAATTAACGAAATAAAAATTAATAAAATTTAGTGAAAAATATAGAATTTTTATTAAATAAAATTTAAATAAAATTAAGTAAATATAAATTTTCTCAAAATAAATAATTTAGAAAATTAGCTAAGTGTATTTATTTTGGGTTAATTTTTTTATAAATTTATATTTGCAAAAAAAGATAGGATAGATAGAGGGGAAAATATGGAAAAAGTGGGATTAATTGCCGGAAATGGCAAATTGCCAGAATTATTTTTAAATGCTTGTCAAAAAAAAGGAATTGAAATATTTTGTGTCTATTTATTTGAAAGTGTTGAAGAGAGCGTAAAAAATTATAAAAATTCTGTAAAATACAGTGTAGCACAAGTTGGTAAAATTATTTCTTATTTTAAAAAGAATAATGTTTCACATTTAATAATGCTGGGAAAAGTTGAGAAAAATCTTATTTTTTCCAATTTAAAATTTGACTTGACGGCTACTAAAATTTTACTTTCAACAAAAAATAAAAAAGATAAGAATATATTAAAGGCAATAATTGATTATATTGAAAGTGAAAATATAACAGTTTTATCGCAAAATTATCTTCTTGATGAATTTATGGCAAGTGAAAAAGTTTATACAAAAGCAAGTCCTGATAAAAATGAGAAAAAAACGATAGAAATCGGAATAGAAGCTGCAAAAATGTTGACAAGTATTGATGCTGGACAAACTGTTGTCGTAAAAAATGAGTCTGTCATTGCGCTTGAAGGAGTTGAAGGGACGGATAAGACAATTTTGCGAGGGGGAGAACTTGCTGGGAAGAAATGCATTGTTGTGAAAATGGCTAGAAATGATCAGGATTACAGAATTGACATTCCGACGATTGGACTTGAAACTGTAAAAAAAGTGGTGCAGATAAATGGGCGTGGAATAGTTATTGAAGCGGATAAAATGATGTTTATTGACAAAGAAGAAGTCATTGACTTTGCAAATAAAAATAAGATATTTATAGTGGGAATTAAATTTTAGAAATATTTTTATAAAATTTATTTTGAATTTATTGTTTAAAAAAAGAAAATAGGTAAAATTATGGAAAAAATTAAAAAAGTATTTATTTCTTGTGGCGAAATGTCAGGAGATTTACACGCTTCCTACATTGTGGAAGAGATGAAAAAAAAAGAGAATATTGAATTTTACGGTGTTGTTGGAGATAAATCTATTGCAGCTGGAGTGAAAGTAGTTAATCATATAAAAAATAACGATGTGATGGGTTTTGTGGAAGTTGTGAAAAAATATTGGTATTTTAAGGAAAAAGCGAAAGAATATATTGATTTGATAAAAAAAGAAAAAATAAAAACGGTAATTTTTGTCGATTTTGGTGGCTTTAATTTAAAATTTTTTGATTTGGTAAAAAAAGAGATTCCCGATATAAGAACAATTTATTACATTCCACCAAAAGTCTGGGCCTGGGGGAAAAACAGGATTAAAAAGTTGAAGAAATTTGATGATGTTGTTGTGATTTTTCCTTTTGAAAAAAAATATTTTGATAAGACGCTTGAGAAATTTGGAAGTAATTCAAAAAAAAGTTTGAAAGTTTATTATTTTGGGAATCCATTTGTCGATAAATATAAGTTTAGTGAACATTTGGGAGAAAAAATTTTGCTTTTGCCAGGAAGTCGTGAACAGGAAATTGAAAAATATTTACCTGTGATTTATGAAGTTTTGTCAAGTCCAAAAGTTCAAAATGAAAAATTTATTATGAAATTGGCAGATAGATCTCATATTAAGTATATTGATAGAATAAATAAAAAGTTTAATATGGATTTTAAAAACTTAAAAAATTTAGAAATTTCATTTGAAAAAGTTGAAAAGATTAGAGATGAATGTAAATTTGCAATTGCAACTTCAGGAACGGTTACATTTGAAATGGCTCTTATGGGACTGCCTGTCATAGTTGTCTACAAAACTTCTAAAATAAATGCTTTTATAGCTAGAAAAATTGTTAAAATAAAATATATTACTTTGACTAACTTAAATGCTGGGAAAGAAATTTTTAAAGAATTGTTGCAAGAAGATTTTTCGTCTCAAAAGATTTTGGATGAAATTGAAATAATTGAAAAAAATAAAGAAAAAATTGTACAAAATTTGAAACTGGAAAAAGAAAAATTCGGAAATTCTGGAGTTTTGAAAAAAATTTCAAAATATTTGCTTTCTGAAATTCAATAGTACAATTTATTTATAGTATAATTTTGAAAAAAGAGGAAAAAATATGGGAAAACAAGATGAATTATCAAATAATTCGATATTAAAATTATTTGTAAAATATTTTATTCCAACACTTATAGGTTCGGCTGTAGTTGTTTTATACAATATAGTTGATAGATTTTTTGTTGGAAAAATTAGTGAAAAAGCTCTTGCTGGTGCTGGAATAGCGTTTTATATAGTTATGTTAATGATTGCATTTTCAATGTTAATTGGAGTTGGAGCTGGAACGATTATTTCTCTTAGACTAGGGCAAGGTAAAAAAGGAGAGGCAAAAAAAGTTTTGGGAAATACGATTACGATGTTTGCAATTTTGGGAATTTTTCTATATTTTATATTGCTGTTAAATATAAATACAATTTTAACATATTCAGGAGCAAATAGTGAAACTTTACCATATGCAAAAGCGTATTTACAAATAATTATGTTTGCAATATTGCCACTTTTTTACTCTTATGGATTGACTAATGTCCTAAATTCAATTGGTGCGCCAAATGTTGCCATGTTTTCAATGTTAATTGGAGCTGTTGTAAATATCATTTTGGACTATGTGGCAGTTATGATTTTGCACACAGGAATTGAAGGGACAGCTTATGCAACATTGATTGGAAATGTTTTATCGGCAGTATTTGTTTTATATTTTTTGATATTTGGAAAATTTCCTGTCAAAATTAACTTATTTGGGTTTAAGCTGGAAGAAAAAAGTAAACTGGTTTTGCAGTTTAGTAAATTAAAAATTAATAAAAAAATTGTGATAGATATTTTGTCAATTGGAATGTCGCCATTTTTGCTTCAGGCTGCAAGTTCTCTTGTGGGAGTTATCACAAACAAAATTGTGGATATGAATGGCGGAACTTATGGAGTTGCAATTATGACCATTATAAATTCATATTTGCCACTTATGACGATGAGTGTCTATTCGGTTTCACAGGCAATTCAGCCAATTGTGGGATTTAATTATGGAGCAAAAAATTATGAAAGAGTGAGAAAGTCTTTATTAACAGCGATATGCACAGGAGTTGGATTATCTGCAATATTTTGGGTAATAGTTATGCTTTTTCCAAAAGAGATGGTTTTATTTTTTAATGAAAAAAGTACTATTTCGGCTCTAAAAGAAGGTGAAAAAGCTATGAGAATTTATTTTTCTCTTGTGATTTTATCATCTTTTGGAATCATTATCCCAAATTATTTTCAAGCGACAGGGCGTTCAAAATATTCTGTAATATTAAATTTGTTGAGACAAGTAATTATTTTTTTAATTGTTGTTATAGTTTTTTCAAATTTATTTAAGTTAAATGGTGTCTGGTATGCTCAGCCGTTTACAGATTTTTTATTTTTTGTAATACTTGCTGTGCTTTGGTATAAAGAAAATAAAAAGTTGAAGAAAAAAAATAGAAAAATAATAAAAAAAGAGGTAAAACTTATGAAAGTAATAATACTTATGATAGTTTCTTATTTGCTTGGAAGTATTCCAAATGCACTTTGGATTGGGAAAGTTTTTTGTGGAATAGATGTGCGGGAACATGGAAGTAAAAATACGGGTTCTACAAATGCAGCTCGGGTTTTAGGAGCAAAATGGGGACTTTTGACATTGGCTTTGGATATTTTAAAAGGACTTGTTCCAACATTAATTGCAGTTAGCTTGAGAATGGATTTTTTTCAAAATCTGACAAATATTACAAATTTAGATTTTGTGTTAGTTGGAATTTGTGCGATATTGGGACATATCTTTTCTATATTTTTGAAATTTAAAGGTGGAAAAGCTGTTGCTACGACACTTGGAGTTTTTGTAATACTCGTTCCAAAAGCGATATTATTTGCAGCAATTGTATTTTTTATAGTTTTTGCAATTTTTAGATATGTGTCACTTTCTTCAATTTGTGCAGCAATATCGCTTCCGATATTTATATTTTTAATGTATAGAGATATTTTAATTTATACATTTTTAGGAATTTTAATAGCAATATTAATAATTTTAAAACATAAAAGCAATATCGAAAGATTAAAAAATGGAACTGAATCAAAATTTAGCTTAAAAAATAAAAAAGGAAAGTAGGTAAAAGCAATGTCAGAAGATAAAAAAAATATTTTGGTAATAGGTGGTGGAAGTTGGGGAAGCTGCCTTTCAAAGTTGTTGGTTGAAAATGGACATAAAGTATATTTGTGGGAACACAACGAAGAAGTTAGAAATATTATGAAAACTACAAAGACAAATCCAAATTTCTTAAAAGGGATAAAATTTCCAGATGAGTTAAATATTGTGGATGATTATGGAGAAATTTTGACAAATAAAGATAAATATGGAAAAATAGATATTTTATTACTTGCAACGCCAACACAATTTTTAAGAGGTATTTTAAAAAGATTGAAAAATTTTTTAAATTATAATATAATATTAGTAAATGTTGCGAAAGGATTAGAAATTTCTACTAAAAAGAGAATTTCTGAAATAGTGGATGAAGAATTAGAAAGTAAAAGTTACAGTTATGTTTTATTAGCTGGACCAACTCATGCAGAAGAAGTAGCGCAAAAATTGCCATCGGCGATACTTTCAGTATCAAAAGATGAAAAAGCAGCACAAGTTGTCCAAAAAACATTTAGTAACAATTATTTCAGAGTTTATACAGGAACTGATCTGATGGGAGCAGAACTTGCTGGAGCGTTAAAAAACTGCCTTGCAATAGCAGCTGGAATTGCCGATGGTCTAGGTTACGGAGATAACACAAAAGCCGCACTAATAACTCGTGGATTAAATGAAATGTTTGAAATCGCAAAATATTATAATGCAAATCCCAAAACATTTATGGGACTATCTGGCTTGGGAGATATTATTGTAACTTGTACAAGCAAACATAGTCGAAATCGATATGTGGGAGAAAAATTAGGACATGGCGAAAAAATAGAAGATATAATAAAAAATATGAAAATGGTATCTGAAGGTGCTGAAACAATTAAGGCACTTTATAAAATAATAAAAGAAAATAATTTGAATGCACCTATCTTTACTGCGCTTTACGAAGTTATTTACAAAGGAAAGCCAGTAGCTGATTTGGAGAAGACATTTATGAGTAGAGATTTAAAATCAGAATTTTCAAATTAAAAAAAATGGGAGTGTGAAATGGAAGAAAACAATAATTTAAATTTGATGTCGTTATACTTAAGTGATATTCAAAAGTTTGACTTGCTTTCAAAAGAGGAAGAATATGATTTATTAAGAAGGATAAAAGAAGAAAATGATGAACAGGCAAGACAGTTATTAATATTATCAAATTTAAGATTAGTGATAAGTACCGCCAAAAAATCTCTGGGAAATGGACTTCCATTAATAGATTTAATAAGTGAAGGGAATATTGGATTAATAAAAGCGATAAATAAATTTGATTATGAAAAAGGTCACAGATTTAGTACATATGCAGTTTGGTGGATAAAACAGTCTATTAAAAAAGCGATCATAAATATTGGTCGGGACATTAGAATACCGTCTTATAAATACGAGCAACTATCAAAAGTAAATAAAGTTATGAAAGATTACATGGCGACTCACGGTGAAATGCCATCAACTAGTTATATTGCCAAAAAAATTGACCTAAAAGAAAATAAAGTGGTTTTACTTATGAATGAATTTCAAGATATGATCTCATTAAATGAAGTGGTAGGAGATAATATTTTTTTGGAAGATGTGATTGGTAAAAATGACGATGTTGAAGAAAAAATTATAAAAGAAGATCAATTACTGGAAATGAGAGAATTACTGAATAATGTTCTATCAGAGAGGGAAAAGATAATATTGGAGTACAGATATGGACTTTACAATAATAAAATTTACACTTTGAAAGAAATTGGAGAAATGATGGGAATTACTCGGGAACGAGTTCGGCAAATAGAAAAAAAATCTATAACAAAGTTGAAAGAACATTTAAAAAAATATAAAGATATATTATAAAATTAAAGAGGTGAAATTAATTATGTTAAATATAACGGTTGACAGAAAAGCATTGTTAAAAGCGATTAACATTGTTGAAAAAGCTGTAACAGAAAATAGTATTAGAGAAGTTTTATCTGGAATTTATATTGAAACTTTTGAAAATAGAGCGGTTTTGAGAGGAACTGACTTGGAGTTATCAATAAATACTGAGATTGAAGCTCAAATAGAAGAACATGGAAAAATTGTAATAAAACATGAATTAATCGAAGAGTTTTTGAAACAAATTTCTGATGAAAAAATTGCACTTATAGAAGACGATGGAATGCTGGTTATAAAAACTAGCTCAACAGATGCGAATTTTTCACTTTATTCTGCAGAAAATTATCCAATCCAATCAAAACTTGAATATGGAGTGGAATACATATTTTCAAAAGAAAAATTATTAAATTATATTGAAAATGTAAAAATTTCGGCTTCTACAGATGTTGAAAATTTAGCGGTAAATTGTATTCGTTTAGAAATAGAAGAAAATAAATTAAAATTAATTTCATCGGATTCATATAGACTTACTTATATTGAAGAAGAATTAGAAGAAAATCAAAGAAACAAAGAAGATTTAATTGTAAGTATTCCGTTAAAAACAATTGATGGACTTATAAAAATTATGAAATTGATGGAAGAAAGTGAAATAATGTTAAAATCAGATGGTTCAAAAGTTTATTTTAAATTTTCTAATGTAGAAATTTTGACAAGAACAATAGATTTGCAATTTCCAGATTATAAATCAATTTTAAATAATTCAAAACATGACAAAAAAGTTCTTTTGAATACAAAAGATTTTTTATCAATTTTAAAAAGAGCATCTCTTTTTGTTAAAGAAAATAAAGAATTTAAAAATGGAGCAACTTTTAGATTTGAAAACAATAAATTGACGCTTAAAGGGACAAATGACAATGCTAGAATAAAAGAAGAAATAATAACTATTCAAGAAGGAGAAAATTTGAAAATTTCGTTAAATGTCAGATTTTTGATTGACTACATTTCTACAATACAAGGAAAAGTCACAGTTTTAGAATTGCTAAATGAAAAAAGTTCAGTTATTATAAAAGATGAAAGTAATCCAAATTCGCTTTATTTTACAATGCCGATGTCACTTAGAGAAAGTTAATTTAAATTTTAATAAAAGTAGACATTAATCAGAAAGGGGAATAATATACAATGCCTATAAAAATACCTAATAACTTACCAGCAGTGGAGATTTTAGCGAAAGAGAATATCTTTGTAATGAAAGAAAGTAGAGCATTGTCACAAGATATTCGACCTTTAAAATTTGTAATAGTAAATTTGATGCCAACAAAAATTGAAACTGAAACTCAGCTTTTAAGACTTCTTAGCAACACACCGCTTCAAATTGAAGTTACATTTTTGAAAATGGCTTCATATGTTTCAAAAAATACTTCAAAAGAACATATGGCAAATTTTTATAAAACATTTGACGACATAAAAGATGACTATTTTGACGGCTTAATCATAACGGGAGCTCCTGTGGAAAATTTAGAATTTGAAGAAGTGATTTACTGGAACGAACTTACAAAAATTATGGAATGGAGTAAAAAGCATGTATTTTCTACAATTTCAATTTGCTGGGGAGCACAAGCCACTTTATACTATCATTATGGAATTAAAAAATATAAATTGGAAAAAAAGCTTTTTGGAATTTATCCATTAAAAATAAATGTTTGTCACACAATGCTGCTTCGTGGTTTTGATGAAATTTTTAATATGCCGCAGTCACGACATACGGAAGTAAGAGCTGAAGACATTGAAAAAGTGCCAGAATTGGAAATACTGGAAAATTCTAAAGAATCTGGAGTTAGTATTGTAAGAACTAAAGATAAAAGAGATGTTTTTATTATGGGACATTTAGAATACGATAGAATGACTTTGGCAAAAGAATACGAAAGAGATGTAAAATTGGGTAAAAAAATAGAAGTTCCATTTAACTATTATCCAAACGATGATCCTGAAAAAGTTCCGCCGTTTGTTTGGCGAGGACATGCAAATTTACTTTTTTCAAATTGGGTTAATCATCATGTTTATCAAAATACACCGTATGATTTAAAAGAATTGGAAAATCTTTAACAAAAAAAACTGACCTAGAATTTTAATTTTAAGTCAGTTTTTTTATTTAAAAAAATATTTAGTTATTAAAAAATAACATTTTCAAGAAGATTTGAATTCATAATATCATAAGGCATAACCATTCCACCACCATTTGAGTCAAGATTGATATTTTTTCCAACTCTGAGTCCAGCTTTTTTAAATACAATATAGACAAATTGTGAACAATAAAGTCTTTTGTCAAAGTTTTTATTAAAAGTTATTCCATAAGGTTTTGTGGTTGTTTCATCCATTTCGTGAAAAAGAGCTTTTTTAAAATTATCGTCAATATTTTTTAATCTGAATACAGCAACTTCTCTTTTTAAATTTTGCCAAGTGTAGAGTGGACTTTCACTGTATCCAATTGAATATGTTGGAAATTCCACAATTTTTTTGTGCTCATTTAATATGGCGGCATGTCCCCACATAGTTCGAAAACTTGAACCTTTGGATAGTACAAGAATATCTCCAGGCTGCAATTTATCCATATTTTCAATTATTTCTCTGGGAGAATACCATTTATATTTTTCTGCCGATGATTGTGCAGACAAGACTAAAGAAAATATAAAAAAAATAAAAAAAAGTAAAATTTTTTTATTATAATTTTTTAAAATCTTATTTTTCATAAATAACAATCCTTTCTAATCTAAATTTTTCTAATTTTTTCTAAATCTTTCTAAATTTAATTTAAAATTTTATATAAATATTATATAAAAAACTAAAAAAATAGTCCAGTATTATTTTATAAAAATAAAAAAAATAAATATTAAAAAAAAATACAAATTTTAGAAAAAATAACTTGAGTTTTTATTAAGATTATGGTTTAATAAAGTAGAGAAGGTTTTAACGATAAAATTGAGAAGAGAGGAGGAAAAACTGTGCCAGACAAAAATGCTATTTTGTTGGAAAGAAAGCAGAAAATAGATGCTAAGATGGATAAAATCAAGCATAAAATAGTTGTAATGAGCGGAAAAGGAGGAGTTGGAAAGACTACTACAGCAATAAATCTAGCTTATGGACTATCAATCAAAGGATATAGAGTTGGCGTCCTAGATGCAGATCTACATGGTCCAAATGTCCCAATTATGTTTGGAGTGGAAGGAAAAAAACTTTCTAAAATTTCTGAGCCGCTTAAAGTTTCGGATAATTTGTATATTTCTTCACTAAGTTTTTTCATTCCTGACGATGATCCTGTAATTTGGAAAGGACCTCAAAAAATGACTGCAATAATGGAGTTGTTAGAAGGAATTGAATGGAAAGAGATAGATTTTTTAATCGTCGATTTGCCGCCTGGAACTGGAGATGAAACATTAGCCATTGCACAAAATATAAAAGGGGCAAATGCTTTGGTAGTTTCAACACCACAAAATGTTTCGATTTTAGATTCAAAAAGAGCGCTGAAATTTGCAAAATTGATTAATTTGAATGTTTTGGGAATGATTGAAAATATGAGTGGATTTGTGTGTCCTGACTGTAATAAAGAAGTACATATATTTAAAAAAGGTGGGATAGAAAAAGTTGCAAAAGAAACAAAAACAGAATTTTTAGGTTCTGTACCACTAGATGCCAATATTGTTGAATCAGGTGATAATGGATTGCCGTTTATTTCAAACGATTCATTAGCCTCAAGAAAAATGAACGATATTATTGAAAAAATTATAAAAAAAGTGACAAGCTAACAAAAAATTTCAAATAACATAAAGAAAGCGAGAGACGAAAATGAAAGTACTAGTATTTAACAAAATGAAAAAACGAGAATGGTTGTTGGACAACTATTAAAAGAATTAAGTTTCAATGTAATATTGGCAGAAACAGAAGAACAATTGTTGGATTCTATGAAAAATGAAGCATTGGACATAGCATTTTTAGACACAAATTCATTTGAAGATTTTCAGTATTCAATCGACAGCGTGTTAAAATATAAAAGACAAAGCTATATAATTTTATCAATAGAACAAGATGACAGATATTCAAAGACAGAAGCCTTATTAAACGGAATAGACGACTATGTTTATAATGATTTTAGATTGGAAGAAATTTCTGCAAAATTCAAATCGATTGTTAGAATTCTAAATAAAAAATTAACAGAAGATGAAATGGGAATTTTGACAGCATATGACTTGACATTAAATCCTGCAAATAGAGAAGTAAAAAGAGCTGGAAATGAAATTGAGTTAACAAATAAAGAATTTTTATTATTAGAATATTTTTTGAGAAATAAAAATAGAGTACTTACAAGAACAATGATTTCAGAAAAAATATGGGATATTGACTTTGTTTCTGAAAGTAATATAGTAGATGTGTATGTAAACTTTTTAAGAACAAAAATTGACAAAGGATATGATGAAAAAATCATAAGAACTGTAAGAAGTGTAGGTTATATTGTGAAAGAGTAAAAAAAATCAGTATTTTATTTGTTTAAAAATGTAATAATAACAAATCAATAAAAAATATAAATTTTTATTGATTTTATAAGAATAATATGTTAAAATATATTATATACAAAAAAAGGAAGTGATAATTATGTTTAAGCAAATAGAATTAGCATATGATTTTAACGCATTGGAACCAAATATAGATGCAAAGACAATGGAAATACATTATGGGAAACACCATGCGACATATACAAACAATTTAAATGAAACTCTAAAAAATAATGCGCCTGAGTTTTTGGAAAAACCAATTGAAGAAATTTTAAAAAATTTAGATGCATTGCCAGAAGGAATTAGAGGAGCTGTTAGAAATAACGGTGGAGGATTTTATAACCACAATTTATATTTTGATATAATGGGGCCTAATGCTGGTGGTAAGCCAACAGGAAAATTATTAGAAAAAATTGAAGAAACATTCGGAAGTTTTGAAAATTTTAAAGATGAATTTTCAAAAGCTGCAGCAACAAGATTTGGTTCAGGATGGGCTTGGTTAGTAGTAAACGGAGAAGGTAAATTAAAAGTTACTTCAACAGCAAATCAAGATTGTCCACTTATGTCCAATGTTACACCTTGCAGTTGTTCACAAGGAACACCTATTTTGGCAATTGATGTTTGGGAACATGCATATTATTTAAACTATCAAAATAGAAGACCTGATTATATTTCTGCATTTTTCAATGTAATTAATTGGGATAAAGTTGCTAAAAGATATGAAGATGCAATTAAATAATTAAATAATTAAATAATTAGATAGTTAATAGCAAAAAATATAAATAAATTTATGTGGGATTGAATTGATTTTCGTTCAATCCTTTTTAACAAAAGATAGCAAGAAGTCTTCGGCTTCTACAAGCGGGAGATGAATTGCTTTTTTTTTTGTATAAAATATTGAAGAGAAGTTATAAATAATAAAATTTCTAAAAAAATAATTAAAATAATATTCAAAATCAAAAGGGGGTGTAATTTTATGAAATATAATTTAGCATTCAAATACAGAATTTATCCAAATAAAGAGCAAGAATTGTTGATAAATAAGACTTTTGGATGTGTTCGTTTTGTTTACAATACGATTTTGCATATTGCGAATAAAATTTATGAAGAAACTGGAAAAAATAAAATAATTACACCTGCCAGTTTGAAAAGTGAAAATCAATTTTTGAAAGAAGTGGACAGCTTGGCACTTTCAAATGCTCAATTGAATGTAAAACGATCGTTTACGAATTTTTTTCAAAAGAGAGCGAAGTTTCCAAAGTTCAAATCTAAAAAGACTAGTGTTAAAAGTTACACGACAAATTGTGTGAATAATTCGATACGAATTGAGGAAAACAAATATTTAGTTTTGCCAAAATTGAAAAAAGTAAAATTGAAATATCATAGAGAAATACCAAAGGATTATAAAATAAAGTCGGTAACATTGACAAACAGCAATGGAAGTTATTATGTTTCGGTTTTGACAGAATTTGAAAAAGAAATTCAAAAAATACCAAGTAATGATAAAGTAATTGGACTTGATTTTTCAATGTCTGAATTATTTGTCAGTTCTGAAAACCAAAGAGCTGATTATCCAAAATATTTTAGAATGCTGGAGAAAAAATTGAAAAAATTACAGAAATCATTATCAAGAAAAGTGAGATTTTCTAAAAATTGGTATAAACAAAAAATGAAAATATCAAAATTACATGAGTATATCAAAAATTGTCGAAGAGATTTTTTGCATAAATTATCGAAAAAATTGTCTGAAATATATAATGCTGTGGTTGTCGAAGATTTGAATATGAAAGGGATGAGCCAGGCATTAAATTTTGGAAAAAGTGTCGGAGATAATGGATGGGGAATGTTTTTGAGAATGCTTGAGTATAAATTGATGTTTTTAGGAAAACAATTTTTGAAGATAGATAAGTGGTTTCCGTCATCGAAAACTTGCAGTAAATGTGGAAACATTAAAGAGAAACTGAAATTAACAGAAAGAAGTTATAGATGTGAGTGCTGTGGGATTGAAATTGATAGAGATTACAATGCGGCATTGAATATAAAAAACATTGGAAAATTGATGTTGGAATATTAGGAAAATAAAAGAAGACAGGGCAGGGACTGCCCGAAGAGCTTGGTAAATATATTTGGCTAGCAAAAGCAGATACTTCCCAAGAAGCTCCCGCTTCTGAAAGCGGGAGTAGTTCACTTTCTATCTTTATTTTATACAAAAATTATTTGACTTAATAATTTTTATTTGATATACTATAAAAAAATAATAATTTTAAAAATATTTGAAATTCAAATTATAATTTAAGGAGATGAAAAAAATGGTAACACCAAAAGTAACAAAAGATATGAATATTATGGAAGCTGTAGAAAATTATCCAATTATTGCTCAAGTTCTTATGAGATATGGTCTTGGATGTGTAGGTTGCATAATTTCAAGCGCTGAGACTCTTGGAGAAGGAATTGCAGCTCATGGATTAAATCCTGATATTATTGTTGAAGAAGTAAATGCAATTTTAGAAAAGCAAGATAATATGTAAAAATAATTTTATAAAAAAATTGTCCTAAAAGTTTAACTTTTAAGACAATCTTTTTTTTTACATTATTAATAAAAATCCATAAATAATATTTGTAAGTAAAATAACTCCAATAAAAAATCTGTTTATAAATTTAAATATACTTTGGGAATTAAATGTAAATATCAAAAATATATTTATAATAGAATATATTAAAAATAATAAAGAAAAATTTTTAAATATAAAAAACTTCGAAGTTTTTATAAGCATAAAAACTGGGGGAAGTAAAAATTTAAATGAATTGCTGAAAAAAGTGTAAAGAAATATTACTAAAACTTCAAACAGCAATGTTAAAATCGTCACTCTTTCTGCAAATTTTGTTCTATTTTGATCTAAAAATAGTAGCGATAAAATAGAATAAATTCTTACAAATATTAAAAGTAGCGATAAAAAAGCAAATGTACTAATCATAAACTAAATCTCCATTTTATATTTTTGTTTTAATTGTTTTAAATAATTTTATAATAAGTTTTTTTGTCTTGCCATTTTTTCAAGTTCTCTTATTCTATCTTCAGTTGCAGGGTGAGTTCTAAAAAGATCTTGAAGTTTGCCGATATTTGCAAGTGGGTTTATTATAAACATGTTTGCCGTTGCAGGATTTTGGTTTTCCATTGGAATGGCTTGACTGTAATTTTCCAATTTTATAAGTGCATTTCTTAAATACAACGGATTTCCAGAAAATTCTGCTCCAGCTTCATCAGCCATAAATTCTCTTTTTCTTGAAATCGACATTTGAATAATCATTGCAGCTATTGGCGCAAGTATTGAAACAAGCATAATTAAACCTACATTATTATTTTTTCTTCGATTATCTCCAGAATTTGAAAAATAAGGTAAAAATCTTGTAATATTTGCAATGGCACCTGCAAAAGTTGAAGCAATTGTACTAATTAGAATATCACGATGTTTTATATGACCAAGTTCATGTCCTAAAACCCCTGCAAGTTCGTTGTCGTCCATTATTTCCAAAAGTCCTTGCGTACAGGCAACTGCTGCATTTTGAGGATTTCTTCCAGTTGCAAATGCATTTGGCTGTCTTTCAGGGACGATATATATTTTAGGCATAGGAAGTTCTGCATTTTGCGCTAATCTTTGGACAATTTTATATAATCTTGGATTAGAGGCGCTTGTAACTGGCTGACCACGGTATGCTTTTATGACCATTTTATCGCTGAACCAGTAGCTGTAAAAACTCATTGCGGCAGCAATTAAAAGACCAATTAAAGCACCTTGCTGATTTCCTAAAAGTCCCCCAATAAATGTGAATAAAAAGACTAATGCAAACATCAAAAATCCTGTTTTTAAAGTGTTTATGAACATATTAAATCTTTCCTTTCTGTTTTATTTATCCTTTCTTTCTATTTTTTATTACATCTTATTATAATATATATTTATTTTTTTTTCAATTCAAATAATAAAAAATACGCTTTTAATAAAAAATTTAAAAGCATATTTTTTTAAATTTAAGATTTTAAGATTTTCTCAAAAATAATAGATTTTGTCAGTTTGTAGAGTAAAATCATCAAAAGTAAAGGGAAAACAATGCTCGTAAGTAAAATTATTCCAATTATAATTGGTGCATTTTCCATTATGCTGTGAGAAACATTATTAATTTCTGTTGAAAAATTATTAATTTTTTGTTTTGCACTGTCTATCTGACCAGGAATGTTAAAAATACTTTTGTTTTGGTCTAAAGAGAGCATACTGTCCTTTACATTGTTAAGTTTAGTTAAATTTTGGTTTAGATGGACAATTGCAGGAGTTTTGTATTCTTTTTCGAAATAATTTGAAATCATAGAATTTACAAAAATTGTTCCAGGAATTACTGCATAAATATAAATTAAAACGAAAAAAGCATATTTTGAGATTTTTTTAAATATTTCCGTAACGCTATTTTTGAAAACAGTATATGGCAAATAAGAAACTAGCGAAGTAAATATAAGTATTGTAGCCAATTTTACTCGAAAAATTTCTTGATAAATAGTTTGAATTTTTAAAACTACGACACTTGCTAGAGAAATTTTCCAAATGATATTTATCATATCGGAAACAGGTTGAATTATATCTCCAACTTCAATTTGCATTCCTAAAATCATATTTACATTGACAGTACTTCCTTCGATGACATCTGCCGCTCCTTTTAAAAGCGAAAGAGTTAAAAACAATCTTTGCGACTCTTTATAAGTTTTATCTAAATAAGGTCGAGTCAAGTTTTTAAAAAAATCAAAAACTGTGTGCTCAAAAATTTTATCCATCAATCCGAAAATGCATAAAAGTATTCCTAATACAACTAAAATTATAATAGTTAAATCTTTTTTACTAAATTTTTTATTATTTATTTCCAATTTTATATCACCTCAATATCTATTATGTTTTATTTTATTTTATCTCTAAAATTTTTCTCACGACATAAGAAGCAAGAACAAGTCCAGCAGTTCCTGGCACAAATGCGTTGCTTCCTGGAGTCGATTTTCTTGGCATTTCGTTATTTTTTCTAAATTCTGTCGGCAACTCCTCTTTAAATAATTCAGATTTATTTGGAACAAGTGGAATTTCTTTTGAAAAAACAACAGGAACATCTGTAATTCTTTTCTTTTTCAAAATTCCTCTGATTGTTCTAGCCATTGGACAAACCGAAGTATTCTTTATTTTTGCAATCTCAATCATCTCTGGATGCATTTTGTTTCCAAATCCCATAGAAGATACGATTTTTATTTTGTTTTTTACACAAAATTCAATTAAATTCACCTTGCTTGTAATAACATCAATGGCGTCAACGACAAAATCATATTTTTGATTCTCAAATATTTTTTCTATATCTTCATAAGTATAAATTAATTGTTTAATTAGGTCTACTTCACATTCAGAATTTATATCAGAAATTCTAGCTTTCATAACTTCTGTTTTAGATTTTCCAATTGTACTGTGAAGTGAATGAAGCTGTCTATTTATGTTAGATTCTGAAATTTCATCAAAATCGACCATCGTAATATGACCAACTCCACTTCTCGCAAGAGCTTCAACCGTATAAGAGCCAACACCTCCAACTCCAAATATAATAACTTTTGAATTTTGCAATTTTTTTATATTATCTTCTCCGACTAACATTGAAAATCTTGAAAATACTTGATTCATTTGACCACCTTCCTTTTTTTCTTTTGAATTTTTCTTTATTATATCACAAAATTTTTAAATGTAAAGAACTAAAAAAATAAATATAAAAAAATAAAATTGAGAGTTGTAAAACAAAATATAAAAAAATACTTGCAAAAATATAAAAAGTATGATAGAATTATTTAGTAATATTAAATTAGAAGTAGAAATGTTGTTTCTCACCTTTCCATCATGTATTTTAAAAATTTTGAGATGAGTTAGGTTTATAGTTATTTTTTAAATATATATTTTAATATCAAATTTTTTGATATATGAATTTTAATAACTATTTTGAGCAAGATGTTTCTTATATCTTGTTTTTTATTTGATTAAATTCTAATTTTAAGAAATTTAATAAATTTAGGAGGTGTTCTTTATAAGAGGAACTAATAAATTTGATGAACCTAGAATGAATGAAAGAATCAGAGCAAGGGAAATAAGAGTCATTGGTGATGACGGAGAACAATTTGGAGTTTTGTCTGTTCGTGAGGCTTTGGCAATTGCGGCGGAGAAAGAATTGGATCTAGTTGAAATTTCACCAAATGCAACACCACCTGTTTGTAAAATTATGGATTATGGAAAATTTAAATATGAGAAAACAAAAAAAGAAAAAGAAAATAAGAAAAAGCAAAAAAATATTGTTGTAAAAGAAATTAGAATAAAACCTCATATTGATGAGCATGATAAAGCAACAAAAATTTCTCAAATTAAAAAATTCATTGAAAAAGACCATAAAGTAAAAGTTAGTTTAAGACTTACAGGTAGAGAAAGATTACATGCAGATTCTGCAATCAAAGTGTTGGATGAATTTGCAAGTCATTTTGAGGAACTTGCTGTTGTAGAAAAAAAATATGGAAAAGAACAAGTGCAAAAATTTATTTTATTATCACCAAAAAAATAATAAAATTAAATAAAAGAGCAATTTAATTTTTAAGGAGGAAAAAAAATGCCAAAAATGAAAACACATAAAGGAACAAAAAAAAGAGTAAAAGTTACAGGAAGTGGAAAAATTTCTATTAAACATTCAGGAAAAAGTCATATCTTAACTAAAAAATCTCATAAGAGAAAGAAAAGATTAGGACAAGATGCGATTGTTCCTAAAGGTGCAGAAAGAAAAATCAAAAAAGTTTTAGCTGGACAAGAAGGAAGATAGTTAGTTAAAAAATAATAAGAGATTAAAAATAGGCTGAATTTAAGAAATCAAGGAGGAAAAAAAATGCCAAGAGTAAAAACAGGAATAGTTAGAAGAAAAAGACATAAAAAAGTTTTAAAAGAAGCAAAAGGTTATAGAGGATCAATAAAATCAAATTATAGAAAAGCTAATGAAGCAGTTAAAAAAGCAATGGCTTACGCAACTGAACATAGAAAACAGAAAAAAAGAAAAATGCGTGAATTATGGATTATTAGAATTAATGCCGCTGCCAGATTAAACGGAGTTTCTTATTCAAGATTCATGAACGGGCTTAAAAAAGCTGGTATTGAATTAGATAGAAAAGTTTTAGCTGATTTAGCATTAAACAATCCTGCAGAATTTGCAAAATTGGTAGAAAAAGTTAAATAATAGTTTTAATTTAAAATAAGGGGCATAATTTGCTCCTTTTTCTATATTTAATTTTTATATTTATTAATTAAATAAAATAAAATAAAAAAATAATAACAAAAAAATAAAATTAAGGAGAAAAATGAATAATAATTTTGAATTTGGAATAAAAAAACAGTTGATAACTAAAGAAGAACTTTCAAAAAAAGTAAAAGAACTGGGAGAAAAAATAACTCGTGACTTTAAGAATGAAGATGCTCCGTTAATAGTAATTGGATTGTTAAAAGGGTCAGTGGTATTTATGGCTGATTTGATTAGGGAGATAAAGTTGCCGCTTGAAATTGACTTTATTGAAGCGTCTAGTTATGGCGAAGGAACTCACACTACTAGAGAAGTTAAAATTTTAAAAGATTTGAGAAGTACGATAAGTGGGAAAAATGTGTTAGTCGTGGAAGACATAATTGATTCAGGATTTACATTAAAGAAAATTTTACAAATTTTAGGTAGCAGAAATCCTAAAAAAGTATCACTTTGTACACTTTTAGACAAACCTGAAAGAAGGGAAGTGGAAGTGGAAGTTCAATATGTTGGATTTCAAATTCCGAATGAATTTGTTGTTGGATATGGTTTAGATTTTGATGAAAAATATAGAAATCTTGAATATATTGGAATCGCAGAACCATCAGTTTTTGAATAGTTTATTTTTGAGTATTTTAAAGGAGAAATTTTGAAAAAAATAAAAAAAAATTATAATCATAATCATAATTATAATCATAATCATAATAAAAATTATGTTACTAAAAAAAAATATGGTCAAAACTTTTTAAATGACAGTTCATTATCTGATAAAATTTTAGATATAGCAAGTATTGATAAAAATACAGAAGTCTTGGAAATAGGTCCAGGACTTGGATTTTTGACGAAAAAATTGATAACAAATTCTAAATTTTTGACTTCGTTTGAGATAGATGACGATTTGATTCCAATTTTGAAAAAAAAATTTGGGAAATATGAAAATTTCGATTTGGTTCATAAAGATTTTTTGGAAGTTGATTTATCTGAATTTTTGAGAAATAAGAAAAATGTGAAAGTTGTGGCAAATATCCCTTATTACATAACTTCGCCGATTATAAATAAATTGATTGAATATAGAGAAAATATTTCTGAAATTTATTTAATGGTTCAAAAAGAAGTTGCGGAGAGAATTTCATCTAAGCCACATAGTAAAAATATGAGTTTGCTTACTCATGCAGTGCAGTTTTACGCTGAAGCAGAATATTTATTTACAGTTCCAAAAGAAAAATTTGATCCAATTCCAAAAGTTGATTCAGCTTTTTTAGGAATAAAAATTTTGAAAGATAAAAAATATGAAAGTCAAATTTTAGAAAAAAAATATTTTAAATATTTGAGAGAAGCGTTTTCGAATAAAAGAAAAAGCATTTCTAATAATTTATCGAATTTAGGATTTTCAAAAGATTTTGTAAAAGAATGCTTGAAAAAAGTTGGAAAAACAGAACTAGCTAGAGCAGAAGAATTTTCTGTTCAAGAATTTATTAATTTTATTGAAATTTTGGAAAGTTAGATTTTTTAAAAATTATTAAATATAAAAATGGCTTGGATTAAAGTACTCCGAGCCATTCTCTTTTTTCAAGAACTTCAATGAAAACATCGTGTTCTTTTAATTTTTTCAAAACTTTGTCCATATCATCCAAAAGAAATGAATTTGTAATTATTTTAATTAGTCCTTTTTTATTATCTAAAGTTCTGACATTTCCAAGTCCATCGTATGCTTCCACAATTTTGTTTATAAAGTCAATATTTTCTTTTTTTGTTTGAATAATATATTCACAACTTTTCAAAATTTAAAGATCCTTTCTTCTATTATTTTCTTTTATTTTTCTTTAAAATTTTCTTTTCTTTATTTTTATTATTTTTTTGTTTTATTATTTTTTAAATTTTTTAATTTATATTTTTTAATTTTCAAAAATTTTTATAAAAGTAAAATTTTTAATAATTTTCCAAATATGAATGTTTTCCGTTAGAATCCTTCCATCCCAATATTTTTTCCAAATTGACATTTTGCATTGATTGAACGATTCTTTTTTTTATATCAGGATTAGTTTTTACAAGCTGTGCAATTAATTCTTTTGTTTCACGGCGCTTACTGGAAGTTTTCTCAGCAGCTACTGTGCAACCGCAGTTCATTGGAAGAATTCCATTATTTTTAACCCATTTTATAATTGATTTTTCTTCAACATAAAATAGTGGACGAATTAATTCTATATCGTAGTTATCAGATTTTAACTTTGGTAACATTGTCTCAAATTTTCCCATGTAGAACATGCTCATTAAAGTAGTTTCGATGACATCGTCAAAATGGTGTCCTAGCGCAAGTTTGTTGCAACCAAGCGAAGTGGCTTTTGTGTAAAGACTTCCTCTTCGCATTTTGGCGCACATGTAACATGGATAATCTTTTGCAATTTGTTCAGCAATTTCAAAAATATTGTCATCATAAATTTCACAAGGAATATTTAAATGATTTAAGTTTTTTTTCAAATTTTGTAAATTTATTTCGTTAAAACCAGGATTCATTGAAATAAACACAACTTCAAAATTTGTTTTACTGGCTCTTTTTAACTCTTGAAATAATTTTGAGAGTAAAAGACTGTCTTTTCCACCAGAAACTGCCACAGCAATTTTATCGCCATCTTTTACCATTTCAAACTCTTTTAGTCCACGAATAAATGGCGACCAAAGTTCTGAACGATATTTTTTTTGGATACTTTTTTCGATAATATCAAGTGGCTGAAGTGGAACACTTGGTAAAACTGTTTCACAGACTGCACTCCCAAGTTTTGTCGTTGCTACAGAACTTGTAAAACTAACAGACTTATCTTCATTTTTTAAATCCATTAAATACCTCCTCATTTAAAATTTTTAAAGTTTTAAAATTTACTATTTTTTAAAATCGCCTGTTTGACCATTATTTGCTTTTTCTAATAAGAAATTTACAAGTTCTCTAAAATTTGAATCGCTTATATCATTTATATCTTGTGTACTTACAAATTTTCTTGAAGTTACAAGTGACTGATCTCTAAATGTTGGATTGTCCATTGAGTATAATTTCCCTTGAGCATTTTTTTTATCGTATTGAACTCCGATAACTTTGTTGTTTTTCACTATTAATTTTACAAAAGTCGCATAATTAGTGTCATCTTGCTTTTCAACTGAATAAGTTCCATCTTTTAATTCTGAAAACGCTAGAATGCTTGTAAAAAGCAAAATGAAGAATATTAATTTTTTCATTTTAAACCCTCCTTTAAAATATAAAATATAAAAAATAATTTTAATTATTCTTAAATATATTAAATATATTAACATATTATAACATATTTTAAAAAAAAGGACAAAAAAATTTTATTTCTTATGAAGTTTTTTAATAAAATCCTTGTGTATCAGTTACATAGCCTTGATTGTTGTAAAAGTTCCAGTTTCCGTAAGGTTTGTAGTTTCTTAAAGTTCCTTTTGCTTTTACTTTTCCGTTGCTATAATACTGGGTAAATTCTCCACTTCCATTGGATAATCTTATATCACGCTCTTTTGAGCCATCTCTGTTGAAACCGGTAACTTGGTAAATAACTCCGTTGTTGTAGCTTTCGATTAATCTTTTTGATCCGTTTTCATAGTTCCAAGTCCATTGACCGTTTCTCAAGTTTGAAGCGTAACTTCCTGTCATACGAACTGTTCCATTTGTGTTATATAAAGTCACAGGTCCGTTTAATCTTCCATATTGATAAGTGCTCTCAGCGATTACAGCACCATTTGAAAGTTTTACTTCTTTTCCATTTTTTGAATTATTTACATATTCAACTGAACCTGCAGGTCTTCCAAATTCATCAAAATCGTAAGCAACGCCGTTTAAAACACCGTTTCTATAAGTTTTTATTGATTTTGAATATCCATTTCCATAAAATTCAATTTCTTCTCCGTCTTTATTTCCATTTGTGTAATTTGTAACTTTTAATAAATTTCCATTGTCAAAGTACAAATACATTGCACCGTCTAAAAGTCCATTTTTGTAAGGTCTTATAGTTCTTACTGAACCAATTTCATTGTATTCGATGTAATTTCCTGTGAAAGGCTGTCCAGTTTCTTTTATTGTGGCAGTATTTCCAGAAACATTTACATTTGAAATTGTGCCATAGTATGAAGACATAGCTCTTGCAGAAGCACTTGAATATTCGCTAGTTCTTTTTGCCATGACATTGGTGTTGTAAGCGGCAAATGAGAAACTTCCAAGTGCTAAAAATGAAAGTAAAATAAATATTGATTTCTTAAATTTTAACATTTTTTTCTCCTTTTATTTTTTATTTTTTATTTTTTATTTTATTATCTCTTTTTATTATTTTCTTTATTATTTTAATTAATACATATTTTAATTAATATATTATCCTATAATTTATTATAACAAAAAAAAGTTATAATTAACTTAGAAATTTTTACAAAAACTTAGTTTCTATTCAGAAAGTTTGTAATTATCATCATTATTCTTATTATCATTTTCAAGATTTTTTTTTGAAATAGAATCTTCTTTTTTTAGATTTTTTAAATCCATATAAAGTACATTTAAAAAAATTAAAGTTGCCATTGTAAGTAAAATTAGATTGAATAAACTTGAAAATATAGTTAAAATAAGTTTGAAAATAAATCCTAAACTTAAAATAGAAGTATTTGGAACTATTCCAAAAATAAATTTTATTGGTAAAAATATAAAGTAAAAAAATAAAATTAAAATTATAACTGGTACAAGTAGTCTAATTCGATTTCCTTTACACAAATAAAAATTATATTTTACAGTTTGAATAAAATCTAAATCCCTTAAATAAACTAGATGAACAAAAAATAAGGAATTAAAAAATAAAAACAAAATAAGTAAAATACCAATCATAGAATTATTTACAAAATCCAAAACTACACTGATTCCCATTATATAAAAGTAAACTATAAAACTTTTTTTAATTGTTTTAAAAATTGAAATTTTTTTGTTGCTAATTTCTATAAGACCGCCAACTTTTTGAATACCTACTGAATTTATAATTATTTGCAATAATAATAAAAATATAAGTGTGAAATCACTAATGTTTAATTTCGTACTGTTGATATAAGTTAAAATGATTTGTAGAACTAAATAAGAAACCAAAAAGAATGCAATAAACTTTTTTTCTTTTTTAAAAAGATGTTTAAAAATATCAAAAGAATCGTTAAAATATTCGCTTATTTTAAAATATCTCTTATCTAATTTTTCTTTCAGATTTTCAAAATTCATTTTATTTATCTCCTTTCATATCATATTTAATTTTTAAATATTATACCACACTTTTAAAACTTTTAAAAATATAAATAATATAAATTATAAAAAAAAATAAATTAAAGAAAGAAAGAAGAAAAAAAGAAAAAAATTTTATTTTATAATAAGATAAAAAAAAGTTGAAAAAAAGTTTGGAGTTTGATAAAATGTATAAAATGAAAGTATTATAAAAATAATTCAATAAAAATTTTAGAACAATACTTATTTTATTTTGTTTTAAAAAAATTATAAAATAAAAAATTTACCAAATTTTTAATTAGAAAGGAAAAAATATTTATGGTAGACAGCGATTTAAGACAGCTTCAAAAAGAGCTAAAAGCGTATGCTAAAAGAAACAAAGATTTTAAATACACAGATTCAGCGGTGTATACTTTTTTGCTTACAGGAGTAACTGTTGCAAGTATCAATTCTTATTCGGCAGTGGCAGTAAATGATTCATCACTTGACAACGGAATACATAAAGCAGAAAAGGAAATTAATTATTCCATCACAGCGATGAGAAGTGACTTTAAAAAAGCGAGAAGAGAAAACGAAAAACTTCTAAAAAATTCAAATATGGAACTTATTCAGTTAATGGAACAAGGAGATCATGTGGTAAAATCCCCTTGGAGCAGTTGGCAATATGGAATAAACACTTTCAACAACAACTGGACTGGAAAATATAAGGGTCGTGGCGATAAATTAAAAGAAGAAAAATATAAGAGAAGTAATTCACTTGACAGGTATCAGTATTCTTCAACTTCAAAAAACCTTTACGGAAACACAACAAAACTTTTAATGAAAAGAGAACCAAACGCAGCAATCCCAGTATCAGCTTCATTGACACCAAAAGATCCATTGTTGAAAAATGCAAATTTGGCGTTGGATGTGAAGTTGGGAGCTTTACCGGCGTTTGAGGCTAGAAATGTTAGTGCTCCAGTAACTCCTAATGTTGCTGCACCTAATCCTAATATTAATATTAATTTAGACATTACTTCAGCTTCACGGGGAAGTTCTGAAAGAGTAAGAGCATTTGCTAGTAATGGAAATTCTGTAATGGAAGATGTAGCACTAGATAGTGGAAAGATTACAATTAGAAGAAACGATGATAATTATAGTTATGATGTTCAAAATGTAAAAGTTAATGAAATTAATAAAGTAACTCAATTGGGTATTGTAACAGGAATGCAAAATTTTTCTTATGGAACTTCATATACTAAAGATAATATTATAGCTTCTCCTGGAAATGCCTTTTTTCAAGTAAATGGTGACGGAGAGAGTAATGGAAATTTTCTTCATAAAAATTTTGGAGTTACATTAAATTCGTCAAATATTGATTATTCTGTTAGTAACTTTACTAGTTCAACTACTTATGCTGAACTTGTCCATCAAGATGTGCATGGTGGAATTGGAATGGAAGATGTAAAAAAAGCATTAGATGATTCTAAAATATCATTTGATAAGAATGTTTTTACTGATATTGAAAAAACAAATGCTAATTCATCAAAAGTAGATAAAGATCCTTATTATAATGTTTTTGCTAATACTGGAGATATTACGATAAAAGGTCCAAAAGCAATATTTACACATAGTTATAAACATTCAGATCATAGTGGTGGTGGAACAAGTTTTGAAGCTAATGGTGTTGTTATGAATGCTGGAAATGTAACATTGGAAAAAGATGAAAATATAAAAGAAACTCAACATGCTGTGTTTTTAGTTTCTCCAGATAGTGCGGTAGATCATGGAAATGTCAATAATCAGCATTTTTACAATACTGGTTCAGTAGTTACAAAAACAGATAGTACAGCTATGTTTTTATTTTTACCCTCAAAACATAGACATATAAGTATTACAAATAAAGGAAGTTTAACTACACATGGAAAAAATACAGCAGGAATATTTGTAAATAACGCTAGTGGAGTAGACCTACATCTTAATTTTAGCGACGCAAAAAGTAGTGGAGATCAGGAAAAACTTACTACACACACATACAGTTCAAATAATAGTGATAGTAATAATAATAGAAATAGATATTATAATAAATTGACATCTGAATTCACAGATAAAATTGACGCAAGAAATTCGTCACATCCATTAATTATATATGGAGAATCAAGTGCAGGATTGTATTTACCAAAAAAAGGTTCTTTTGTAACAGGACAATTTGCAGTTGATGTTCAAACTAATGGCAATGCTAATGATAATAATGGTTCAGCAGGAATTTATTCAGCTTCAGATATAGATTTACAAGGACATTATATAAAATTAGGTGGAAGTAATAATGTTGGAGTATATCCTGTAGGCTCTGATGGAAAACCGACTATTGTTTATTTGGGAACAGGTAGTATAGAAATTAAAGGAGAAAATAATACTGGGATTGTAGTAAAAGATAAACAAGGGCGTGTGTATTCTGAGAGTGAAATGGTTTTGAATGATGGAAGTAATAATTCTGCTATTTATGCGCAAGGGCATACAGATGATAATGATGTAGAAGTAAAAAGTATTGAAACAGAAACTGATCCACAAAAAGATAGTATTTTTATTTATACAGCTGAAGGAGCAAAAGTAAAGACAAATGATACAACAGGTGGTCTTAAAATAAAAGGTAAAATTAGCAGTGGAAATCCTGTTTATGACATAACAACAAAAACACTTACTAAAAATGTTGGAGGTGTATATGCAAAAACTGGAAGTGAAGTAGATATTAGACAAACATCAACTAATACTTTTGGACATGGTACTGGCGAATATAACATTGATATAACGGGAGCAAGGGCAAAAGATAAGGCAGGAAAAGATACACAAGTATATGCTGGGTTTGGGTTATTTTCTGATGGTTCAACTATAAAAGCTAATTATAACAAAATTAAAGCTACTGATACAGGAGTAGCAGCAGCTTCAATAAATAATGGTTCTATAGTTTTAGATAATGGAGAAGTAAATTACAGTGGTTCAGGTTATGCTCTTTATACTAATAATGGTGGTACAATAAGTTTACAAAATGGAACTTTGGTATTAAATGGTAATGCAATAGGATATGTTAGAGATGTAAATGGAAGTAATTCTGTAAATTTAACAGGAACTACAATTGATGTGCAATCTGATAATGTAATAGTTGCAGATTTAAAAAATTCAACAGGTTCACCAATTACATTAAATGTAGCAAATATGACTTCTCCTAACACTTTAAAAGAACAGTTGCTTGGAACACCTGCACCAAGTTTTACACCAACAAGTAGTAATTATAAATATAAATATGCTGTAGTTGATGGTGGTATTATAAATATAACAGGAGATATTGATAAATCAGATTCGACAGTTGGTTCAGATAGTGAAGTATTTACAAAAAGATTGCTTTATCAAAATTCATTAATAAATGTTGCAGCACCATTAAAAGCAGAACTTGACACAGCTCAATTAAATTCAATTGATAAATCACTAACAGTTCCTGTAGGAATTGCAATAAGTGCCAGTGAAAATTCTAAGACTAACAATATGACAGGAATTAACAATAGCAGTACAGTAAGTGTTGATAGAACAGATGGAACAGATAAAGGTGGAATTGGACTTTATGCTGATTTTGCAAATGTAAAAGGAATTGTAAATACAGGAACGGTGAATGTGGAAAAAGGAACAGTAAATGGAGCAAATTCAGATGCGATTGGAATTTATGCAACAAATAGTACACCTGTAACAAATAGCGGAGCAGTAAATGTTGGCGGAGAAAAATCAATAGGAATTTTAGGTCTTTCATACAGAATTGATCCAGCAACTGGAAATCCTGTAGATCCTTCAACTGAACCATATTATTTAGCAGGAAAAAATGGAATTGTAAATGTTAAAAATGCTCAGGGTGGAGTAGTTACAATGGACAATGACGCAGCAATTGGAATTTATGTGAAAAATAATAGCACAGGTCTCACTGACGCAAGAACTTTAGCTGACATAAATGCTGTAAATAATGGAACAATTGTGATGAATGGAAGTAATAATGCAATTGGAATGGGTGCGGATAACGGAACTTTGTTAAATGATACGGACGGAATTATTAATGTAAATGGAACAAAGTCAGCTGGAATGTTTGCAACAAATAAATCAAAATTGACTAATGCTGGAACGATTAATGTGGCAGATACTTCACAAGGAAATGAATCAATTGGAATGTATACAGATGATGTAAATACTCCGATAACTACGAGTGGTACAATTAATGTTGGAAAAAGTTCATATGGAATTTATGGGAAAAATGTAAATATGACTGGCGGTGTGATAAATGTCGGAGATAACGGAGTTGGAATTTATTCAAAAGGGGCCTATGCTTTATCTCCAAGCGTTAATTTAACTTCAGGTACGATAAATGTTGGAAATAACAACGCTGTTGGAGTCTATATTGAAGATGGCGCTACATCTTTGACGGATGTCTATGGAAATGTGAATATGACAGTTGGAGCAAATGATTCATTTGGATATTTGATCACGGCGAAAAACGCTCCTGTAAATCTTGTGACAGCGCCATTAACTACCGCAACTGTGGGAGAAAATTCGGTATATATTTATTCGGCAGCACCGTTTACACAAGGTGGATTAATTGAAAATCATACAGATATAACTACGACTGCTAATAATGGCTACGCAATTTATTCTGCACAGAATGTTGACAATTATGGAACTATTGACTTGACAACAAATTCAGGGATTGGAAATGTTGGAATTTATTCATTTGACGGAGCGACTGCTACGAATAGACAAAGTGGTGTGATAAATGTCGGTTCAACTAGTCTTGGAGCAGATAAATATGGAATTGGAATGGCGACAGGATATTATAATAAAACTTCTGGAAATATTTCAAGACAGGGAAATATTGTAAATGAAGGTACAATTAATGTGACAAAAGATGGAAGTATTGGAATGTATGCGGTTGGAAGCGGTTCAAAAGCGATAAATGCTGCAACTGGTGTAATTAACTTAAGCGGAAATAATACGGTTGGAATGTATATTGACCAAAATGCGCAAGGAATCAACTATGGAACAATTCAGACAACTCCAACAGCAAATGGTAAAGGAATTAAAGGGGTTGTCGTAGTAAACGGCGGAACTATTAAAAACTACGGTACGATAAATATTCAAGGTTCGAATAATATGGGAGTTTACTCAGATAATTCAAGCGTAGTTTCAACAGATGCAATAGATACAGATGTCAGTGGAACTAAAGGGAAAAATAGTTCTACAAGAACAGTTGTTCATGGAACGGCAACGGATGTGAAAAATGAAGGAAGCGTGTCGATAAAAACACCACCTGCTTCAGATCCACACAGAGTTACATTAACTGGAATAAATCCAAATGCGATAGCAGTTGTGACAACAGATGCAGCTGCACCTAGTGCAAAACAAGTTCAAATTACAGACAATACATTTAGAACATTGGATTTGTCAACTATTGGAGATAGTTCTTTAGCTGAAGCGTCTAGCCTTGGAATGTATGTTGATACATCTGGAATAAATATAACAAATCCGATTCAAGGACTTGAAAATTTAAAAGGTCTTACTGATATAAATCTGCTTATTGGAACTGAAGCTGCAAATTATACTGGAGCTAAAGCTATAGAAATCCAGGAAAATTTGATAGATCCGTACAATAAAGCATTAAAACAAGTTGTTACAACTGGAACTACTTTAAATGTAAATTCGGCAAGTTTAACTTGGCTTGCGCAACCTGTAAAATCTAAAAAAACAGGATTAATTGACAGATTGTATTTGGTAAAAGTTCCTTACACTGATTTTGCAAGTAGTGATGATCCTGATACATATAATTTCTTAGATGGTTTGGAACAAAGATATGGAGTTGAAGCTGATGGAAGGGAAAAACTTCTGTTTAATAAATTAAATGGTATTGGAAAAGGTGAACCCCATATATTTGCTCAAGCTGTAAATGAAATGAAAGGTTACGAGTATTCAAATACTCAGCAGAGAATTTATGAAACTGGAGGATTGCTGGACAAAGAGTTTAATTATTTGCACAATGACTGGCGAAATCCATCTAAACAAAATAATAAGATAAAAGTGTTTGGACAAAGAGATGAATATAATACAGATACTGCTGGAGTAATTGATTATACAAATAATGCTTATGGAGTGGCTTATGTTCACGAAGATGAAGCAGTTAGACTTGGAAATAGCATTGGATGGTATGCTGGAGCGATAAACAACCATTTTAAATTTAAAGATTTGGGTGGATCAAGAGAAGATCAGACTATGTTGAAAGCTGGATTGTTTAAATCAATGTCACCAGATGATAACGGAAGTTTAAAATTGACAGTTGCGGGAGATGTATTTGCGGCAAGAAATGAAATGAAGCGTAAATTCTGGATAGTTGACGACACTTTTGAAGCAAAATCTAATTATTATTCGTATGGAGCGGCATTAAAAGCAGATTTGGGATATGATATAAGATTAACACAAAGAATGCATTTAAGACCGTATGGAGCATTAAAACTGGAATACGGAAGATTTGATGGAATTAAAGAAAATACAGGTCAAGTTAGATTAGAAGTGGCCGGAAATGATTATTATTCAATAAAACCGGAAATTGGAGCAGAATTCAAGTACATTCAGCCAATAGCTCAAAGAGCTCAACTTTCAGTAGGTTTATCAGCTGCATATGAAAATGAATTAGGTAAAATAAATAAATTAAATCAAGCAAGAGTGAGATATACAAATGCTAATTGGTACAACTTGAGAAATGAAAAAGAAGATAGACACGGAAACGGAAAATTTGACTTAAATATAGGTTTGGACAATACAAGATTAGGTTTAACAGTAAATGCAGGATATGACACAAAAGGAAAAAATATTAGAGGTGGAATAGGATTTAGAGCAATTTACTAGTTTTTTCTAATTAAAAATAAAAATCATACTTTTTTAAAATTATTATTTAATTTATAAAATAAAGTATGATTTTTTTTTGAAAAAAAATTTATAAATAAATCAATTAATTATCCAAATAATATTATCGGACATTATTTTTTATAAAAAAACAAAAAATTAAACATTAATAATTAATATTTAAATAAAACAATACCTAACTTGTAAAAAAATAATAGACAAATACCATATTTTTTTGATAAAATAAAGAAGTATAGCAAATTAAATAATTTAAAAAATTAAAAAATATATTAACTTAACAAATACAGTTTTTTATATAAAAATACAAAAAAGAAAGGAGGTAATATTAAATTGAATAAAGATATTATGGCTACAAAAATTATTGGAGTCGGGGGAATGGGAATTAATTTTGTTAATTATATGATTAAAGAAAAAATTAGAAAAGTTGAATATATAACAATAGATACTAATCTTGAAAATTCTGAATCGAGCATGGCTAATCAAAAAATTTTTTTGGATACAGGACTTGATAAATGTAGTAGAGAGCAAGTTGAAAGAATTGCACTTCAATGTTATGAACAATTTTATGAGCTTTTAAAAGGGACAAATATTTTATTTTTAATTTCTGGAGTTGGTGGAGCAACTGGGAGTGGGATAACACCTGTTATTTTGGAAGTAGCTAGAGAGCTTAAAATATTTACGATAACGATTGTTGCTAGACCGTTTTTTTTAGAAGGATTTGACATAATGAAAATTGCGAGTATTGGGATGAGAAAGATTGAAAAATTGACAGATGGTCTTATTATTATTCCGAATGAAAAACTTTATAATTATGTTGACAAAAGAAAACCATTAAGTTCAGCCTACGGTCAAGCTAATATGCTTATTAAAGAAGGGATTGAATGTATTGTAAATATTTTAGCTGAAGTTGGTTTGATGAATATTGATTTGCTGGATGTAAGAGCTGTGCTTGATAATTCACGAGATACTGTTATTCGTGTGGGAGAGGGATTTGGCGAAACAGCGGTGGAAGGGATTTTGATGCAGATAAAAAAGAAAAATTTATTTGAAGGGGAAATTCGAGATGCAAAAAGAGTTTTGCTTAGTTTTACAACAGGAAATGATGTACCGCTATCAGATATTCAGAAAATTACACAAGGGATTACGGATGTTATAAAATATAAGAACATTAAACTTATTTGGGGAATTATAATAAACCCTAGTTATGAATTTAATAAAAAAATAAAAACCGTTATGATTTCGAGTGAGCAATAGTGATTAATAAAGTAATTAAAGTAATTAAAGAAAAAAATAAATTTTTAAACTTCCAAATAATATGAATTTAAATATTATTATTTTGGAAGTTTTTTGTTTTTCTTGTTTTAAGTAAATTTTTGTGATAAAATAGGCTATATATTAATTTTTTTTTTATGCTAAATAATTTTAAATAACTTTAAATAATTTAAAATAAAAAAAAAAAGATAAGAAGATAAGAGAAAAAAAAAAAAGAAGAAAACAAGAAAGGAAAAGAAAACAAAAGAAAGGAGTATGTGTGATAAATTTAATTATCATGCAGAGAATATAAATAAATGAAAAAATATATTAGTAATATGAGTAAAAAAAATATAGTTCTTTTAAATTTGCGAAAATTATATGATTCTTATGGTTACAAAAAAATTTCATTGCCAAGTTTTGAAGAATATGAACTGTATAATGAAAATAAAGATTTTATTTTGGGAAATATACTTACGATTATGAATCCGAGCGGAGACTTACTTGCACTTAGACCTGATATTACGCTTTCAATTGCAAAAAAAATTTCAAAAGAAAAGACTTCAAAATACGATAAAGTTTATTATCAGGAAAATATTTATACAACTTCTAAATATGCAGGTTACAATGAAAAAGAACAATTGGGAGTTGAGCTTATCGGAAAAGAAACACTATTTTTGAATTTTGAAATTGTGAGTCTTGCACTAAAAAGTTTGGAGATTATGAGTAAAAAAAATATGCTTGTTTTATCTCACGCTGGATTTATTTCTTCAATTTTTGAAAATGTGGAACTTGAATATGAAATAAAAGAAAAAATTTTTGAATATATTAATAATAAAAATTCTCATGATATAAAAATAATTCTTGAAAAAAATAAAAATATTTCAGCTGAATTAAAAAATCTTATTTATGAATTACCAAATTTGTCAGGAAATATAGAAGAAATTGAAAAAAAACTTTCTAAATATGAGTTGAATCCTGAAATTGTGAAAATTTTATCAGAACTTAAAAATTTGTATGATTTAATTATTAAATTTTATGATAAGAAAAAAGTCCTTTTTGATTTTTCGATTATAAAAAATTTGAAATATTATAACGGACTTGTTATGCAAGGATTTATTGATAAAATTCCAAATGCTGTGTTAAGTGGTGGAAGATATGATAAATTGTTTGAAAAATTTGGAGTTGATACTGGAGCGATTGGATTTGCGGTTGTTACGGATAATCTTAATGAATTTTATAAAAATGAAAATCAGAAAGATTTTGATATTTTACTTTTGTATGATGAAAGTAATTTTGAAAAATTGGCTGAGATTGTTGATAATTTGGTAAAAGATGGGAATAGAGTTAGAACTCAAAATATTGCTTGTGATGGCTGTGACTTTGAAACTTTTAATTATGATAAGAAATATATTTTTGAGAATGGCGAATTGAAAATTGAAATATAATTTTTGATGGAAAGGTGTAAAATTATGTTAAATATAGCACTTCCTAAAGGAAGACTTGGGAATAAAGTTTATGAATTGTTTGAAAGCATTGGGTACGATTGTGATGAAATAAAAAGTGACAACAGAAAATTGATTTTTGAAAATTCTGACAAAAAAATCAGATTTCTTTTGGTAAAACCGTCAGATGTAGCGGTTTATGTGGAAAAGGGGAGCGCTGATATTGGAGTTGTTGGGAAGGACATTTTGCTGGAAGATAATCCAGATGTGTATGAACTTTTGGATTTAGGATTTGGAAAATGTAAATTTGGAATTGCAGGACCTGTTAATTTTAAAGAAAATTTTGACAGACCTTTGGTTGTTGCAACGAAATATTTTAATGTTTCAAAAAGATATTTTGATTCAATTAATAGAGATGTGGAATTGATTAAATTAAATGGTTCAATTGAAATTGCACCGATTTTGGAACTTTCTGATGTGATTGTCGATATCGTGGAAACTGGAACGACTTTGAGGGAAAATCATTTGAAAGTATTGAATTTTATTGGTGATATAAGTGCAAGGCTTATTGCGAATAAATCAAGTTATAGATTTAATCACGATAAAATTGAAAATATTGTGAAAAAAATAAAAAATAAAATAGATAAAGAAAAAACAGATAAAACAGAAAATAAAAAATAATAAAAAAATTTTATAAAAAATAAATTTTGATGGAGTGATAAAAATGATAAAGACGATTGAATATTCAGAAAATTTGAATTTGGAAAAAGAACTTGCTAGAAGCCAGTTTTCTTATGACGATGTAAATGAAACTGTGGAAAATATTTTAAAAGATGTAAAAAAACGAGGTGACAAGGCCCTTTTTGAATATACAAAAAAATTTGATAAAGTAGATCTAAAAACATTGGAAGTTTCCGAAGAAGAAATTCAAAAAGCGTTTGATACAATTGATAAAGAACTTTTGGAAGTTATTAAATATTCGCATGATAATATTAAATTATTTCACGAAAAACAAGTTAGAAATAATTTTATTGTAAAAAAAGAAAATGGCGTAAGTTTAGGTCAAATTATTAATCCAATTGAAAAAGTTGGACTTTATGTACCTGGTGGAACTGCCGCTTATCCATCGACTGTTTTGATGAATGCCGTTCCAGCAAAAATTGCAGGTTGTAAGGAAATTATAATGGTCACACCGCCAACTTCAGATGGAACAATTTTACCATCGCTTTTAGTTGCTGCGAAAATCGCTGGAGTTGACAGAATTTTTAAAGTTGGTGGAGCACAATCAATTGCTGCACTTAGTTATGGAACAGAAAGCATTCCAAAAGTATATAAAATTGTAGGACCTGGAAATATTTATGTTGCAATGGCTAAAAAGATGGTTTATGGAGAAGTTTCGATTGATATGATTGCAGGACCAAGTGAAGTTTTAATAATTGCCGATGACAGTGCAAATCCAGTTCATGTAGCAGCAGATTTACTTTCTCAAGCAGAGCACGACAAATTAGCAGCTAGTATTTTGGTTACAACTTCAAAGGAACTTGCTAAAAATGTTATAGAACAATTGGAAATTCAGCTGAAAGAGTTGGAAAGGGAAGAGATTGCAAGAGTTTCGATTGAAACTCAAGGTAGAATTATTGTTACGAAAACGATTGATGAAGCGATAAAAATAAGTAACGAAATTGCTCCAGAACATTTAGAACTAGCGGTTTCTAATCCTTTTGAACTTTTAACAAGAGTAAAAAATGCAGGTTCAATATTTATGGGACATAACACGCCTGAACCACTGGGAGATTATTTGGCAGGACCTAATCATACACTTCCGACAAGTGGAACAGCTAAATTTTCATCGCCATTATCAGTTGATGACTTTATAAAAAAATCTTCATTCATTTATTATTCAAAAAAAGGTCTTGAAGAAGTGAAAGATAAAGTTATAAAATTTGCTGAAAGTGAAGGACTTACAGCTCATGCTCGTTCAGTTTCTAAAAGATTTGAGAAATAAAATTAATTATAAAAAATAAATAATTATATAATTTATTATCTAAATTTAAATAAAGTATTAGTAATAATCGATAATTTAAAAATAAATTATATTATATTGAATTAAATTGTATTAGATTAGATAAGTTAGAAATTAGAGATTAGAGATTAGATTAGATTAGAAAGGAAAAATTTAAAAAATGAAAAAAATATTTTTGGGACTGTTTATTTTAGGAACACTTGGAATGGCTCAGCAAAATTATGAAGTTTATGTGAAAAATGGAGTTAAAATTTCTCAAAGTGAAGCGGATAGAGATAGCAAAGAGATTGATAAAATTATTAATGATAAGATTATTTCAAGATATAACAACGAAGGAAAACTAGTTATAATAGAAAAGTCAAAAAAGCTTTATGATGAATATATGGATGGTTTAATGGATAACATGGTAAAAAACGCTCCAAAAAATCAACAACAGTCATTTAAAGAATTTTTAAGAAGACTTAGTGAAATTATGAAACAAAATGTTTTTGGTGAACTTGATAAAATGGATATTTCTATCAAGGAAATTTCATTTTTGAGTAAAAATAAAGCTAAAATTAGCATATTGGCTAAATATAAAGACATGGATGATCTTGACTCTGACAAAATTATTGATGAAGCATTTAAAAAATCTGGAATTACAGATAAAGATACTGAACATTTTGAAAAAATTAGTAAAGTAAAACTTGATAAATTTTATAAATATTTTGAAGATAGAGTAAAAGAAGAAATAAAAAAAATTGATTATAATGAAGATATTACAGAAATGGAAATTGAAAAAGTCAATGGAAAATGGCAAGTAGATTTTGATTATAATGATTTGATAAATGAGACATTAAAAAATTTGGAAGATAGTTTTGAAAGTATGAAAAATGACATTGACGATTAATAAGGAAATTTATCTGAAATAATAGATAAAGTAAAGAAAAAAATAAAGAGGGAGAAATTGTAAAATGAGCAAATTTTGGAATGATAAAATAAAGGAAATAGAACCTTATGTTCCTGGAGAGCAGCCGAAAGACAAGAAATATATTAAACTTAATACAAATGAAAATCCTTATTCACCGTCAAAAAAAGTTATAGAAAAAATAAAGTCTATGAATTTGGAAGATTTGAAACTTTATCCAGACCCAGATGTTTCAGAACTTAGAAAAGTGATTGCTGAATATTTTTCGCAAAAAATTGATGAAAGAATTACAAAAGAGCAAATTTTTGTGGGAAATGGTTCGGATGAAGTATTAGCACTTATTTTTATGACATTTTTTAACAAGGGTGATAAAGTTTATTATCCTGATATAACTTACAGCTTTTACCCTGTTTATGCAGATTTATTTGATTTAAAAGAAGTAAAAATTCCGTTAAACAAAAATTTTGAAATTGAAATTGATAAATATTTTGGAGTTGATGGACATATAATTATTACAAATCCAAATGCACCGACTTCGATTGCATTAAAATTAGAAGAAGTTGAAGAAATTGTGAAAAAAAATCCTAACCAACTTGTCGTTGTGGATGAGGCTTATATTGATTTTGGAGCAGAAAGTGCTGTGAAATTGGTGAACAAATATGATAATGTTCTCGTTGTGCAGACATTTTCAAAATCTCGTTCGTTTGCGGGAATGCGTTTGGGATATGCGATTGGTTCGGAAAATATAATAGAAGGACTTAATAGGCTAAAATTTTCATTTAATTCGTATACAATTGACAGAATTTCAATTGAAGCTGGGATTGAATCATTTAAAGATGATGATTATTTTGTAAAAATTAATGCTAAAATTATTGAAACACGGGAAAAAACTGTAAAAAAATTGAAAGAATTGGAATTTAAAGTGCTAAATTCAAGTG
This sequence comes from Leptotrichia sp. oral taxon 218, assembly GCF_018128225.1. Lineage (NCBI taxonomy): Bacteria > Fusobacteriati > Fusobacteriota > Fusobacteriia > Fusobacteriales > Leptotrichiaceae > Leptotrichia > Leptotrichia sp. oral taxon 218. The sequence continues at coordinate 984,602 of NZ_CP072377.1, read as the reverse complement.
CTAATTTTATTTTTATTTCTCATAATAAAGTTTTTGCAGGAGATTTGTATAAACAGCTAAAAGATAATGGAATTTTGGTTAGATATTTTGCGAAAGACAGGATTGATAACTATTTGAGGGTTACGATTGGGACTGATGAAGAAATGGAAATTTTTATTGAAAAATTAGAGAAATTGTTGTAAAATAAAAATATAAAATTAATAAAATTTATTATTTTTAAAAAATTTTTTAATGAAATTTTTTGTTAATTATGATATAATTAAACGACAATAAAATAGGAGTGATTAATATGAAAAAAATAGCTTTAAATTCAGTTTTAGTTTTAGGAGTTCTTGGTATGATGCAAGGATGTGCAAGTACTCATACAACTGCAAATTTTAAACAACAAGGGTATCAGACAAGAGAAGAAATGGAAAACAGCGGTAAAAAAAATAAAAATATTACTTGTGTAGTTGACTACGAAAATAAAAGTTGGTGCAAACAAGATAAATAATTTTTATTTTGGCAAAATTTACAGTAACTTATAATACACAAATATAAAAAGTATAATAAGTTACTTGTTTTAAATTTTAAGAGGAGATAGTTATTTCTCCTTTTTTTTTTTAATTAAAGCACAGAAAGTTAAAAAACTTGAAAAAATTTTAAAAATAGAATATACTGTTTATAGTTAGTGAACTACTCCCACTTATAGAAGAAGGAGACTTCTTGCTAAATATTGTTAAAGAATTTAAAAAATTAAAGAAAAAATAAAAAAACAAGAGAAAAGAAAAGAAAGGAAGAATAAAACAATGAGAAAATCTAAAATTGAAAGAAATACATTTGAAACTAAAATAAAAGTTAAATTAAATGTCGATGGAACTGGGAAATATGAAAATAATACGGGAGTGGGATTTTTGGATCACATGCTTGATTTGTTTGCAAAACATGGGAGATTTGACTTGAAGGTTTATTGTGACGGAGATACACAAGTTGATGATCATCACAGTACGGAGGATATTGGGATTGCACTTGGGAAATGTTTTTATGAGGCTTTGGGAGATCTAAAAGGAGTTAAGAGATATGGGAACTTTCTTTTGCCAATGGATGAGTCATTAACATTGGTTGCAGTTGATTTAAGTGGAAGATATTTTTTGAATTTTGATGTAAATATTCCGACTGAGAAAGTTGGAACTTTTGATACAGAATTGGTGGAAGAGTTTTTTATTGGATTTACACGACATTTAAATGCGACATTGCATATAAAGAATATGGCAGGAACGAATTCGCATCATATAATTGAGTCAATTTTTAAAGGAGTTGCTAGGGCCTTGGCAGAAGCTGTGAGTATTGATGAAAAATATAGGAATGAAATTCCGTCAACTAAAGGAGTATTGATTTAATTTCTTTAAAATTATATTTTTTAATATATTTATAAAAATAATTTTATTTTCTGTACGGTAATCCAGTTGATGATTATAGAAGAAAAGAACCTAAATAATCTAAAAAAAACAGAATGATAAAAACTACCATTCTGCATTCTATTATACTTTAAAATTATAAAAATTATTAACAGTTTTAAATAATTTTCTAACAAGTAGAAATGTTCTTTTGAGTGCCACAGTGGCACTCAATTTTTTTATTCTTCTTCTTCAATTCCAGCTGACAATATATTATAACAAATAGCAGCCAAAGTTCCACCAATTAAAGGTGCAACAATAAACACCCAAACTGATGATAATGCATCTCCACCCATAAATAGTGCTGGTCCAAAACTTCTTGCCGGATTTACAGATGTTCCTGTAAAGTGAATTCCAAAAATGTGAATTAAAGTTAATGACAAACCGATTACTAATCCCGCAACTGCTCCGTTTGAAACTTTTGAAGTGACTCCTAAAATTGCGATTACAAACACAAATGTTAAAATGATTTCGATTAGCATTGATTTTCCAATACTTTTCTCAAAAAGTCCATTTGCTCCTAACCCATGTTCTTTTCCAATTAATGACATTAAAACTAGTGCTCCAAATATTCCACCCAAAAATTGAGCGACAACATATCCAACAAAGTCTTTTAAACTCATTCTTCCTGATAATAAAACTCCAACTGAAACTGCAGGATTGATATGACATCCTGAAATATTTCCAATTGAGTAGGCCATCGCTACAATTGATAGTCCAAAAGCAAAAGCTGTTGCCAAGTAAGCGACATTCACTTCGTTACCTTTTGTACCTAAAACTGCTGCAGTTCCACAACCAAATAGAACTAGAACAGCTGTACCGATAAATTCTGCTACATACTTTTTCATTTTAAATTCCCTTCTTTTCTATTTTTTTAGTTTATTTATTATTTTACTCTTATAAAATTTTATTTTAGTTATTTTTTTATTATAATATACTTAATATTTTTAATTTTTTGAATAATATTTTAAATAAAAATTACTTTTTTAAGAGGTTATCTTGAAAACAATAAAAAAAAAGATTATAATATTTATAATTAAAATTATAAAAAGTAAAAAATTAAAAAATTAAAAAATAAAATAAAAATAAACAGAAAGAAAGAAAGAAAGAAAGAAGAGGGAAGAGAAAAAATGAAAAAGATATTATTAGGGTTATTTATTTTAGGAACATTGGGAATGGCACAAGGAAACTATAAGATTAATGTAAAAAATGGAGTTAAATTTTCGCAGAGTGAAATTGATCAAGAAAGTAAAGAAATTGAAAATATTGTCAATAGAGATCTTTTCGAAAAAGTTAATGATGCGTTTCAGAAAAAAATATTAGTAAAAGTAAGAGAGTTTAACAAACAATATATGGATAATTTAATCAATGAATCAATGAAAGAAGTTCCTCAAAATCAGAGACAATCATTTAAAGAATTTATGAGAAATATATCTAATATTATTAATAATACCCTAATAACAAAAGATATTTTTGAAACTGACATAAAATCAATTTCTTTTTCTGGAAAAAATGATGCAAAAGTTAAAATTTTGATTAAAACAAAAAATATAGATTCTACCTTTAATTTTGGTAAATTTTTTGATAACAGTATTAGAAAATCTGGAATTTCTGAAGAAGAATCCAATGATTTAAGAAAAATTGATAAAAATAAACTCGATGCATTCTATAAATATTTAGAAGATGATATAAAAGAATTCGTTAAGAAGTCTAGTTGTGAAGAAGAAAATATAGATGTTAAAGTAAATAAAGTTAATGGAAAATGGCAATTAGAATTGAAAAACGCCAATATTAATGAAGTTTTTGATAATTTAGGAAAGGAGATATTTGATACTAAATAAAAATTTAAAAGGGATGAGATTTAAATGAAAATACAAAAAGAACTATTTGCACTTCAAGATAAAGAATATATGAGATTTTTAAGTAAATTGACACCAAACATATCGGAAAATACAATTATTGGAGTAAGAATTCCTGAAATTAGAAAATTGGCTAAAAAATTGGTAAAGAATAATGAAGATGAAGATTTTTTGAAGGAGTTGCCACATAAATATTACGATGAGAATTTGTTGCATGGAGCAATTATTTCAGAGAGCAAAAATTTTGAGAACTGTATTGAATCGCTTGATAGTTTTTTGCCATTTGTTGATAATTGGGCGGTTTGTGATACGATTTCTCCGAAGATTTTTAAAAAGAATAAAAAAGAACTGATTGAAAAAATAAAGGAATGGTCTCAATCGGATAAAACTTATACTTGTAGGTTTGGTGTAGAAATGTTGATGACGCATTTTTTGGATAAAGACTTTAAAAAGGAATATTTGGAAATGGTGGCGAATATTCATTCTGAAGAGTATTATGTGAAAATGGTAATTGCTTGGTTTTTTGCGACAGCACTTGCGAAACAGTGGGATTATGCGGTGATTTATTTAGAAAATAATAGATTGGATGTTTGGGTACATAATAAGACGATACAGAAGGCTCGAGAAAGTTTGAGGATTTCGATGGAGAAGAAGGGGTATTTGAAAAAATTGAAGAGATGGAAAGAAAACTAATTTAATAAATATTAATTACATAATATGGAAAGGAGAAAAAATGGAAAAAGAGTTAGAATCTGAATCTTTAACTTTATTTGAAAATGAAAATATTGAAAAAACTGAAGCTATAAAAGTTAAAAATACACTTTTTACTATTTTAAATGGTGAGAGAGTTGATTTAGAAATTGAAGAGATTTTTGATAGCAACAGATTTTATGAGATAAAGGCTGTCACATTTTCAGCTGATGAAAGTTTTTTGAATAAATACCTAACTCCGTTTAAAAGTGTTGATTTGGTTATCGGGATACAAGATGTAGATGTCCAAGTTAGAGGATTGAAGGCTTTGGAAAATGAAACCAAGAATTTGATTGAGAGTCAAAAGGCGATTATTAAAAAGAAACAGATTCATTTTTTTGAGAATCTTTCAAGAGAGAATCAGGAAAATATTGTGGAAGAAAAGTGGAAATTGAGAGTGCCAATAAGTTCGACAATTCATAGTAAATTTTATCTTTTGAAAAATGATTCGGAGACGAGATTGATTTTTGGATCGGCTAATCTTTCATTCCAGGCTTTTTCAAACAAAAGGAACCAATTTGAAAACATTGTCATTTTTGATAATTCCCCATTATTTAGTCAGTTTGAAGAATATTTTAATGAAATTACTTTAACTTGTACTAATTTTATTACTAAAGCTATAAGAAAAAAGGCGAAAAGTAAAATTAAAGTTTTAGATGAGAATAATGATGAAAAAAAGGAAGAGAAATTTTCTGTGAGATTTACACAAGATGAAAATTCCAAATTGCAAATAGATATTTCGAAAGATATTGTTAAAGAATTTAATGATGTGATTGTTAAGGAAGAAGACAGTGTTGCTTTACCAATAATTGAGGAAATTAAAACGATTGATGAGAAACAGAAAATAATTGAGAATGAGAAAAAAGAGGAACTTGAAGTTGAAAAATTTGCTTATGAATTGTCGATTAATACCATTTCACGACAGGCTAAAAAGAAAGAAAGTATGGTTGTGGCGCCTGAAACATTTGCGAAAAAGATAAAACCTAAATTGGAAATTAAAATTGCTCCAAAATTAAATCAAGCGACTCCTGAAAGAGAATTATTATTTTCAAAAGATACTGATCGTGGATTTGGGCGTTCGGGATTATATATTGAAGAAAATGGAAACACGAAACCATTTGGGCAAAAAGCTGGGAAAGAAGAAATAAAAACTTCTATTGAAAGTATTGTGAAATTGATTGAGAACTATAGAAAGTATGTAATTGACTATAACGATAATTATGGCTCAAGAATTGTTGAGATAATTTTGTATGCGTTCACTTCGCCTTTTCTTCAGGATATTAGGTTCAAACTGGAATCTGATTCGGAAAAATTAGATGTTCCACAATTTCTATTTATTGGAGGAACTGCTGGTTCAGGAAAAAGTAACTTATTGCAGATTTTACAAAAAATGCTGGGCCTTTCTAAATCAAAGCCTATTTTGTACAATAACATTATTCCGACTGGAAGAACAAAAAAAGCAGATACGATAACACAAATTCAACTATGGATGAATGAAAATAATTTAGCTCCAATTTTAATTGATGAAATTGATGAAGAATTTTTTTCAAACAAAGATAGAGGAAACAACCTGATTGTAAATGTTTCAAATCTTTCTACTTCAAATTTTGATTTTACACCTTGTTTTATTGGGACAACAAATGCTTTGGAATATTCGTTGCCACAACGGGCACAAAGAAGATCATACTATGTGAAAAATGATAAAGTGTTTGATACAGAACTTAAGAAAAAATCTGTAAAAGCGTATACAGAAGTGTTTGAAATTATTAATGATACTCTTTTCCAAGATTTTGTTATTCGATTTGCAGAAAAGTTGACAGATGATAATTTAAGCTGGAAAAATTATTCTCTACACTCTTCTACAGGATTGATAGATTTCCTTTATTGGTCTCGTGAAATTTTTAAGGAATATTTTGAAATTGCTCAAATTGAAATTCCTGCTTGGTTTCCTGAAACTAGATATGATGACACTGTAGAAAATAATCAGTCTTTATGGAGAAAATTATACGAATACAATCATCAAGATTTTAAAATACAAAAAGAAAAAGGTGTATATTTATTCAAATTAAAAAGTTTAGATAGCGAAGAAGGACAAAGCAACAGATTTGGTACAAAAATTCTTCCGTCAACAAAATATTTAAATGCATTATCACAAAAATGTAAAAATGATAATAATTCTTCGGATATTATTGAAATTAAGATAAAGGAATTTCATGATTGGATAGGAGTTCCTTTACCAAAGGAACTGGAACATAAGAAGACGATTCTGGATTTTTTTAAGAAAAAGAAAAGTGAGAATTGATTTTCATTGTAATGTCAGATTTTTTTTGATATAATTTAAGTAATTAAAGGGAAAGTAGGGATTAATTATGAAAAAAAAGAAAAAAGGGCTAGCAATTGGAAATTCTGATTTTAAGGAAATTATACAAGAAAACGGATATTATGTCGATAAAACAAAGTTCATAGAAGATTTGTTGGAAGATTTATCAAAAGTTAAACTTTTTACAAGGCCCAGAAGATTTGGAAAAACTTTAAATTTGTCTATGTTAAAGTATTTTTTTGATGTTAGAAATGCAGAGGAAAATAGAAAATTATTTGATAATTTGTATATTTCAAAAAGTGAGTATATGGAAAATCAAGGAAAAAATCCTGTAATTCTTATAAGTCTGAGAAATGCCGAGGCAGAAAATTGGGAGGATAGTTTTTTTAATATTAAGAATCTCATTTCTAATTTGTACGATAATTTTGAATATATTTCTAGCAATTTAAAAAAAAGAGATTTAGTTGAATTTGAAAATATATGGCTCAAAAAAAATAATGCAGATTGGGAAAATTCATTAAAGAATTTATCAAGATATTTATATGAATATTACGGAAAAAAAGTTATAATTTTAATAGATGAGTATGACACTCCAATGACAAGTGCTTGGAACGAAGGATATTATGAAAAGTCACGAAGATTTTTTAAAAGTTTTTATTCAAATACATTGAAAGATAATGAATATTTACAATTTGCAGTTGTGACTGGAATACTTAGGGTAGCAAAGGAAGGGATTTTTTCTGGATTGAATAATTTGAAAACTTATACAGTTTTGAATAATAAATATTCAGAAAGTTTTGGATTGATTGAAACAGAAGTGAAAAATGCCTTGGAATATTATGGATTAGAGCAAAACATTGAAAAAGTGAGAAAATGGTATAACGGCTATAAGTTTGGGAATATTCAAATTTATAATCCGTGGAGTATAATTAACTATCTCGATGAAAAAGAAATAAACGTTTATTGGATAAATACATCAGATAACAGGCTTATTCATTCAGCAATAGAAAATGCTGATAAAGATCTATTTGATGAATTAAAAGATTTATTCAACAATGGGACAACAGAGCAAATGGTAATGGCTTCATCGAATATGGATAGATTGAAAGATCCACAAGAAGTTTGGCAGTTATTACTTTTTGGAGGGTATTTGACTGTTGAAGAAAAAATTGCTATGAATGAATATGCTTTAAAATTGCCAAATTATGAAGTTAAAACATTTTTTAAAGATATGTTTGTCCAAAATTTAGGAGGTTTTAGCAGATTTAGAGAAATGATAAAAGCATTTAAAAACTTTGAGTTTGACAGATTTGAAGAACTTTTAAATGAAATATTTTTAGTGTCAATGAGTTATCACGATACTTCTAAAACAGAAAAACCGTATCATACTTTTATTTTAGGAATGATGTTGTATCTTGATAATGAGTATACAGTTTTATCAAATAATGAAACTGGCTATGGAAGAAATGATTTAGCTTTAAATCCAATAAATAAAAGAGATGTTGGATATATATTTGAGTTTAAAGTGGCTAAAACTGAAGAAGAGCTTGAAGAAAGAGCAGAAGAAGCATTAAGTCAAATTGAAAATAAAAAATATCCTGTTTTATTAAAGGAATGTGGAGTAAAAGAAATTGTACATATTGGAATGGCATTTTTTGGAAAAAGAGTTAAAGTGAAATATAAAGTTGTGAAAAACTAAAATTTTTTTGAATAGTTGACATTGTATAAAAAATAATGTAAAATTATGTTCCTTGGCAGGGGAGCAAAAAAGGTCTCATAAAAAATGGGGCCTTTTTATTTATGAAAAAATTTTTCTTAATTGCAACAATATATTTTTTTTGATATAATTTAAGTAAGTAAAAAGATTTAAATTTATCAAAAAAATAAAATAAAAGTATAAAGAAAGGAAGTTTAAACTATGATCGCAGTTATTGATTATGGAGTGGGTAATCTTTTTTCTTTGCTATCTTCATTAAATTATGTTGGACTTGATACAAAACTGACTAATAATATTGAAGAGATTAAAAGTGCGAAAGGGATAATTTTGCCAGGAGTGGGGGCTTTTAGAGATGCTGTTTCTAATCTTGAAAAATATGGATTAAAAGATATTTTGGTAGATGAAGCGAAGAATGGGAAGCCTTTTTTAGGAATTTGTCTTGGAATGCAAATGCTTTTTGAGAAAAGTTATGAATACGGTGAATTTGAAGGACTTGGACTTATAAATGGAAGTGTTGAGGAAATAAAAAAACATATTCCAAAAAATTCTGATTTGAAAATACCTCATATGGGATGGAACAACTTGAAAATAAATGATGAATTTAGAAATGATAAAATTTTGAAAAATGTGAATGTTGAAAATGAAGAATATGTGTATTATGTACATTCATATTTTGCAAAAACGGATATGAAAAATATTGTTGCGTATTCAGAATATGGAACAAAAATTCCTGGAATTGTAAAAAATAAAAATGTTTATGGAATGCAGTTTCATCCTGAAAAATCTGGAGATACTGGATTGAAATTATTGAAAAATTGGGGTGAATTGGTGAAATAATTTAATTTTAAGAAAGAGGTAAATTTTATGTATAAAATAAGTAAAAATAGAGCTTTGAATATTTTGGGACTAGAATATGAAAATTTTATTCATAAATTAGCTGAAGGTGAAGGTTCAACTATGACTTTTGCTCAAACTTCAGCAACAATAAATAATATTCCAGTTAGTAATGTTAGACCAAAAGATGTTTTAGTTGTTAAATGTATTCAAAATGGAGTGGATTATGTAATGGATTTATTAAGAAAAGATGATTTTTTCTTTGATAAGCAGACTTTGAAAATGATTAATAGATATGTTGCTTCAAATGATAACTTTGATAACATAGGAGATTTTAGAATATGGCCTATAAAAATTGCAGGAGCTAAACATCGTGGAAGTAATCCTAATGAATTTGATGATATATTTTTCAATATAAGTGAAAAATATAATAGTAACGAAAACTATGATGAAATAAATTTATTTATGGATTTAGCAAAAACTCAATTTTTTGGTAATGGAAATAAAAGAGCAGGTCAACTTATGATGAATGGACTTTTAGTATCAAAAGGTTATTGTCCATTTGTGATAAATTTTAAAGAACCTAAATTTTCAGAAGCACTAGTAAAATGGTACGATGATAATGATAAAAAAACAATATATAATATGATGTCAAAAAAACAAGTTGAGATATTAAAAGATTATTTAACTGATGAGGAATTAAAAAAATTTGAAAAAAACTAAAAAAGGAGAAAATAACAATGATAGAAATTTTTCCAGCGATAGATTTACATAACGGACAGGCAGTTAGATTGAAACAAGGGGATTATAACCAAGTGGAAGTATTTTTTAAAAATCCTGTTGAAGTTTTGGACTTTTTTAATAAAAATAATTCAAAAAATCTTCATATTGTGGATTTGGATGGGGCAAAAGATGGGAATACAAAAAATTATGAGGTCATAAAAGAATTGGTTGAAAAAAGTGATTTTTTTGTTCAAGTTGGTGGTGGAATCCGTGATGAAGAAAGAATAAAAAAATATATTGAATTGGGAGTAAACCGTGTTATTTTAGGAACGATTGCCGTTGAAAATGAAAAATTTTTGAAGGAAATGGTAAAAAAATACGGCGATAAAATTGCAGTTTCTGTAGATGCGAAAGATGAAAAAGTTGCGGTTAAAGGATGGACTGAAACTGTAGAATTGAACTCGGTTGAATTTTGCAAAAAATTATCGAATATAGGTGTGAAAACAATAATTTATACTGATATTTCAAAAGATGGAATGTTAAGCGGAACAAATCTTGAAATTTATAGAAAATTGTCGAAAGTAGTTAATTCAGATATTATTGCTTCAGGTGGAATCACTTTTTTGGATGAAATTAAAGAGCTTAACAAAAATCATATTTATGGAGCAATTGTGGGAAAGGCGATTTATTCAGGAAATCTTGATTTGAAAGAAGTACTTAATATCAGTAAATAATATTTTAAAAATTTTATATAAAATTAAAAATCTAAATATTGTAAATCTGTTTGATAACTAAAAAAATTTAGCAAAGGGGAAAGGCCCCTTATTATAGAAAAATATTAAGTTATTGAACAACATCTATTAAAAGAAAGTTGGTATAAAAAAATGCTTGCAAAGAGAATTATTCCCTGTTTGGATGTGAGAAATGGAAAAGTTGTAAAAGGAGTTAATTTTACTGGTATAAAAGAAGTTGATAGTCCAGTTGAACTTGCTAAATTTTATAATAAATCTGGGGCTGATGAACTTGTTTTTTATGATATTACGGCTTCGGTTGAGGAAAGAGGATTGTTTACAGATATTTTGAAAGAAGTGGCAAGTCAAATATTTATTCCGCTTACTGTTGGCGGTGGAATAAATACGCTGGAAGATTTTGATAGAGTTTTAAAAGCTGGAGCTGATAAAGTGAGTGTCAATTCTGGGGCAATAAGAAATCCAAAATTAATTGAAGAGGCTGCGAAAAAATATGGAGATCAATGTGTAGTTTTGTCAGTTGATGTAAAACGAGTTGATGGGAAATTCAAAGTTTTTACAAAAGGTGGAAGAGAAAATACTGGAATTGATGCGATAGAATGGTTTGTAAATGGTCAGGAAAATGGTGCTGGAGAAGTTGTTGTAAACAGTATTGACACAGACGGAGTTAAAAATGGATTTGACTTAGAATTACTTGAAATTTTATCAAAAAAATTGTCAATTCCAATAGTTGCATCAGGTGGAGCTGGAAATATGGAGCATTTTAGAGAATTATTTAAAATTCCAGGAATTGATGCGGGACTTGCAGCTTCGATTTTTCATTTTAAGGAAGTGGAAATTATGGAGTTAAAAAAGTATTTGAAGAGTAATGGTGTTGATATGAGAATTTGATATTTTTTAATAAGAAAAATTTTGAAAATGAACTAAGAGGAAATTATTATGAAAAAAGAAGAAATTTTAAAAAAATTAAAAGAAATTAATAAAAAGAAATATTCAATTTTAAAATTAGGACTTTTTGGTAGTTTTTCTAAAAATAGTGATACTGCTAATAGTGATATCGATATTCTTGTAAAGATGGAATTTAAAAAGGGAATGTATCAAAATTTTTGTAATTTACACAAAAGACTTGAAGAAATTTTTCAAAAAAAAGTGGATTTAGTTGATGAAAGTATGTTTGAGTATAAATTTAAAAATCCAAAAGTTCAGAAATATAAAGATGAAATAAAAGAAGAAATTTTACGGAGTGTAATTTATGTGTAAAAGAAAGAGAAATATACTTCAGTTTTCTTATGACATTGAAGAATGTATTGATGTTATACAAGAAGAAATTTCTAAAGTTTCTTTTGAAGAGTTTGTTAATGATAGAAAAACAATCGGGTATATTGAAAGACAATTAGAAAAAATTGGAGAAGCTATTTCACAAATTCAAAAGTTAGACAAAAATATTTTAACAGATATATTCTCAGATCATTCTTATTGGGAAAATATAAAAGGAATGAGAAATAGATTAATTCATGAATATTGGGGAACTAGCTTAGAAATGATTTACGAAGTTTCTGTTTTTGAAATGGAAGATTTATTAAAATATATTTACTTATTGAGAGAAAAATTAAAATATTAAAATAAATAATTTTAGAAAAGAGGTAAAAATGAATATAGAGCAAATAAAATTTGATGAAAAAGGACTTGTTCCTGCAATAATACAGGATTATTATACAAAAGAAGTACTGACACTTGCATATATGAATAAAGAAAGTCTTGAAATAACTTTAAGAGATAAGAAAACTTGTTTTTTTAGCAGAAGTAGACAAGAACTTTGGTTAAAAGGGGAAACTTCAGGGAATTATCAGCATGTTGTTTCGGTAAAATATGATTGTGATGCGGATGCTTTGCTTGTGGAAGTAAAAAAAGATGGGCCTGCTTGCCATACTGGTGCTGAAAGTTGCTTTTTTAACTCATTGTTTGAAGCAGAAGATTATAGCAGTTTTACGCCTGAAAAACTTTATGAATTGATAAAAGATAGAAAAATTAATCCAAATGAAAAATCTTACACGACTTATTTATTTGAAAAAGGGCTTGATAAAATTTTGAAAAAAGTTGGAGAAGAATGTACGGAAGTTATAATTGGGGCTAAAAATAATGATAATGATGAATTGAGATATGAAATTGCAGATTTATATTATCACACTTTGGTTTTAATGATTGAGCAAGGGCTTACTATTCAAGATGTGAAAGATGAACTGGCTAAAAGACATGTTGTTGATCATAAAGTTAAACAGGAAAAAATGGGTGGAGAATCTAAATAATAAATTAATAACAAGGGGAGCATAAATCCCCTTGTTAAATTTTTTAAAATATCTTAATTTTTTCAAAAACTTCTCCAACTGAAAAACTTTTAATTACACTTTTTTGTTTTTCATTTTGAGGAATTGAAATTTCAATTTCTCCATCTTTGTTAATATCTTGTGCAATTCCTGAAATAATTTCATTTCCAAACTTTAATTCAATATTTTTATTTTTTAAATAATTTATTTCGTTAATTTGGCTTAAAATTTCTTTCCAAAATCCATTTTCTAAATGTTTAAATAATAATTTAAACTCATAAACAATATTTGTTATAATCTCGTCAATTTCATATTCTTTATTTTTTATTTGAGTCAACGAAATAGCCTTATTTTCCAAAAATTTTGGCAAAATATTATTTACATTTAAACCAATTCCTACAATATAGATATCGTCTGCTTTTTCCATTAAAATTCCACATAATTTTTTGTTTTCTAAATAAACATCATTTGTCCATTTAAATTTATAATCTAAGTTTTCAACTTTTTTCAATCCATTTATTACGGCAAGTCCAGCAAGTAGTGGGAGTTTCAAATAATCTTCCATTTTTATTTCTTTTTTTTCATTTAAAAAGAAACTAAATGTAGCCATTCCTTCAAGTGAAACCCAATCGTTGTTTCTACGAGCTTTACTGTGCGTTTGAATCTCTGCAGAAATAACGTCAAATTCCTCGTGGTTATTATGATCTCTTCTCAAATAATCATTTGTTGAATCAATTACATCAAATTTATATATTTTTACATTTTCTTTATTTTCTTTCATATTATCTTTGTCTCCTTTTCTATTTTTTTATTTATATAAAATTATTTAAATATAATCAAAAGAACTCCTGCAGCAACAGCTGAACCAATTACTCCAGCGATATTTGGTCCCATTGCATGCATTAGCAAAAAATTTCGTGGATTTTCTTTTTGACCTATTTTTTGAACGACTCTTGCTGCCATAGGAACTGCTGAAACTCCAGCTGCACCAATCATTGGATTTACCTTTCCTTTTGAAAATTTGTACATTATTTTTCCAAATAACACGCCTCCAACTGTTCCAAAGGAAAACGCAATTAATCCTAAAATAATAATTTTTATTGTTGTTAGACTTAAAAAGTTTTGTGCATTAGCAGTTGCTCCGACTGTCATTCCCAAAACTATTGTAATACAATATAACAATGCTCCTCTCACATGTTCAACTAAATTTGAAACGATTCCAACTTCTTTTATAAGATTTCCTAACATTAACATTCCGATTAATGGAGCCGATGATGGAACTAAAAGAATTACGATAATTGTGACTGCAATTGGAAAAATTATTTTTTCTTTTTGGCTTACAAATCTAAGTTGAGTCATTTCAACCATTCTTTCTTTTTTTGTTGTAAGTAGTTTTATAATTGGTGGTTGAATAACTGGAACTAAAGCCATATAAGAATAGGCTGCAATAGCAATTGATCCCAATAAATGTGGTGCAAGTTTGGTTGTCAAATAAATAGCAGTTGGTCCATCAGCTCCGCCAATAATTCCAATTGAAGCGGCTTCTTTTCCAGTTAATCCAAGTAAAATTGCTCCAATAAATGCAACAAAAATTCCAAATTGCGCAGCAGCACCTAACAGTAAACTTTTAGGATTGGCAATAAGAGGCCCAAAATCAGTACTTGCTCCTATTGCTAAAAATATTAATGGGGGATAAATTCCAAGTTTTACCCCTTGATACAAATAATACAAAAGTCCACCTTTTTCCATAAGTCCTTCATTTGCAACAGATGGTAAATTTATAAGTAACATTCCAAAAGAGATTGGAAGAAGCAAGTAAGGTTCGTATTGTTTTTTTATTGCCAAATATAATAATATTAAAGCAATTATTATCATAATAATTTGCTTTATAGTTATCATAGATAATCCTGTTGTTCCGTAAAGAATTTTTAGTAGTTCCATATTAAAACATCCCTTTCTTATTCTTACTTTTTTTATCTTTTTATTTTTATCTAAAAGATTTTTTCATAAATTAAATTATTTTTGTAATTATTAATAAAATATAATTTATAAAATTTTATTTTGACAATATTACTAATATATCATCAGAGTTTACACTATTTCCTTTAGATACTTTAATTTCACTAATGGTTCCGTCATTAGGCGAAACAATAGGATTTTCCATTTTCATAGCTTCTAAAATAACAACTTCATCTCCACTTTTCACTTTTTGACCAACTTTAACTTTTACATCGACAATAAGTCCTTGCATAGGAGCTTTTATAAATTCTATATTATTTTTGTCATAATTATTATTAGATAAGTTATTTTCTTTTTTTCTCTGTTCTTCTTTTGTTTATTATTAAAATCATCTGAAGTTAAGATAGATCCTTCTTTTTCAGTAACAGATTCAACTTCAACTTCATAAATTTTTTCTCCAATTTTGATTTTATATAGTTTAATCATATTTGTTTACCCCTTTTATTGTAAATTATTTAATTTCCTTTATATTTCTAACTTTAATATAACAATTTTCATTATCTTCAGATGCGTCAATAAGAGCCGCCATCAAAGCTGCTAACATAGTTTCATCTTTTATTTTTTCCATATTAAATTTTTTATATTTTTCATTTTTCTTTTTATCAAATTCATCCAAATTTTCTAAAATTTCATTATGTTTATTTAGTTTTTTATTAATTTGTATATTATTTTCATCATTTTTACTAGAAAAATATTTAAAAAATGACAATACAAATGAAATTAATAATAATATGAAAAAAACAATTGCCATGCTTACGATAGTAATATAAATTGCATCTTTAAATGACACAACTGAATTTCCAAATAAAATGCTTTTCATCATGAATTATTCCTTTCAAACTAAAATAAATTCAAAATTTTTATAAAATATTATTTTTAAAAAATTACATTAATATTATAAATTTTTGTTTCTTCATTTTTTTTTCTTTCTCTTTCTTTTTCTTTGATTTTTGTTTTTTCTTTAGTTCCCATTTTCTCAAAATATTTTTTTTTCAGATAATCTTTTGCAATTTGTGGAAAACAAGCGTAAGTCAATATATCTTCATCCGATTTTGCCAAATTTCCAATTTCTTTTTTCATCAAATCATATTCATCTTTTATTAAATCGGCAGGTCTTCCAGTAAATATTTTTTCATCTCCAATTATAATTTTTTTTATTTCATCAGAAATCGGCACAGGAGATTTTCCATACATTCCCTTTACATAATCTTTTATTTCTTTCGGAATAATTTTATATCTATTTCCAGTCAAAACATTAAAAACAGCTTGGGTTCCAACCATTTGACTCATAGGAGTAACCAATGGCGGATACCCCAAATCTTTACGAACTTTTGGAATTTCTCTAAGTACATCTTCATATTTATCTTGAGCATTTTGTGCTTTTAATTGAAATAATAAATTTGAGAGCATTCCACCGGGTAGCTGATATTCCACAATATTAGGTTCTATTTCTAATGCTTTAGGATTTAAAATTCCGTTATCAATATATTTTTTTCTAATAGGTTTAAAATATTCTTCGACTTCTTTTAAAAGTTCAAGATTTAATCCTGTGTCATATTCTGTCCCTTGTAAAGCTCTTACAATTGATTCTGTAGGTGGTTGAGAAGTTCCGCCACCAAAAGGTGAAATAGCAGTGTCAATAATATCAACTCCAGCTTCAATAGCTTTTAAAACACTCATTCCCGCCATTCCAGCAGTTGAGTGAGTGTGCAATTCAAGTGGTATATTTAAAATACTTTTTAATTCGCTGACAAGTTTGTAAGCTACATTTGGCAATAAAATTCCTGACATATCTTTTATTGCAATAGAATCTGCACCCATATTTTGCATTTCAAACGCAAGTTTTTTATAATATTCAATCGTATGAACGGGACTTATTGTGTAGCAAATTGCAAGTTGACTGTGTCCTCCATATTTTTTTGTACTTTCAACAACTTTTTTAACATTTCGTATATCATTTAACGCATCAAAAGTCCTAATAATATCAATACCATTTTTTATAGAAAGTTCCACAAATTTTTCAACAATATCATCAGCATAATGCCTGTAACCAAGTAAATTTTGCCCTCTTAAAAGCATTTGCAACTTAGTATTTTTAACTCTTTTTCTAATTTCTCGCAGTCTTTCCCAAGGATCTTCATTCAAAAACCTAATTTCTGCATCATAAGTAGCTCCTCCCCAAACTTCCATCGCATAATATCCAACTTTATCCATAGTTTTTATAATTGGAATCATTTCAGCGGTCGTCATTCTCGTTGCCATAAGTGATTGATGTCCATCTCTTAGAGAAGTTTCTGTTATTTTTACTTTTCCCATAAAAAATCATCCTCATTTTTATCTTTGTCATTATTTATTATTACATTTTATTGTTATCTAATCATTAACAAACTAAAATAAACACAAAAGTGTAAAACAGACAGTTATGTAATATCTAAACATAAAAATTAATCAAAGTAGTTTAAATATTACTAACTGTCTTTTTTTACCTATTTAAAAGATACAGGACCGGCATTTACAATGTGTTCTGGCATATTTGGGTATTTTTTTTCAAAATTCTCTCTAAACATTTTTGCTAATTTTTTTGCAGCAGCATTGTATGCTTCTTTATTAGCCCAAGTATCTATTGGATTTAATAATTCATTTGGAACATTTGGACAATATTGAGGAATTTCTACATTAAAAATATCATCGTGTCGATATTCTACTTCATCCAATTCTCCATTTAGTGCTGCAGTAACCATAGCTCTTGTATATTTTAAGTTCATACGATTTCCAACACCATAAGGACCTCCAGACCATCCTGTATTTATTAAAAATACTTTTGTATTATGCAATTCTATCTTTTTCCCCAACATTTCAGCATAAACCAGTGGATCAAGCGGCATAAATGGTTCACCAAAACAAGTTGAAAATGTTGGCTGTGGTTCTGTAATTCCTCGTTCAGTTCCTGCTAATTTAGAAGTAAATCCTGTCACAAAGTGGTAAATAGCAGCATCTCTTGAAAGTCTTGAAATAGGTGGTAAAACTCCAAAAGCATCCGCTGTCAAAAATATTATAACATTAGGAATTCCACCAATTCCAGGAATTTGTGCATTATTTATATGACTAATAGGATAACCAACTCTTGTATTTTCAGTTAAACTTTTATCGTAAAAATCAAATTCACGAGTTTTAGGATTCATTACAACATTTTCTACCAAACTTCCGAACTTTATCGCATTAAAAATATCAGGTTCATGTTTTTGATCAAGATTTATACATTTTGCATAACATCCACCTTCGAAGTTAAAAATACTATGATCTGACCATCCATGTTCATCGTCACCAATCAATCTACGATTTGGATCTGCAGAAAGTGTAGTTTTACCAGTTCCTGAAAGTCCAAAAAATATTGCAGTTTCCCCCGTTCTAGGATCCATATTGGCAGAGCAGTGCATAGGTAGAACATCAATTTCAGGCATTATAAAGTTCATTATTGAAAATACACTTTTCTTTATTTCTCCCGAATATTCTGTTCCACAAATAATCCCGACTTTTGCTTCGTAATCAATAATTATCGCGGCTGATGAATTTATCCCGTCAATTTTAGCATTACACTTAAATCCAGGAGCAGCAATTATTGTAAAGTCAGCATGTCCATAATCGTTTAATTCTTCTTCGGTTGGTCGAATTAATAATTGATGAATAAATAAATTTTGACTTGCACGTTCATTTATGATTCTAAACTTTTTTCTACAAGTTGGATCGGCCCCAGCCATTCCGTCAAACACAAATATTTCTCTATTTTGTAAATAAGCAATTAATTTATTGTAAATAGATTCAAATTTTTGCTTTTCAATTGGTTTATTCACATCACCCCAAGCGATTTTATCGTGAATTTGCAAAGTATCAACTATATATTTATCTTTAGGCGAACGCCCTGTATATTTTCCAGTTTGTACAACCAAAGCCCCAGTTTCTGATAAAGTTCCTTCCTTTCTTTCTAATGCACGTTCAACAAGTTCAGCAGGTGTTAAATTTCTGTAAATTTTTGCTACATTTACTATTCCCAGTTTTTCTAAATCTTTTGTCAACTTTTTCATAATATTTCCTCCAAACTTTCTTACTGTTTTGGGAAAATCACAAGATAATCATAATTTAATAATTTTATATATCCATCTTAATTTTCTCTAACAATAATATTATCACACATTTTTTCAAAAAGTCAACATTCAATATTAAATAAAATTTAATTTTTATTTTTTTGTTTTTTTAATTTTATAAAATTAATCGAAAAAAATATAAAAAAATTTAAAATTTCAAAAATAAAGCCTTATAATAACGAAAAATAAAAATTTCAACATAAGTATCGACGATGTAAAAAAATCTATTTTAAAATTGATATATGAAGGTCAAAATTTTTATAAAATAAAAAAATTAGTGAAAGATTTTTATAAAAGTATCACTAATTTTTATAAACAGAATAATTATATTTATGTCAAACATAAATAGAATTATTCATAACATATACCATAAAATAAGAGTTATATCAACATTTTAAAAACTCAAAAGTTCTATAAAAGTTCTATTTTTTAGTTTTTTTAAAATATTTTTTCTGTATAAAATTTCAATATTAATATTAATTTTATATTCTTTTATACTTATAGTATAACACTTAAATGTCAATAATTCAACTATTATTATTTAACTTTTTCATAAGCTGCTTATTGGCATCTTTATATAAATGAGAATAAGTATTTATAGTAGTTTGCAGATTGTCGTGTCCTAGGCGTTTGCTGATCGCTGTAATGTCGGCTTGGATAAATAACAAATATGAAGCGTGGGAATGTCTAAAATCGTGAAGTCTTATTTTTTCAACATCAGCTTGAATACTATACTTTTCCAAAATATATCGTAATTGAGATTTTTTTAAATTAAAGATTCTTTGAGATTTTAAATTTTTTTTTGTTAATTCTAACTCAAATTTAGAAAAATATGATTTTAAATCTGAAATAAGAATTTCAGAAAGAAGAACTTTTCTTATTGATCCCAAAGTTTTTGGAGTGGTTACATATTCTTTTTTATTTATTCGAGAAATAGTTTTATTTACATCTATAAATTTTTCTTCCAAATTAATGTCATCAAATGTAAGCGCCAAAACTTCTCCAATTCGTAATCCAGTCCAAAACAAGACTTTAAATATAATAATTGCGTCAGAATATTTACCATTTTTTTCTTTATTTTTTGATTCAAGAAAATTTATAAATTTATTAAAATCATCTACTGACCAGATTTTCATTTCAGATCGATTTTTTTTACTTCCAAATGCCCCTAAATTTTTACAAGGATTTTCATTCAATCCTTGATATTTTGCAGCCCAATTAAACAAACTTTTTAAAGCTGCATAAATATTAGCTTTAGAATTTTCGCTAAATGGCTTTCCGTTTTCACTTTTCTTTTCCAGCATCTCATTTTGCCATTCCCGAATCATATAGGAATTAATCTTACTAATCTCAACATCGCTAAAAAAAGGCAATATATGTAACCTAAAAAAATTTTCTACAGTATTGATAGCTGTAGGTTTATGTCTTTTGCTATAATCCTCAAAATAAAGTTCATACAACGATTGAAATGACATATTTACAGATTTAGCAATTTTTTTCTTAAACTCATATTCATATTCCTGAGCTTCCTTTTTCTTCTTAAACCCAGTCTTTTTGTACTTTTTATTTACACCCTTGTAATCTTTAGCATAAAACATAGCATACCATGTCTTTTTATCTGCATTATAGTAAACTGGCATTTTTTAATCTCCTTATTTTTTTATCTTAAATAATTATACCATATTTTTATCTCTATATAAAATAATCGAAAAATTTATCTCATTTTTTTGATTTTGTGTAGTATCCTTAATTTGAATTGTAAAAATTTTTTTAAAACATTTTTAAAATATAGATTGTAAATTTATTTTTTGAATATTAGAAATTTGTTTTAAAAATAGGACGATAAAAATACCATCCTGTACTAATAATATTTTGAGTTTACACAAAACTCTTAACCTATATAATTATAAATTATACAATTCATATATCAATTCCTGTGGTATTTTCTTTTCTAATTTCCACAAAATCCTCATTGGCTTATCTCCAGAACTTTTATAATAATCAGCTTTTCCCAAATAAATAAATGGATTAGTTTTATTGCCATCCATAAAGGCAAATTTTCTTATAAATATATGCACATTATATCCCAAATTTTTATGATTTATAAACATCTTTCCTACACTTGAAGTATGAGCAGTTTTAGGCTGGCTTATCCACTGAATTATGTCGTCTGCAAAAAGAGAATTGTCGTATTTTAAATTTTCCTGCAAAATATGAGTTTTATCAATTGTTGCAAAAAGGCAAATATCTTTATCTGTATTGGCATAACCTGCTCTCCAGCTTCCTTTTGGAACTTTTGAGTCCAGCAAAATTTGCAGCTCAATTCGTTTATATTCTTTATAGTTTATCAATATATTTTCATTGAATTGACTAATATTGTTATTTTTAAATTCTGATAAACCTAAAATCACAAGTTGTCTTAATCTTTTTAAAAAATTTTTGTCTTCAAAAAAATTATCTTTATACTTTTTAGAAATTTTATAAATTTTTTTGTTTTTAAATTCAGAATTTGATTCAAAATCTAAAATCTCATCTTCTACCAACTCTTTTAAAATTCGATTTATTAAATAAGTATTTTTAAATTCCAAAATATTAAAATAATTTTTATACTTTTTCAAAATATCATTTTCCGTAATATTTTTAATTTTTTTATCTAAAAATAAATCCATAATTAAATAAGTAAACGGCTCAACCAAAGTTAATTTTTTTTCTAAATATGATAAAAATTCGATATTCAAAAAATTTAATTCATCAATTGAATTACTTTCCAAGTTTTTTTGCGCTGTGTAAAAAGAACCATATTTTGAACTTAACTCGATAAATAGTTCAATATTTTTATTGAAATCTAAAATTTCCAAAATTTCTTCATCTTTTTTTCCAATTTCATTTTTAAAGTTATCATATGCTTCTTTTAACATCATTTTAGAACTAAAATTAATTTTTTCTATTTTATCAATTATTCTCTTTTGACAAATTCTGTCCAATTCAACATATGATGCCATCGGAACATTTTCAAAATTAGCTTTTATTTCCTTTATCAATTTTTCTTTTTTGCTATACAAAATATTTTTATTGTTTAACATTTCTTCATAAAAAAATTTTGCAATGATATAATCTTTTTTGTGATTTCCAATAAAATCTATAATCGTTACAAAATCTTTATTTTCACATTTTCTCAGTCCACGACCAATTTGCTGAGTAAAAATTGTGGACGAAAAAGTTGGTCTTAAAAATAAAAGTAAATTTATGTTTGGAATATCAATTCCTTCATTTAAAATATCAACGACACATAAAATTTCAATTTTTTTATTTTTAAAATTTTTTAAGATTTTTTCTCTTTCAAATTTTGAAGTTCTTGAAGTTAAAATTTCTGAAATATATCCATTTTTATTAAAATTTTCATTCATAAAATTAGCATGATTAATATTTTCACAAAAAGCAATACAACTCATATTTTTCCCATCAAAACCAATTTTTTTTATTTTTTCAATTATATAATCAACTCTTTTATTATTCGACAAATTTTTAACCAAAATGTCTTCCTGATATTTTCCATTTTTGTAAGGAATTTTCTCATAATCAAATGTTTCGTCATTGATTCCAAAATAGTGAAAAGGTGCAATTAAATCCTGTTCCATTGCTCGTTTCAAACCCATTTCGCCAACTAAATTATAATCACAAAGTTCTAAAATATCTTTTCCGTCCATTCTTTCAGGTGTCGCAGTAAGGCCCAGAAGAAATTTTGGATTAAAATAGTTTATAATTTTTGTGTAACTTTTGGCACTCGAATGATGAAATTCATCAATTACGATATAATCAAAGTAATTTTTAGAAAATTCAAGATAATTATTTTGAAGTGATTGCACAGTTGCAAAAACAATTTTTTTCTCAATTTCTTTTTTTCCACCAAAAACTCTTCCAATTTTATTTTCTGTAATTTTCATAATCTTTTTACAGACTAAAATCGCATTTTCCAAAAGTTCTTCTCTATGTGCCAAAAACAAAAACTTTTTTTCCTTCTTTTCAAAAAAATTTTTTATATCCATAGCTGCAAGATATGTTTTCCCCGTTCCAGTTGCAGCAACCACAAGTCCTTTTTTATTTCCTAACTTTCTAGTATTTTCTAACTTTTCCAAAAGCTCTTTTTGCATAGTATTAGGCTCAAAATAATTTTTATTATTTTTTATTTTTATATAATCAAAAGTTTTTTGAAGTTTCAAATTATTTTTATAATTTTCATACTCAAAAATAAAATCTTCGCTGAGTTCAATAGCTTTATCACTGTTCCAAAGATTTTTAAACTGTGAAATTGATTTTTTATAAATTTGAAAAAAACTGCTTTCTGTCAATTTAACATTCCATTCTTCTGCAGAATATAAAGCACTTTGACTTATATTTGAAGAACCTATTATACAAGTATGGTATTTATTTTTTTCAAATAAATATGCTTTTGTGTGAAAACTCTCGCTGGAATTATTATAAATTTTTACTTTTATATTTTTATAACTAAGAAGTTTTCTTAGTGATTTTGAATCTGTTATATTTAAATAAACAGAAGTTATAATTTCACCTTTTATTTCTTTTTTCTCAAGTTCGTCCAACACGCTTAAAAGTATTTGAAGACCTGAATATCTTATAAAACTCACAATAAAATAAAACTTTTTGCAGTTTAATAATTCGTTTTTTAAATATATAAAAAAATTTTTAAATTTTGTCTTTTCATTTAAAATAAGTTCATTTAAATTTCCTGTTACATCTTTTTCTTTTTGTTTTAATGGAATTTCAAAATGAGTATTCAATTTATCTTGAACAAAATTTATAGCATCATGATAACCATTATTTTTTATCAATTCCGAAATTTCTTTAGAAAAATATTCAATTAACTCAAACTTTAAATTTTCTTCATAACTTTTTATTTCCAAAATTACTTCGCATTTTTTATTTTTATTTTTTTTATAATCTTCATTTTTAAAATCATCTTTTTTTCGCAAAAGTATACTCATTTTAAAATAATCTCTCTTCTTCAATTTTAATTTAAAATTATTATTTATTTGTTTTTTTATCTAAATTATTATTAATTAATCTTTTTCCAAAAAATTAAATATTCGATTTTTTGCAATTTCATTTTTAGTCATTTTATAAAAAATTCTAAACATAATTAAAACATCGTAATAACTTCCATGAAATTGATTTTCTTCAAACGGAACTTTATAATATTTAGCACATTCAATAAGTTTTGGCCATTTGTAATTTCCACAATTATTTTCAATTTTTAAAATGTCAATATTTTCTTTCATTGTATCAAACTGATTTTTTAGCGAAAAATCAACAAAACTTCTGTCAAAACTTATATTATGAGCAACAAAATGATCAGTATCTTGACAAAACATAAAAAAATTGTCCATATCGCTTTTAAAAGTTAAAGGATACTCTCCTATTTTGTCTTTCAATTTTTTTCTCTCAAAAGCAATTACTTCATCGGTCAATCCATTTACATTAATTGCACCTTCATTCATTTCTTCATCTTCTTCCCTGAAATAAAATCTATTAAATTCCGAAACTTTTGACCATTCACTTTTTTCAAAATCATAATTTACTTTTATCGCTGACATAGATAAGACTGAACTCCCTTTAAATCCATTTGTTTCTACATCAAAAAATATTATGTTTTTATTTAAATCTTTATTATTATTTTTGTTATTGTTCACTTTTTATCTCTTTCTTTCTCTTTCTCTTTCTCTTTCTTTTATTTTATATTTTAATTCTTTATCTATTTTATCTATATAATTTTTTTATTATATTTATTCCATGTTATATATTGTTTTATCTATTTTAAAAATTTTTCTTTAAATTTATTATTCTATTTATTTTTTTTTATTCAAAATTAGTCATTTAATTTTAAAACTGATAAGAATGCTTCTTGCGGAATTTCAACATTTCCAATCGCTTTCATTCGCTTTTTACCTTCTTTTTGTTTTTCTAATAATTTTTTCTTACGAGTAATATCTCCACCGTAACATTTTGCAAGGACATTTTTACGAAGTGCCTTTATTGTTTCTCTTGCAATTATTTTTGTTCCAAGTGCAGCTTGAAGCGGTATTTCAAATTGCTGTCTTGGAATTACATCTTTTAATTTTTCAACAATTGCACGACCTCTGTAATAAGCGTTATCCTTATGTGCAATGAATGAAAAGGCGTCTACAGGATTTCCACTGACTAAAATATCAACTTTTACTAAATCTGATTCTTTGTAGCCAATCATTTCATATTCAAAAGAAGCATAACCTTTTGTTCGAGATTTTAACTTGTCGTAAAAATCAATTACAATTTCTGCAAGTGGCAAGTCATAACTGATCATAGTTCTCGTTTCATCAAGATAATTCATATTGATAAATGTTCCTCTTTTTTCCTGACAAAGTTCCATCACATTTCCAACATAATCTTTTGGAACAATAATTGTACCCTTTACATAAGGCTCTTCAATATATTTTTTCCCTTCTGGAAATTCTGCTGGATTATCTATAACTTGCATTTGCTGCTGTTCCAATGTCACATGATATTTAACTGACGGAGCTGTAGAAATTAAGTCGATGTTAAATTCTCGACGAAGTCTTTCTACAACGATTTCCATATGAAGCAGACCTAAAAATCCACATCTGAATCCAAATCCTAACGCAAGTGAAGTTTCTGGAGCATAAGATAATGAAGCATCATTCAACTGCAATTTTTCCAGTGCCTCTCTTAAATCTTCATAGTCATCTGTTGAAACTGGATAAATTCCAGCAAAAACCATGCTTAGTGCAGGTCTATACCCTTCAAGTGCCGAATCTGTCGGATTTTGAACATGAGTGATTGTATCTCCGACTTGCGTATCTTTGATTGATTTGATTCCAGTAATGATATATCCAACTGAACCAACTGTCAACTCTTTAGTTTCTTTCATCTTTGGCGAGAAAACTCCGACTTCAAGTACATCGAATTCTTTGCCAGTTGACATAATCTTAATTCTGTCACCTTTAGAAATTTTTCCGTCAACAATTCTAATATATGTGATAACTCCTCTGAAATCATCATAATGAGAATCAAATATCAACGCTTTTAAAGGAGCTTTTACATCACCTTTTGGCGCAGGAATATATTTAACTATAGCTTCAAGCAAATCTTCAATTCCAATTCCCGTTTTTCCAGAAACCAAAACTGCTTCATCAGCTGGAAGTCCTATCACATCTTCTATTTCCATTTTAACTTTATCAGGGTCAGCTGACGGCAAATCGATTTTGTTTATTACAGGAAGAATTTCCAAGTCATTTTCTAAAGCTAAGTATACATTTGCTAAAGTTTGCGCTTCTATTCCTTGAGCTGCATCAACTACTAAAAGTGCTCCGTCACAAGCTGCAAGTGAACGAGAAACTTCGTAAATAAAATCCACATGTCCAGGAGTGTCGATTAAATTTAATTCATAAGTTTCGCCATCTTTGGCAACATAATTAAGTGTAACAGCTTGGGCCTTTATTGTAATTCCTTTTTCACGCTCTAAATCCATGCTGTCTAATAATTGATCAACCATTTCTCTTTTTGTCACCGTTCCAGTAAATTCTAGTAATCTATCTGCAATTGTTGATTTTCCGTGATCAATATGTGCAATTATAGAAAAATTTCTTTTGTTTTTTTGATTTAACATTTTACCTCCAATTAAATCTTTTATCTAATATATTTTTTTTGCTTTCTTTGTATTATTTTATCATACTTGTTTTTTAAAAACAACCGTGTATTTGTAAATTTTAAGTACAATAATAAAAAGGAGCCAAATAATATTGACTCCAATTGATTTCACTTATAAGATGATAATTATTTAAATTATTTATTTTTTAATAAATCTCTTATTTCAGTTAATAAAATTTCTTCATTAGTTTTTTTGTGGCTCTGCTGGTGCTTCTTCTTTTTCTGGTTTAATTCTTCTCATTTTGTTTACCGCTTTTACTACTAAAAATATTGAAAATGCAATGATTAAAAAGTTTACGATATTTTGAATGAACATTCCATATTTTACAGTTGCATCCCCTATTTTAAGACTTAACCCTGAAAAGTCAATTCCTCCTATAATAAGTCCAATAATCGGCATAATTATGTCATCTACTAATGAAGTTACAATTTTACCAAAGGCTCCTCCCACAATCACACCGACTGCCAAGTCTAGCACATTTCCTTTTGAAATAAATTCTTTAAATTCTTTAAACAAATTACTTTCCTCGCTTTCTTTACTTTCTTTTTTTGTTTTATTTTTTATATTTATTACAATTTTATATCTGATACTTTTTTATTATAACCAATTTTAAAAAAAATTGCAAATTTTTATTTATTTAGTTTTGTATCTTATATATTTATTTTTTTCTTTTAAAAAATTTGTATCTTTTGCCATAAAAGCTGTTACGACAAATCTTAATTTTCTTATGCTCGGATTTTGGGAAATTACAACGAAATAATTAAGATTGTTTATTTTTTTTTGATAAAAATGCTCTTTTTTAGATTTCGACTGCTTTGTCACAATATCAGGATTTTCAAGCACTTTTTTTATTATCTCCAGCGTTATTTCTGGATGTTTTACCAAAATGTGATTTTCAAATTGAAACTTGTCCATCACAACTTTTTGATGAAGTTTTGCGTCAAATTCGTAACTTTCTATTCTTTTTCCCGTTTTTGTGTATCTCAATTTTTCTTTTATCATAATTTTACCATTTTCTTCTTCTCAAAAATTTTCTTATCAAATCTTTTCTAAAAGTATATATTAAAACAAACCAAATAATCAAATATATTATTGCAAATATAGTTAAATTAACAACAATTCCATATTTATTCTGAAATTTTATCACGCTTGAACCCCAATAAGAAATCATCGAAGTTACAAATGTCACTCCTAAAATTGCAATGTATTTTAAGTTTCTTAATTTTACATATTTTTTGTTTAGCGAAATATATAAAATTATAAAGTTTACCATTGCAGAAAATGAAGTTGCGAATGTCAAACCAACATGTCTATATTGCTTATACAAAAGTGAATCTAAAACTATGTTTATAAATATTGCAGTAAAAGATGAAATAACAGGTGTCTTTCTATCTTTGTACACATAATGGCTTCTTGTAAGAAGATGTATTGTTGAGAAAAATAGAAGTCCCAAAGCATAAAACTGTAATGTTTCTGAAGTAACTTTTACAGCTGCCGCATTAAATTTTCCTCTTTCGTAAACTAATCTTACTATCTCTTTTGCATATCCAAATAAAATTACACTTGATGGAACGATTAGAAAAGATAGCATATATAATCCTTGATGAACAACTCTTCTCACTGTTCTGTTATCATTTTTTACAACAGCTTTTGACAATGTCGGGAAAATTACAACTGCTAGTGAAATTGCAAAAACTCCTATTGGAAGCAAGTATAATCTACTTGCATAATTTAATGCACTTGCTGTTCCAGCTGGAAGTGAAGTTGCAAACCTGTTGTCAACAATTTCATTTATTTGATAGCCAAAAATTCCGACTAATGTTGGAACCATTAAAACAAACATTTCTTTTACATATTCATCTTTTAAGTTTAAAATAAATTTATATTTTTTCATAATTTGAAAAAATTGTGGAAGCATTATCACTAACTGAAAAACTCCTGAAAGCAAATAAGCTACACCAAGTCCATAAATTCCCATTTTATTTTTTAGCATTAAAGTTCCAACTATGATTGTCAAGTTAAATACAATTCCCATCGACGCTGAAACTGCGAATTTTTTGTAATTATTTAATAGTGACGATACGACTCCAGATAGTGCAATAAATAAAAAATAAAAAGCTACGATTTTCAATAAGTTATTCGCTGCATCAAATCTTTTTGGATCGTTAAAACCTGTTGTCACTTTTAAAATTTGTTTAGAAAAGAATATCATAATTACAGAAAGTGTCGATGTAAATGCAACTATTAAGTTTAAAAGTGAAAATACAAAGTCATCTGTTCTCTCTTTTCCCTCTTCTGCCATTCCACGGTTATAAATTGGAATAAATACCGTTCCAAGCGATCCTTCCCCAAATAATGTCGTAAAAAAGTTTGGAATTTTTGTAGCGCTGACATAGGCATCTGTCATTCCAGTCGCTCCAAAAACACTTCCGATAATCATTTCTCTTATAAGTCCTAAAATTCGGCTTAACATATTTATTATCATTACTATAAAACTAGATTTAAACATTTAATTTCCTTTTTTAATAAAATATAAATTTGCATTTTTATGGATAACGCATAATCCTTTTATTTATAATTTATAAAAATTTTTACATAATTTTTGTTACAAAAAAACTATTTTGATCGATAATTATATCAATTTCGCCATTTTTAAACATATCTAAAATACATAAAAACATCGTCACAATCCGTATCTTAGAAAATTTATTTTTTAGTAAATGACTAAACAGTACTTTTTTTTCATTTTTAATACTTTCTGTAATTTCGAAATGGGCCTCCTTTGTCGTATACTCTTCTTCCAAATTTAATTTTATGTTTTCTTGAATATTTTTTTTCACATTTTTTGAATTCAAAATGTTTTTAAAACTTGCAATCAAATTTTCTAAAGTTAGGCTGGAAATATCATATTCCACAGTTTTTTCTCCAAAATTCTGGTTTCCCATTCTCAAATGACTAACATTGTATTCGTTCTCTTTTTCTGCAAATAACTGAGAAATTTCTTTAAACAACTTGTATTCCAAAATCTTTTTTTCTAAATTTTCAACTTTTTCAGTTTTTTTATTTTCATTCAAAACCGAATAAGCCTTTATTTCCACTAAATCTGTAGCCATCACAAGAAATTCCACTTTTATTCGCAAATTTTTTTCCTTTTGGCTGTGAATATATTCTAAATAATCATCAATTATTTGAGAAATATTAATTTTGTGAATATCCATTTTCTTTTTTTCAATCAAGTGAATGAGAAGATCTAAAGGTCCTTCAAAATTATTAATTTTTACATTAATCGTATCTTTAATCATAAATTTTTTATTTCCTTTATTTATATTTATTCTATATTATTTTCTTTTCTCTTTTTTCTTCTTCTGATTTTTTATTTATTTATTTTTTAAATTTATTTTTTAATTTTTTCAACTTTATTTTTCCAATATTTACTATCTTTGTCAATTTGATTTTTTAGTTCATCAATAGATCCGAATTTCACTTCTTTTCTAATATTTTCAAAAATTTCAATCAAAATATATTTTCCATAAATATCTTTATCAAAATCAAAAATATGTGTTTCAACGCTCAAATTATCTTTATCAACAGTAGGATTTCTCCCAATATTCATAACCCCAGTATAAGTTTTAAGAATACCCTTTTCATAAAAATAAATTTTTACTCCGTAAACCCCAAAACTTGGATAAACTCGATTTTCAAATTTTAAATTTGCCGTAGGAAATCCAATCGTCCGACCAAGCTGTTTTCCATGAACGACCTTTCCAAGAATTAAAAGATTATGTCCAAGCAGTTCCTTCACTTTTTCTAAATTTGTTTCTTTTATATATTTTCGTATATTTGTGCTGCTTATAACTTCTGAATTATTATCAAAAACTGCTTCTTGAACTTCCAGCTCGATTCCATTTTTTTTCAAAAGCTCTTTTAAAATCTCTGGATTTCCAGATTTACCTTTTCCAAAAGTAAAATTAAAGCCACACAAAACTTTTTTTGCGTTTAATTTTTCAATCAAAATCTTTTTCACAAAATTTTCTGGCGAAAAATTTCTAACTTTTTCAAATTCTTCGAAATATAAGTAGTCAATTCCTTCATTATTCATAATAAAAGCCTTTTCAGATTGATTTGTTATTCTCGTATGCCTTTTATCTGGATATTCATTAAAAGTATAAACGACTGTTTTATAACCATTTTTTCGTGCATTTTCTACACCTTTTTGAAAAATTTTCCTATGAGCCTTGTGAACTCCATCAAAGTTTCCTAAAATTACAACTGTTCCAGTTTCTTTTAATTCATTCAAACTATCTTTTAAATTAAAGCAACTGATATTTTCATCTCTCTTAAATTCTAAAAACTCAATTATATTGTCCTTATTTTCAGTAACTATTTTTATACTCATTTTTTATTTTCAACTTTCTGCAATAAAATTAAACCAATAAATTTTTTATATAAATATTTACTGGACTTTATAATTTTACATTATTTTAGACGACTTTTCAAGCATTGTTTTTATTTTTTAAAAAATCGGCTATAACTAGACAAATCAAAATTTTCAATATTATCCATAAATTCATCAAAACTACTTGTAACTTTTGTCAATTCAAACGAAAAAAGTATCGTATCATCAGCAAAATAAATACCTTTATCAATTTTATTAAGAAAAAATAAATTTGAAAAAGAGCCGTTATCATCATAATCATTATCCAAATATAAATCATTCCAAACACAAACATAGTTTTGTAAAAAATTTCTTTCATATTGAACATTCAATAAATTTTCCAAACTAATAAGTTTATATAATAAAATCTTTTTGTGAAATAAACTTTCAGATTTCTTTTTTAACTTTTTCATTTTTTCCCAAGTTGTCCCAGCATACTCTTTAATAATTTCACGATATTCTTCAACTTCTTTCAAAGAAAAAGTTTTTAAAATTTGAGAAATTTCTAGTTTTAATCTATTCATAAAATCTATAACTTTTTTATCCCCTTTATCAATTTTTTCATTAAAAATTTCTCTATATATTTTATCAAATATCTCTTTAAATTTTTTTATTTTTTCAAAATCAATAAAATTATCAAAACTTTTCTCTGAATCTTTTAAACGAATAATTCCAAACAAAGTTAAAAAAATTCTTTCAACAAAACTGTACTCCTCCATCATAAAGAAAATCATCAGAAAAATCCATACTTAAAAATGAAGTTTTTACATTGTCTTTAAACAAAATAAATTCATATTCTCGCAATAGTTTTTCATATTTAGTTGGAAACATTTCAAAAAATTTAGAATTAAAATAATCACTCTCACATTCTCGTTTTCTACTATTCTCAAAATCAATAATATTGTAAATATCATTTTTAATCATCAAATTTTTCTCCCCAAATATAAAATCACATTTCAAAAATTTCTTTCATATATTTGGAAATATTTTCAGTGACATGACTTGCATTTACAATATATTGTTTTTTTGTAAGCTCATCTCCAATATATCCGTGCAAAAAAGCTCCAATACAAGCACTTTCAATTAAATTGTAATTTTGTGCGACAAGCGAAGTTATAATTCCAGTAAGACAGTCTCCCATTCCGCCATTTGCCATGTGAGAATTTCCCGTGCTATTTACAAAAAGTTTGTTTCCATCGGTGATTATCGTATTTTTTCCTTTTAGAAGTAAAATTACTTTATATTTTTTTGCAAATTCTTTTGCTTTTGTAAATTTATCTAAAAGAATGTCTTCTGGGGATAATCTTGAAAGTCTTGAAAATTCTACAATATGTGGAGTTAGAATCGCACGATTTTCTATTTTTTCAAATAATTTAGGATTTTCTGAAATTAAATTTAGCGCATCCGCATCCAGCACCAAATTTATCGTTTTATTTTTATTATTTTTTTCATAATTTAATAATTTTTCTAAAATTGTCAATGATTTTTCAGTTTTCCCAATTCCAGGCCCTATTGCAATCACATCTGAATTTAAAATATTATTTTCTATTTTTTGTAATTCATTTTTAAAATCATTTTCAGAAATTGTTCTTGAGCTATTTATATTTAAATGCATAATTTCAGATAAAATATTATTTTTTAAAATATTTTCCGATGTCAAAAGAGTCACAAGCCCAGCTCCCGCTCGAACGCAAGAATTTGAAGCTAGGACACTTGCACCAGAAAATTCTTTGCTTCCTGCATAAATTAATACTTTTCCGAAATCCCCCTTATGAGAATTTACATTTCGAACTTTATGCAAATTTTTTATATCTGATTTTGTCAAGTAATATTCATTTACAAGATTTTTAAAAAAGTTTTGATTTAATCCAATATTTTTTATTACAATTTTTCCAAAATATTTTGAATTTTTTGTGTTCAAAAAAGCCTTTTTATAAGTTACAAATGAAATTGTTTTATCCGCTTTTATGCAAGTCCCCATAATTTCACCATTATCTCCACTTATTCCTGAAGGAATATCGATGGAATAAACTTCTTTTTTATTTGAATACTCATTTACAATTTCTATAATTTTTTTGTAAACTCCTTTAACTTCTGAATTAAGCCCTGTTCCAAAAATCCCTTCGATTATGCACTCACTTTTTAAAATCCAAGTTTTTAATTTTTCTATATTATCTGACATCTCAATTTCAATATTTTTACAAATATCATAATTAATTTTGCAGTCGCAACTTAAATTTTCAAAAGAAACTCCAAATATTTTCACTTTTTTACCTTTTGACCAAAGCTGCCGTGCAATCGCATATCCATCGCCACCGTTATTTCCTTTTCCACAGACAATCAAAAAGTTATCAAGTTTTTCATCAATTTCATTGACAAAATCAATTGCCGCATTTTCCATTAAAACAATACTTGGAATTTTTAAATTATCTATTGCGTAACGATCGATTAATTTAGTTGTTTCATTATTTCCAATTAACATTTTAATATTTTGTTCCTTTCTTTTCTTTATTTTTCTTCTCTTTTTCTTCTTTTTCTCTTTTTTTAGTTTTTAATTAAAAAAAATTTTTTATACAATTTCTTTTAAATATAAAAATCATATTCAAAAATTATTTTTTATGAACCATAAATCCCGTAGCTTGTTGTGTTGCCATTATTGTCACATCTGAAATTTGAACATGTTTTGGCTGATTTGCGACATATAATGCCACATTTGCAATATCTTCAGGTTTTAATGCTTCAATTCCTGAATAAACATCTTTTGCCCGTTCCTTATCTCCGTGAAATCTAACTTCACTAAAATCAGTTTCCACAATTCCTGGCTGCAATGTACTAACTTTAATATTTTTGTCAATTGTATCAATTCTAATTCCATCGCTCAAAAATTTTACTGCCGCTTTTGTTGCACAATAAACTGCTGCTCCTGCATAAGAATAAATTCCAGCTGTCGACCCCATATTAATTATATGCCCTGTATTATTTTCAACCATATTTGGTATA
This sequence comes from Leptotrichia sp. oral taxon 218, assembly GCF_018128225.1. Lineage (NCBI taxonomy): Bacteria > Fusobacteriati > Fusobacteriota > Fusobacteriia > Fusobacteriales > Leptotrichiaceae > Leptotrichia > Leptotrichia sp. oral taxon 218. The sequence continues at coordinate 950,571 of NZ_CP072377.1, read as the reverse complement.
ATTTCACGACTTACATACAAAAGACCTTTTACATTAGTATCTATCATTATTTCCATATCCATAATGCTATACTCTTGAAATTTTTCAAGTCCCAAAGCCAATCCTGCATTATTCACCAAAATATCTACTTTTGAAACTTTTTCCAAGATTTTTTTAACAGTTTTTACAACTTTATCATATTTTGTAACATCTAACTCAAAGATATAGACATTTACTCCAAATCTTCTTTCAATATCAGCTTTAATTTCTTCCAACTTTCCAATTCTTCTCGCACACAAAATCAAATCATCGCCATTTTTCCCAAATGCATAAGCAATCGCCTTCCCAATTCCGCTTGACGCTCCTGTTATAAATACATTTCTTGACATTTTTTTCTCCTTTTTTCTCCTTCTGAATTAAATTTTTTTATTATTTATAAAAATTTTTGTATATTTTATAGTAAAAAAATTCAACTGATTTTTATAAAAATTATTTTCAAATATCTAATTTTTATTTAAAAACTAAATCTAAATTTCAAAATCTTCAAATTTTCCGTTTTTCATAATCTTAAGATTTTTAAATCCAATTTCTTTTACAAGTTCCACGCTCTCTTTAAAATAATAATCAATATTTTCCACAGAATGTGCATCTGAAGAAAGCGTAATCGGAATATTTTTTGATAAAATCTTCTTTAATATGAAAGCACTTGGATACGGAGTTTCTGTCCATCCTCTTGAAATCCCCCCCGTATTTATTTCCACAATTAAATCAGTTTTTGAAATTTCATCTAACACTTCATCAACTTTTTTATTATACCATTCTGAATTTTCATCAAAGTATTTTCCGTTACCATTAAATTTTCTCACCAAATCCAGATGCCCCAAAATATCTGGCTTCTGAGTATGAATCATTTCAATTATATTGTCATAATAAGCACAAATTAAAGATTTTTCATCGCCATTGTCATAATTTTCAATTGCATAAGCCAAAATTTCTGGAGTATCATCAACGCAGTAATATTCATCTTTTACTTTATCTTTTACATAGTGAACTGAACCTATTCTATAATCAAGTCCCAAATTTTTATCCAGTTTTGGATTAAATCCAGAATAAAAATCTGCTTCAATTCCAATATAAACCTGAATTTTATCTTTATATTTTTCTTTCAAAAATTTCAGTTCTTCAATATATTTAAGAGTCCCTTCCAAAGACATATTAGGCTCTTTATCAAAATAAACATAAGAATGTCCTGATAATCCAATACTCACAAAATTTTTCTCAATCGCTTCTAAAATATATTCTTCAGCTCTATTCTTCCCATCACAATAAGTTGTGTGCCCGTGCAAGTTTGATGGAAATGATATTTTTTTTAATTGATTTTTCAATGCTATCAAATCCTTTCTTTTCTTTTTTTCTTTTTTTCTAGACTTTATCATATTTTATTATACCATATGAAAGTAGTTGCTCAAAATAAAAATATTTTATAAAAAAAAGCAACTGCTTTTTAAACAGTCACTTTTTATTCTTAAATTTTTTCTTCGTTAAAATAATTTTTCTGCAATCCATAAGTCGATATTTTCCGATTAACCAAATAAGCAAAAATCACAATTATCACAAAAAATGGCAAATTATTAAATCCAAAAACTTCTCCGCCAATAAAAATTGGTGCCAGTAAAGTATTTGTCGCACTTCCAAATACACTGATATAACCTGCAGCTGCAACAAATTCAATCGGCAGACCAAAGAAAATCGCTATCACAACACCCAAGGAAGCTCCAATTGAAAATAATGGTGTCACTTCTCCACCTTGAAATCCAGCAGCCAATGTCAATGTTGTCAATAACAATTTTAATATCCAGTCATATCCAAAAATTTGTTTCCCTGAAAAACTGTTTTCAATTAAATTTGTTCCAAGCCCTGTATATCGACCTTCATGCAATAATAAAAGTATTATGCTAAGAAAAATTCCGATAATAAAAATTCGATAATATGGATTTTTAATTTTTTCTGCAGCAAATTTTTTCAAGAAACTTTGCAAATAAACAAATAAATTTCCAGCAATTCCAAAAATTATTCCTAAAATTGCAAATTTTACAAATGTCATTGGAGTTATTGATAAAGTTGTATTTACAATATGAGTAAACTTTTCCAATCCTAAAAAAGATGAAGTCCAACTGGCAGTAAATGCTGCAACAACAGCTGGAAGCAAAGCATACAACTGCAAATTTCCCAATGCTAAAACTTCTAAACCAAAAAATAACGCTGCAATCGGTGTTTGAAACAATCCGCCAAAACCTGCCGCCATTCCTGTTACCAAAAAGACTTTAGACTTATCAGGAAAATTAAAATACTTATTAAATCTATGAGAAAGTGTCGCTCCCAGCTGCACAGCAACCCCTTCACGCCCAGCACTTCCTCCAAACAAATGCGTAATCCAAGTCGCAACCGTCACAATCGGAATAAGTCTCAAAGGAATCTCCTTTTCAGTCCCATGACCAACTTCAAAAATTAGTCCCATCCCCTTGCCAGTCTTCCCAGCAAATTTTTGATAAATAAAAACAATCAAAAGTCCTGCCAAAGCCAGAAAAGGCACAAAATAATACAAATATTCCTTCCGAATATCTCCAATTAAAAGCAATCCTCTTCCAAAAATCGTATCAATTATTCCAACGATAAGACCAATAATAATGCCTGCTATTATCAATTTTAAATACAGAAAATATGAATGCTGATAACTTTCTTTTATATTTTTTAACATGAATGTGTTTTCCTTTCTTTTTATAGATTTGATATTATAACATCTTAATATTAGCACATATGGTTTAAAAATACAATGATATAAAAAAACTGCAAATGAAAATTAATTCAAATACAGCTTTTTTTCTTTTATCAAACTCTATAAAAAAAGAAATCCAAGTCCAATCCCTCAAATTTCTTTTTTCTTTTCACAATAACCTAAATTTTTCTAACTATAATTTAAAAAAACTATTTAATTTTTTCCAAAGTATTTTGAACTCTCTTCAAAGTTCTCTCTTTCCCAATAATCGCAATTACAGTATATAAATCTGCTCCTCTAGCTTTTCCAGTAACAACTGCTCTAAGTGGCATTAATACTGCTGCTGGTCCTTCACCTAGTTCATCTTGCAATCCGTGTAAAATTTCTTTTGCTTCTTCTTCAGAGATTTCTTCATTTAAAGCATTAATTTTTTCTACAAATAATTCGATAGATTTTTTACCAACTTCTGTTTCCAATGAATTTCTCAATCTTTCAACAGATTTTCTCGCTTTTTTGTTCATTCCTTCTTCAACAACTGGCAATTCAAATTCATCTTCAAAGTAAATTGATGAAATTTCAGGCAATTCTTTCAAAGTATGAGCTCCTTCTCTTGAAATTTCTACAATTCTTCTTAATTTAGAAAATTCTTCATCAGATAAGTTTTCGTCAGCGTAATATCCAGCTTTCACAAAATATGGAATCGCTAATTTAGTCAATTCGTCTAAATCTTTCAATCTCATATGATGATTATTTACCCAACCTAATTTAACCAAATCAAATACAGGGCCTCCAAGCGAGATTTTATCAAACGAAAAATTTTCAATCATTTCTTCAATTGTAAAAATTTCTTTATTTTCTCCAAAGCTCCATCCCATTAAAGCCAAGAAATTTAAAATTCCTTCCTTCAAATATCCTTCTTCTTGGTAATAATTCAATGAAACTGGATTTTTTCTCTTAGAAATTTTAGTTTTATCCGCATTTCTCAAAAGTGGCATGTGATACCATTTTGGCTCATCCCAACCAAACGCTTTGTACAATTGAATATGTTTAGGCGTAGACGAAATCCATTCTTCAGCTCTAATAACATGTGTAATTCCCATTAAATGGTCATCCACGATATTTGCCAAATGATAAGTAGGGAATCCATCAGATTTTAACAATACTTGGTCATCAATTTTACTATTCTCAAATCTAATTTCCCCTCTTAAACCATCATTTACAATTGTTTCTCCTTCATAAGGCATTTTCAATCTAATTGTATAAGGTTCTCCTGCAGCCAATTTAGCTTCAACTTCCTCTTTAGAAAGGTTTCTACAATGACCGTCATATCCAGGTGCTTGTTTCATCGCAGTTTGTCTTTCTCTCAATTTTTGCAATCTTTCAGGTGTACAAAAACAGTAATACGCCTCCCCTTTTTCTACCAATTTTTCAGCATATTCTTTATATATTTCAAATCTTTCAGACTGTCTGTAAGGACCTCTATCCCCACCAACATCTGGACCTTCATCATAATTAAGTCCAAGCCATTTCATCGCATCAAAAATTTGTTGTTCCGAATCTTCAGAAAATCTAGTTCTATCCGTATCTTCAATTCTCAATAAAAAGTCTCCACCATTATGTTTTGCAAATACATAATTAAAAAGACCAATGTAGGCAGTTCCCACATGTGGATCTCCAGTTGGAGACGGTGCTATTCTAACTCTTACTCTTTTGTTATCATTATTTGACATTTTTTCTCTTTTTCTCCTATCTATTTGTTATTCTTTTTATATTATATAATAAAATGAATTATTGTGCAACAACTATTGTGTAAATTCCAATTATACAACAACGGTTATCTAAAAATTCTAATTTTCTTCTTTTAGGTTATATTTTTTTACATAATCTTCCATTATTTTCACTGCTATTGGTCTATTAAACCTTCTCGCAAATTCAATTACTGTTAGTCCCCATTTATCTTTTACTAAAAGAGGAAGTCCTGGTTGAGAAAATATCAGTTGGTATAACGGTAACATTTCTATTTCAGGGGTGCCGATATTAAATAATCCTTTGAATGAAACCGTTTTCTCTTTCTTATATATTGTTGTTATATCTGCACCTTTTTCCAATAATGTTTTACACAATATTATCATTTTTATTATATCTCGTCGTCCATGATAAAATAATGGAAAGAACAAACTCATCCCGTCTTCTCTTACTATTTTAACATCTGCCCCTTTATTTATTAAAAAATTAGCAATTTCATAACGTGCAGTACTATCATTATTTGCTAATGCATCAAATAAGATGCTATCTCTTGATGCTTCTCCAAGTTTTTCATCTCCTTTTTTGAATATTTCTATAACATCCTTTAATGTTCCAAATCTTACTGCTTCCCAAATTGTTGTACATTCTGACATTTTGATATCTCCTTCCTATTATTTTGTAGGTATTTTCATTTGTTGTTTTTGAATTATATTTTGTATATTATTTATATAATCTGGCTTATATTCTAATAATGGTACTGTTTTGTATTCTAATAAAGGTATTGCTGACGAATTAAATTGAGGTAATAACGGAGTTGTTGTATTTTCAAAGTGCGTAAATAATTTTTGTGTAAATAGAATAGTGAAGTGTTGAATTTACTAGATTTTCTATTAATTTGCACAAAATTTTGGACTATCCCTTATTTTACTTATATTTTTTCAAACTTATTTTCATCTTCATAATATCTGCTTGCACTTTTTCTTTTATCATTTTCAACATTAAGAAAATAGTAAATTCTTTTATCTTTATTATGCCAACAAATTTTACTTACTTTTGCCTCAAGCACTGGATATTTAAACAATCTAACTTTATCTCCGATATTGAATTTTGGCTTATTTTTTATTTCATAAATTTCTCTCTTTAGTCGAAACTTTGCCTTTCCTCCTAGTGATTGCACTACTATATATTCTTCTTTTTCTTCTATACATTTCAATATTGTTATTCCGAGATTTTCATTTGATTTTTCCAAATCTTCGAGATAGATATATTTTAATTTATTTGGTACATCTTTTAGTACTCCATAACTTCCTACATATTTTTTTTCATTTATTTCACTTCTCCTTTTTGTATAGAGTAAATTTCTCAAATATTATATAGTTGCTTTGCCATATATTATTTAGAGATTTACACAAAAATTTTTACACACCCTAAAATGGATAAATGTCATATTCAAATATTTCTGAACTGATTTTATATATTTTGTTTTTTAATTCATCAAGTTGATTATTAATTTGATAAACTTCTTCAACTTTTTTTTGTCATTTTCTTCTGATTCAATTAAATAGAAGTAATAAGAAGAGAAACCTTGATCTTTTGGTTCTGGACTTCCCCATTTGCTCCATTTTCTTATTTCATCTTTTATTTTTTTTTTCAATTCTTCTGGAAATATTTCTCTTTCCCCATAAATTACAATATTTAATATGCATAAATAATCTAGCAATGAAATTTTGATCGGTTCATATAAATCTTTTCTTTTTTTCAACTCATTTCTTTTTTTAAGAAAGTTTCTACTGCCTCTTTTAATTCTATGTATTTTTCTAATTTATCCACTTCCTAAACGCCTCCATTTTATTTACTATATTTAAAAAATTCATTTCCACACCTTGCTTTAAACCTCTATTTATAAGCAAATTCCATTTTTTCTATTCAGATTATTAAATATTTCTATAACTATATTTTAACAGAAAGATTTCTTTTTAGCCATAACAAAAACCTCCAAATATTATATAGTTATTTTATCATATATTATTTAGAGATTTACACAAAAGTTTTTACACACCCATTCTAATATATACTTTTATAGCAATGATTATTAAGTACTTTAATTTTCTTCTTTCAAATTATATTTTTTTACATAATCTTCCATCATTTTCACTGCTATTGGCCTATTGGATCTTCTCGCAAATTCAATTACTGTTAGTCCCCATTTGTCCTTTGCTAGAAGAGGAAGTCCTGGTTGAGAAAATATTAGCTGATATAGTGGTAACATTTCCATTTCAGGAGCACCAATATTAAATAATTCCTTGAAAGCAACCGTTTTCTCTTTCTTATATATTGTTGTTATATCTGCACCTTTTTCCAATAATGTCTTACACAAAATTGTTGTTTTTACTATATCTTGCCATCCATGAGAAAATAATGGAAAAAACATACTCATTCCATCTTCTGTTATTATTTTAACATCAGCTCCTTTATTTATTAAAAAATTTGCTATTCTATATCTTTCTTTTGATTTTGTATTACATAATGCTGTAAAAAGCAAACTTTCTCTAGAAGCATTTATTTCATTTTGATCGCCTTCTTTAAATATTTTTAAAAATTCTTCATATGTTCCCATTAATGTTGCTGAATAAATTGTCATAGCTTTTTATCCTTTCTCTATTTTGTAGGTATTTTCATTTGTTGTTTTTGAATTATATTTTGTATATTATTTATATAATCTGGCTTATATTCTAATAATGGTACTGTTTTGTATTCTTTTCTACACCTTGCTTTAAACCTCTATTTATAAGCAACTTTTACTTTTTCTGTTCAGATTATTAAATATTTCTATAACTATATCTTAACAGACAGATTTCTTTTTAGCCATAACAAAAACCTCCAAATATTATATAGTTATTTTATCATATATTATTTAGAGGTTTAAACAAAAATTTTTACACACCCGATAAACTATTATATTTTGAACTTACACAAAATTATGGACACTTTTTACAAATCATTTATTTTTATTTCTAAATAACTTTCTAATTCTTTTGGCAACATTAAAAATGCTTTTTTCCCCAACAGAACTCTTTTATATTCTTCTAAAGTACAGCTCCAGTCTGGCCAATCATAAAAGTCCGGTTCAAACTCTACCCTGTCTTTATATACGGAAGTGAAAAATATCTCTGTTCCTGTTTCAAAGCACTCTATTTCCCCACTCTCCACTCTTTTTATTTCTTCCAGTTCATAATCTACATCTGAAACATATCTCATCTCCCATACAGCTCCAGCTAAATAACGTGAGTAATTAACATCATATTTTTCATCATCTATAACATCACAGTCTGGAGACCATAATTCTCCATTTTTAGCTATCTTATAAAAAAATTTCACTTTCATTAGTTTCCTCCTTCATACATTGGAAAGGCTCTTGTTCCCTTCTTATTTAAAAATCCTTTTATTTTTACTCCACTTGGTGAAGTCCCTTTCCATTCAATACCTTTTCTTGTTTGTTCTATTTTAAATTATTTCCACACCTTATTTTAAACCTCTATTTATAAACAGATTCCACTTTTTCTATTCATATTATTAAATATTTCTATAACTATATTTTAACAGAAAGATTTCTTTTTAGCCATAACAAAAACCTCCAAATATTATATAGTTATTTTATCATATATTATTTAGAGGTTTAAACAAAATTCTGGACACTCTCATTTATTTTATTTTTCCATTTTTGTATGTTTTTCTCTTTTTATCTTTATAAGTTTCTTTTCTATCTGAAATTTCTATAATTAATATTAATAAAATATCATTTTTTATTTCAGCTACGATTCTATAAGAGCCTACTCGATATCTCCATAATCCTTTTAAATTTCCTGTAAGTGCTTTTCCTCTTTGCTTTGGATTTTGTGTACCGATTAAATTTTCTGAAATCCATTTTTTAAGAAGTTTAGCAATTGCTTTATTTGATTTAATTAATTTTTTTAGATCTTTTTCTGCAGATTCAGTAAATTTTACTTCATAAAATTTTTTTTCCATTATAATCCTAGCCTTTTAAAAACTTCTTCAGCAGAAGCATTTTTTTCAGATTTTGAATTTTCCCATCTTCTTAATATTCTTTTTTCATCTTCTTCAGTTATTTCATAATATATTTTGTCTAAAATTAAATTACGGACAAAAGATGACATATTAAGATTATTTATCTTTGAATATTCTTTTAAAAGTTCTAAATCTTCTTTTTCCATTCTCAATGATAATGTAGGCATTTTTTATCCCTCCAATTGTAATATTTATATTACAATTGTACCAAGTATTATTCTATTTGTCAAGATATGAAAAATTTTAAGATAGTAAATCAATATGGATTTTACTCAAGATGTATTTCCGATAAACTCAAAAAAACAATTGAACCTTTTAAGAGAAATGTTGCAGAAATATTCCTTTTATACAAAACTTTTTGAATGCCCCCTTTTTACTATCCTAACTGTAAAGGTGAACTACTCCCGCTTTTAGAAGCGGGAGCTTCTTGGGAAGTATCTGCTTTTGTTAGCCAAATATATTTACCAAGCTCTTCGGACAGTCCCTGCCCTGTTTTTTTTATTTCCCTAATATTCCAACATCAATTTTCCAATGTTTTTTATATTCACTGCAGCATTGTAATCTCTATCAATTTCAATTCCACAGCACTCACATTTATAACTTCTTTCTGATAATTCCAATTTCTCTTTAATATTTCCACATTTACTGCAAGTTTTCGATGACGGAAACCACTTATCTATCTTCAAAAATTGTTTCCCTAAAAACATCAACTTATACTCAAGCATTCTCAAAAACATTCCCCATCCATTATCTCCTACACTTTTCCCAAAATTTAATGCCTGGCTCATCCCTTTCATATTCAAATCCTCAACAACTACAGCATTATACGCTTCAGACAATTTTTTCGATAATTTATGTAAAAAATCTCTTCGACAATTTTTAATATACTCATGTAATTTTGATATTTTTTCTTTTTGCTTATACCAATTTTTAGAAAACTTCACTTTTCTCGATAATGATTTCTGTAATTTTTTCAATTCTTCTTCCAACATTCTAAAATATTTTGGATAATCAGCCCTTTGGTTTTCAGAACTGACAAATAATTCAGGTATTGAGAAATCAAGTCCAATTACTTTATCATTACTAGCTACCTTTTGAATTTCCTTTCCAAATTCCGTCAAAATAGAAACATAATAATTTCCATTACTATTTATCAATGTTACTGACTTTATCTTGTAATCCTTTGGTATTTCTCTATGATATTTCAATTTTACTTTTTTCAATTTCGGCAAAATCAAATATTTGTTTACCTCAATTCGTATCGAATTATTCACACAATTTGTCGTGTAACTTTTAACACTTTTCTTTTTAGATTTGAACTTTGGAAACTTTGCTCTCTTTTGAAAGAAATTCGTAAACGATCGTTTTACATTCAATTGAGCATTTGAAAGTGCTAGACTGTCTACTTCTTTTAGAAATTGATTTTCACTTTTCAAACTGGCAGGTGTAATTATTTTATTTTTTCCAGTTTCTTCATAAAATTTATTCGCAGTATACAAAATCGTATTGTAAACAAAACGAACACATCCAAAAGTCTTATTTATCAATAATTCCTGATCTTTATTTGGATAAATTCTATATTTGAATGCTAAATTATATTTCATAAAATTACACCTCCTTTTGATTTTGAATATATTTTTTAATTATCTCTAACGGTGCACCTCCAACACTTACAACTAAATAACTTCTACTCCAAAAATATTCTTTCCACAATCTTCCCCTTATTTCAGGAAATTCTTTTTTTATCAACCTGCTGGAAGCACTTTTATAAGTATTTACAAACTTAGAAAGTTCAGTATTAGGCATAGCATTAATCAACATATGAATATGATCAACATCATGTTCCCATTCTTTAAGAACAATGTTATACTTCGGACATATTTTTTTAAAAATCTCTTTCAATCTATTAGAAATTTCATCATCAATGACTTCTCTTCGATATTTTATACAAAAAATCATATGATAATTTATATCAAATACTGAATGATAATTACTATTATATGGCATTATTATTACCTACTTTTATATTATTTCACTGAATAAATTATATCATAAATATATCCTTTTTTCAATTTTTTTTTACAAAAAAAGCAATTCATCTCCCGCTTGTAGAAGCCGGAGACTTCTTGCTATCTTTTGTTAAAATGATTGTACGGGAATTTTATCATTATATTTCTACACCTTGCTTTAAACTTCTATTTATAAACAGATTCCACTTCTTCTGTTCAGACTATTAAATATTTTTATAACTCTATTTTAAATTAATCTCAGTAACGGCTTAAATATATTATTCATTTCCACAAATTCTTTATAAGTAATATCTGCCTTGTCATTAAAGATAATGTATATACCCTTTTCAAGTAACTGAACTTCATTCGCTTTCCCTTTGAGTCTTTCCAAAAGCTCTTCCTTTGGTACTTTTATCAGCTTATTATAACTTTCTTCATTGAAGTACATCACTGGAGATAGTGTAAATAATACATCTTGAAGTTCTTTTAACCCTTTTTCCTTTAATTTTAAAATTTCTGATTTATAGCTTTCTTTATAAGCAATTGAGTAACTTGAAGAAACAAAAATATCAGCAACATAAGGATCAAAAATATTTATCACTTTTGGAAGGTCTTCATATATTATTTTCTTATAGTTTATCAACTTGTATGTTATCTTAAATTCATAACGTAACTCATCCCAGACTACATATTTAAGTCCTCTCCACCTATATACACCTTCTATTGAAACACCTTTAGTTTTAATATTCTTAGCATCATAAAAACATACCAGTTCTGTCCCAAAGTCAGGTATTTCTGGAATTTCACTATCTTTCAATCCTAAAGGTGCTCCCAGTTTTGACAGTCCTTCCATAACTTTCTTATGTCTTTCTTCCATTGATTCATTTACGTCTACTTTTCTGTATAAGTGAATTGTTCTTTCTACTTCCTTCATTTCTTTATTTCCTCTCGTAAAATTTATAAAATCAAGATAATGGGGTGCCATCTTAATTTATATTTTAGATTTTGAATTTGCACAAAATTCTGAACACTCTCTCTTCTAAAAATTTTTTTTAAAGTTTTCAAACATTTCCTGAACTTCATTATCATTATAAATATCTTCATAAGCATTAACAATAATTTCAAGTTCTTTCAAAAAGTCTTTTTTAGAAATTATCTCAACATTCATTTCGTCTCTAGAGTTTCTAAATCTTTCTTCTTTTAAATCATTAATATTTTTATATTTCAATAATGCAACATCACTTTTTTCAAGTTTTTCTTTGTATTGAAAACCTACTACACCTCTACTATCATAATATTCTAATTCAATATTTTTATATTCTATTTCAATTTTATTTTTCAAAATATTTATAATAAATTTTTCTAAGTTCGTTTTAGGCAATGTATACTTTTTTTCTTTTTTATTCAAAATTTCTTTTAATTTTCCTTCTTTTAATAAAAATGAATAAAATTTTTTTAATATATTGATATCCCAATAATTGATATATTTCCTATTAAAGTTTATGAAATTATAATTATAAATATTTTCTTTTTTGTTATATTCAATCAGAAAATTTCTTAATTTATCTCTATTTAAAAAATCATTTAAATCAAACTTTATCTTATATTTTTTCAAATTATCTGTATATTGTGTATAATTATACAATTCTTGTTCAATAAAAAGCATAAAATCACTATAATCTGCCATATTTTTTAGATAATATAAATAAAAACTATAAAATAACTCCTCATACGAATAATATACTCTGATTTCCTTAGCTTCATTTAGTTCTGCTATGTACAAAGAACTTTCATTACTAATATAATAACCATAATTTTCAATAATACTTGTTTTAACTTCTCCACTTTTATAAATTTCAGAAATTAAAAAAGCAAAATTTCCTATTTCATTTACTAAATTATTAAAAAAATCATATTTATTCATTCCTAACTCTTCATAAAAATTTTCTTTTATTTTTTTTAAGCTCACTTTATTTCCCACCTTTACTTAAACCTCTATTTAAAAACAACCTTCACTTCTTTCCCATAAAACGCAACCCCAATCTTCAAAATATTCTTTATCCCTCTTGCCTTCAATCTCGTATCATATTTTTTCTCATCAATCTGCTTCAATGCCTTCTCTGCTTTCTCTTCCATACCCTTTTTCGTCTTCGATATTTTAAATTCCATAAGATAAGCCTTCTCATTACTTTTTATCGGAATCATCGCAAGGTCATATCTTCCATATCCGCTTTCATCATTTGAAATAATCTCATATTTCCCCATCAAAAATCCAACAAGCCCTATCATAAACACTTGATATATTTTTTCCATTTCCTTATCCAAGTCAAAATGACTCAGCATATTTATCATTATTTCTCCCAATGTCTTCTCAAATTTTTTAATATTTCCATTTTCAAGTGCTTTTATCAAAATGTTAGTTTTTACTTCTGTTCCAAAAAATCTGTTCAAGAACATATTCCCAAAATATTTCCGTATTTCCTTGTTTGGTATCTTTAAATTATAAATATTTGAATCGGATTCTTTTTCCTGATTTTTAGCTTTTGTCAAATATCCGCTATACAAAAGTAACTGCCATATCTCATCGTCGTTACTTAAAAGACTTTTTATCGTTGTTCCATCTGAAATATATTTTTCAATACTTTCCCCATCAGTAAATCGTTTTAAATCATCATAAACATTTTCTCCAGCATGATCAAGCATATTCTCTAAAAGTGTATTCCCTGAAACATTCGCCCAATATGCCTTGATTTCTCCATTATCAATATAATTTACAATAGACCATGGATTATAAACTTCACTTTCTCCAAATAAATATCCATTATACCATTCTTTAACTTCTTCGATTTTGTATTTCATACCAAAATAATCAAGCATTTCAATTACCTCACCTTCAAGAAGTCCAAAATATTCTGAATATTTTTTATTCAATATTGTATCTACTTTTAAATTATTTAAACCAGAGAATATTCCTTCTTTTATGATTCTAGTTATTCCCGTTAAAACACCATATTTCAAGGAATTATTAGTTTTTAATGCTGAACTGTAAAATGTTTGAAAAAAGTTTATTGCTTCATTGTAGTATCCTTTATCAAAGGCATTTATTATTGGAGCGTCGTATTCATCTATTAAAATTATGACTTTTTCTCCATAATACTTATAAAGACTATCTGCTAAAAATTTTAAAGACATTATATAGTCTGCATCTTCTTTTTCATAAAGTACTTTTTCAAATTTTCTTTTATCCCATTCATTCATTTTTTCTCTAATATACTCAAATTCAACATATAAATCAAAAATAAATAACTTCAATCTCTTTAAACATTCTTTCCAACTATTTCCTTTTAAATCCTTCAATGAAATAAAAATTACAGGATATTTCCCCTGTTCAACCATATATTCACTGTCAAATACTTTCAAATTTTCAAAAAGCTTTTTATTTTCTTCTTTATCTTTTACATCAAAAAAATATTTCAACATTGACATATTCAATGTTTTTCCAAATCGTCGAGGTCTTGTAAATAATGTAACTTTCGACCTGTTCATTAACATTTCATCTATTAGTAAAGTTTTATCTATATAGTAATATCCTTCTTGTATCAACTCTTTAAAATCTTCAATCCCCACAGGAACAGCTTTTTTTCTCATAAAATCACTCCCTCTTTTATTTTTTTATAACTTTCAATATATTAATTATACCATAACTTGATATTTAAAATGAAGTCATTTTAATATTCTGGGATATTTTAAAAACTCCTATATGACTCTTTAATTTGTTTTTTAGAGCATATGAGCATATCAACTTTCCAATACTTTTTTAAATTAATATTTTAAATTAATTTTCACAATCTCTATTTATAAGAATCTTCCACTTTTTTCATATTGAGAGTATAATAATTTTTATTTAAATAGAATAGCGAAGTGCTGAATTTACTAGATTTTCTATTAGTTTGCACAAAAAAGTTTACACATCCTTATTAGATTTTGAATTTTTTTTCTTTTTTTATTTTAGATATGCCCATTTATTTAGATTATATTTAGAATATTTCCAGATGTTATATCATTTTTTATCTCTATAAGACTATGATTATATTTTTTTATTAATTTAACAATATAATCATTAAAATTATTTTCTACTTCTTTTAAAATTTTTCTATCTTTACTATAATAATATATTTTCCCATTATTTTTAGTTGTTATAAAAATATATTCAGAATTATTTTTATAATCTAAAATAAAAAATTTCTCATCAACGATATCATACAATTCGTTTTCTCTCAATTCTTTTTCAAGTGAAAATTGCAATAAAATCCTTTCTCTTACACCAATATCACTATATAATAAGAATTCTTTTTTACCTAATAATCCTCCCAAACTTTTTCCTGCTATACTTAAATATTCCCTGAAATCTCCTTTCACTTCTATATCATATAGTTCCTCTATTCCCCTTTATCTCATCATCATTGTATCCTGTAAATTTCTTCTTACTTTTTTTAAGATATTTTTCAAAAAGGATAAAAATCTCTGAGGTTTCTTTTCTTTCTGAAGATATGTATTCCCTTATTTCCTTTAATCCTATTATGCTTTTTTTAGATGTATCACACTGTACCAGTAATTCTCCTACAGTGGAAAAATCTAGTGTAGGTTTTAATTCAGGATTGTATCTTTCTACTAAATCAACCATATATTCATTAAAATTCATTCCAGTATCCTTTAATATTTCGTCATTCTCATCAAAACAGTATATCTTTAAATCATCATCTGCTGTCCTTATATAAAAATAATAGGTTTCCATTTCTATTGAAAATATAAATGGTTTCTTTTGGAGATCGCCATGTAATACTGTATAATCTTCATCTATAAAGTTAAAATAATTTTTTCTTAAGTAAGACTGTATATTCCAAGTTTGCCTATATAAGATAATAGGATCATCTCCCAGCAAATCTCCATCACATCTTCCAGCATATTTTAAGAACTCCCTGAAATCTCCTTTTACTTCTATATCATATAGCTTTTCAATTTTAGTAATTTCTTCTTCACTGTATCCTATTGCTTTTCTTTCATTTTTTTTTAGATATTCTTTTAGCATATCCATAAATCTTTCATTCATTTTATCTCCTTTCACTTATGGATTTATTTCTGTTGTTCCTTCATAAATAGTTATTCTCATATCAGGATTATTTTTAAAAAAATCAAACATTGAAGAATTACAGTTAGGATACATTCCTGGTTTTGAAATAGATGTATTTTGAATAGCAAGTTTCAGTTTTATTCTTTGATTCGAATAATTATCTTGAATATAACTTAAAAGTTTTTTTCTGCATGATTCAAATTTGATATTTCTGCTTTTCCAACTCCAGAAATACTTGTATAAGTATTTACTGGTTGACTGTCATTAATAATAACTTTATATTTTGTACCATCAATAGAAACTTCTTTTTTTAGCATTTCCACATCTTGCTTTAAACCTCTATTTATAATCAACTTTCACTTTTTCTGTTCAGATTATTAAATATTTCTATAACTATATCTTAACAAACAGAAAACTAGTTTTCGATTTGGTTGTCCAAAGTTTCAAGTACACTCCATAATTTAAATATAAGTCCTAAGAATTTCTCCATATATCTCCTCATCTTCTTTTGTCATTTTTCCATCTATCATATGTTTTGGAAATTCAACAGCAATATACCTAATAGCAAAATTAGTTTTTAATGCTTCTAATAGTTTTTCTTTATAGTCTTCTTTACAATATTTTATAATCAACTGTTTTAATATTTTATGTGCATAAATATACATCATTCCGTAAAATACTTCTGTTTCTTCTTTTGTCATATTTTTTAAATCAGCAATATCGTAAAGTTCTCTAAATTTATATTTTAATATAAAATTTTTTTCTAATTGTTTCAAAAATACTTCTTTTCTTTCTTTTTTATAATATTTCATAATTATATTTTTTAATTGTTCTAATTGCTTATTCATTATAATACCTTTAAACCTCTATTTAAAAACAACCTTCACTTCTTTCCCATAAAACGCAACCCCAATCTTCAAAATATTCTTTATCCCTCTTGCCTTAAGCTTCGTATCATATTTCTTCTCATCAATCTGCTTCAACGCCTTCTGTGCCCTCTCTTCCATCCTCTTTTTCGTCTTCGATATTTTAAATTCCATGAGATACGCCTTCTCATTACTTTTTATTGGAATCATTGCAAGATCGTATCTTCCATATCCACTTTCATCATTTGAAATAATCTCATATTTCCCCATCAAAAATCCAACAAGCCCTATCATAAAAACCTGATAAATCTTTTCCATTTCCTTATCCAAGTCAAAATGACTTAACATATTTATCATTATTTCTCCTAATGTTTTCTCAAATTTCTTAATGTCTCCATTTTCAAGTGCTTTTATCAAAATATTTGTTTTTACTTCTGTTCCAAAAAATCTGTTCAAGAACATATTCCCAAAATATTTCCGTATTTCCTTGTTTGGTATCTTTAAATTATAAATATTTGAATCGGATTCCTTGTCCTGATTTTTAGCTTTTGTCAAATATCCGCTATATAAAAGTAATTGCCATATCTCATCGTCGTTACTTAAAAGACTTTTTATCGTTGTTCCATCTGAAATATATTTTTCGATACTTTCTCCATCAGTAAATTGTTTTAAATCATCATAAACACCTTCCCCAGCATTATCAAGCATATTCTCTAAAAGCGTATTCCCCGAAACATTTGCCCAATATGCCTTGATTTCTCCATTGTCAATATAATTTACAATAGACCATGGATTATACACTTCACTTTCTCCAAATAAATATCCATTATACCATTCTTTAACCTCTTCAATTTTATATTTCATACCAAAGTAATCAAGCATTTCAATTACCTCACTTTCAAGAAGTCCAAAATATTCTGAATATTTTTTGTTCAATATTGTATCTACTTTTAAATTATTTAAACCTGAAAATATTCCTTCCTTTATAATCCTTGTTATGCCTGTCAAAATACCATATTTCAAGGAATTATTAGTCTTTAATGCTGAACTGTAAAATGTTTGAAAAAAGTTTATTGCTTCATTGTAGTATCCTTTATCAAAGGCATTTATTATTGGAGCGTCGTATTCATCAATTAAAATTATGACTTTTTCTCCATAATATTTATTTAAATAATTTGATAAATCTAGGAGTGATGTTTTAAAATTTCTCTCATTTCCTGTTATTTCCCAAATTTTATCAAATTGTCTTTTTTCAACAACATTTAATTTTTCTCTTAAAAAGTTATATTCATTAAAAATTTTATACATAATATCCTTAACGCTTTCAAGACATTCTTCCCAAGTATCTTCTTTTAAATCCTTCAGTGAAACGAAAATTACAGGATATTTCCCTTGTTCGCTCATATATTCACTATTATGTATTTTCAAATTTTCAAAAAGCTTTTTATTTTCTTCTTTATCTTTTACATCAAAAAAATATTTCAACATCGACATATTCAATGTTTTTCCAAATCTTCGTGGTCTTGTAAATAATGTAACTTTTGATTTATTCATTAACATTTCGTCTATTAATAAAGTTTTATCTGCATAATAATATTCATCTTGTATCAACTCTTTAAAATCTTCAATCCCCACAGGAACAGCTTTTTTTCTCATAAAATCACTCCCTCTTTTATTTTTTATAAATTTCAATATATTAATTATACCACAACTTGATATTTAAAATAAAGTCATTTGAACGCTCTGTGATGCTTTCTTTTTAAATTTGAGGATTTGAAATATTTTGAGAATTGGTTTAGGGATATGGACTGGAGAACATTGATAAAAATCTAAAAGAGACTGTCTCAACTTTGATTCTGAATTTGTACAAAATTTTTATGCACTCTGGCATTATATTTTGAGTTTGCATAAAATACTAGACACTCTCTTTTCAATATTCTAATATATTCTATAAATCATTTATTTTTGTTTCTAATTTTTTTCTTTTTTCATTATTTTTATCCTGTTCTTTTTCAAATTGTGTTACAAATTTCCCTTTTTCTCTATATTCAAAATATTCTTTTGGAATTTTATCTTTAAATAACTCAAATATTTTTTCTACAAATTTCTTTTCATAACTCAGTAAATAAGGACTTTTTTTATGAATTATCTTATTTTCAGTAAATATTGTAAATTCTTCATTAATAATTGATATAGGATAGTACCCTTCTTCTTCAAAATAATCAAATTTATCATATAGACTTGAAGGAATTATTTTATCAAAGAAATAAACTTTTTTTATTTCAATATCATCTTTATTAATATAATATAATTCTAATTTTGTTGAATTTTTAAATTTTAAATTATCCCAAACTAATTTTCCATATAAAAACTTCTCTCCATTTTTTAGTGGAATATACTCTCTAGAATAATATTCCTCTATTTTTTTAGATAAAAAAAATTTGAGTACTTCGTCTTTATTATCATAATTTTTTATATATTCAACACCATACGAATTTTCTGGATTTTCATATACCTTAAAATACATAACATATGTATTAAAATTATCATTGTTTAAAACATAATCAAATCCACCCGTTATTTCAGCACCAATTGCTGATTCATCTTTTTTCATACTATGTAATCCCAAATTAATTAATTTATTTGAGTTACAATATACAATACTTTGAAATAAAATAATTAACAATATTATGTATTTTTTCCTCATAAATTACCTCCTATTTTTTTATATTTGATTTTTGTTCTATATAAATTTCTTTTCCGTTAAACTTAATAATTTCAGAATTTTTCTAATTGAAACTTTGATTTTTTATTTTTTCAGAAATTATATTTTCACTATAATTAAGTTCATCTATATTATTTCTTTTTAAAATTAAATATTTAAAATATCTTATTGAAAAAAACAGATT